>NZ_JAPSKZ010000025.1 GCF_031181185.1 Phenylobacterium sp. | reverse complement strand
TCGCTCAGCCGGGTGCCGTTCGTGGTCAGGGTCAGTTCCGCGAGCGCGCCGGTCTTCAGATGCCGTCCCAGGCCCTCGATCAGCTCCATCACCCCCTTGCGCACCAGGGGCTCGCCGCCGGTCAGCCGAAGCTTCGTCACGCCGAGACCGATGAACGCGGTGGCGATCCGGTCCAGTTCCTCGAGGCTCAGCACCTCGGCCTTCGGCAGGAAGGTCATGTGCTCTGCCATGCAGTAGACGCAGCGCAGGTCGCAGCGGTCGGTCACCGACAGGCGCAGATAGGTCACCGTCCGCCCGAAGCCGTCGATGAGCGGGCCTTGATGAAAACTGTGATCGGTGAGCGTCATGTTCGTCCCAAGATAGAGGCGATGACGTCGTGGCGACAGAGGCGGTTGTTCTCGCGGCGGGGGCGGGGTCCCGGTTTGGCGGCCGCAAGCTGCTGACTGCCTACGGAAGAGGCGTTCTGCTGGACGGGGCGCTGTCGGCCGCCTTCGCCGCGCCGGTGCGGCGGGTGACGGTGGTCACGGGCGCCGACGGCTCGCAGGTGGCCGAGGCGGCGATGGCCTATGACCCCAGCGTCCAGATCGTCGACGCCCACGACTGGGAGGAGGGCATGGCCGCCTCGCTGCGCGCAGGCCTCGCCGGCCTGCCGGCCGACGCCGAGGCCTGCATGATCTTCCTGGGCGACATGCCGCGCGTGCCGCATTCCATCCTCAAGCCGCTGTGCGAGGCGGTCGCGAACGGCGCGCCGGCCGCGGCTCCGGTCTTCGCCGGCCGGCGCGGAAACCCGGTGGTGCTCTCGCGCGAGCTGTTCCCGCTGGTGATGGCGCTGCGCGGCGACGAGGGCGCGCGGAGGATCCTGGACGCCTTGGGCGACCGGCTGGCCGTGATCGAAGCCCCCGACGACGGGGTCCTCTACGACGTCGACGAGCCCGCCGACCTTTAGGTCTTCACGAACGGCTGGCTCAGCGTGGGCTGGCCGGTCAGCGTCAGGAGGGCGTTGGCCACCGCAGGCCCGATCACCGGCGTGCCGGGCTCGCCGACACCGCTGGGCGGATTCGCGGACGGCACGATGTAGGTCTCCACCTGCGGCGCCTCGGAGTTGCGCAGCACGCGGTAGGTGTCGAAGTTGCCCTGATCCACCTGGCCGTCGGTCAAAGTGATCTCGCCGAACAGCGCCGCCGACAGGCCGTAGCAGGTCCCGCCCTCCATCTGGGCGGCGATCTGGTTGGGCGAGATGGCCGTGCCGCAGTCTATGGCGGTGACCACCCGGCCGACCTTCGGGACCCCGTTCTCCAGCTTCACCTCGGCGACCTGGGCCACGACCGAGCCGAAGCTCTCATGCACCGCCACGCCGCGCGTCCAGCCGGCCGGCGCGGGCGTCCCCCAGCCCGCCTTCTCGGCGGCGGTGTTCAGCACCGCCAGGTGCCGGTTCGCCCCGGCCTTGGCGTAGAGCGCCCGGCGGTACTCCACCGGATCCTTGCCGGCCCGGCGGGCCAGCTGCTCGATGGTGTGCTCCATCACATAGGCCGTGTGCGTCGCACCCACCGAGCGCCACCACAGCACGGGGACGCCGATGTCGGGCGTGAGCAGCTGGGCGTCCACGACCGGCGTGGCCTTCAGGTACGGCGAGCCCAGGGCGCCCTCGACCGCCGTGAAGTCGATGTCGGACTTCGGCGCCCCCGGAGGCGCGCCCTTCATGATCGACTGGGTGACGATCCGGTGGCGCCAGGTCGCCGGAAAGCCCTCCGCGTCGGTGGTCACCCGCACCGTGTGGTGGACGATGGGCCGGTAGTAGCCCGCGCGCATGTCGTCCTCGCGGGTCCAGACCAGTTTCACGGGCCGGCCGCCGCCCACCTTCCTGGCGATCTGCACGCACTCGACGACGTAGTCGGACTGGAAATTCGCCCGCCGGCCGAACGAGCCGCCCGCCGGCAAGGTCTCGATCTGCACCGCGCCCGGCAGGGTCAGCACCACCTTGGCGACGTTCATCTGGTCCAGAGTCTGTGTCTGGGAGCCGAACATCAGCCGGGCGTTGTTGCCCTTCACCATGGCCACGCAGTTCATCGGCTCCATGGTGGCGTGGGCGAGGTAGGGGAAGTCGTACGCGACCTCGACTGCAGCCGTCCCGCCGGCGGCGCGCGCGGCGTCGCCCTTGGAGTCGAAGGCCGCCCACCTGGCGCCCTCCGCTGGCTGCGCCTTACCCGAGGCGAGGTCCTTGAAGCTCGCGACGATCGCCGCCGAGCCGCGCTTCTCGGCGTTCGACTCGTCCCACGTGACCTTCAGCGCGTCGCGGCCCTGCTTGGCGGCCCACGTCGACTGGGCCACGACCGCCACGCCCGAGGGGATCTGATAGACCTCGACCACGCCGGGGATCTTCTTGGCTTCGCTGGCGTCGAACGACTGTACCTTGCCGCCGAACCGCGGCGGATGCGCGACCATCGCCGTCAGCATCTCGGGCAGGCGCACGTCCTGCGTGAAGCGGGCGGTTCCGGTGCTCTTGGCGATCGTATCCTTCCGCCGCACGCGATCCGTGCCGATCAGGGTGAACGCGCTGCGGTCCTTCAGCGTCACCTGCTGCGGCGGCTTCACCTTGGCTGCGTCTTCCAGCAGCTCGCCGAAGTGGGCCTGCTTGCCAGACGCGTGGCTGACGAGGCCATTCTGCACCCGCACCTCGCCCGCCGGCACGCTCCACTTCGAGGCGGCAGCCTGGACAAACATGGCCCGGGCCGAGGCGCCGGCCCGGCGCAGCTGCTCCCACGAGCCGGAGATGGCCGACGAGCCGCCGGTGCCCTGGGTGCCGCCCATTCCGGCGTTGCCGTAGACGCTGGCGATGGCCGGGGCCTGCTCGACGCGCACCTTGTCCCAGTCGGCGTCCAGCTCCTCGGCGGCGATGGCGGCGAGGCCGGCGTGGTTACCCTGGCCGAATTCGATGTGCTTGGAGATCACGGTGACGGTCCCGTCCGCGGCGATGCGCAGGAAGGGGCCGAACGCGCCGAAGTCCTTCTTGGCGCCCACGCTCATGATCTCGGCGGGCGAGCATCCGACCAGCAGGGCGCCGCCGGAAAGCGTGGCGCCCACCACCAGCGCCTGGCGGCGGGTGACTTTCGGGGTGGCGAGGGGTTTGTTCATCGCGGAGCTCTCCCTCAGGCCTTGGGCGCCGGAACGGCCGGCGCCGGGGCGGTGACGGTTACCGCCGGCAGGCCCGCGGCCTCCTTGATGGCGGCGCGGATCCGCTGGTAGGCCCCGCAGCGGCAGATGTGGCCGTCCATGGCGGCCGAGATGGCGGCGTCGTCCGGCTTCGGCGTCTGGGAGAGCAGGGCGACCGCGCCCATGATCTGCCCCGACTGGCAGTAGCCGCACTGGGGCACGTCGTGCTTCACCCAGGCCTGCTGCAACGGGTGGGCCCCGCCAAGGCCTTCGATGGTGGTCACCTTCGCCTGGCCGATGGCCGAGACCGGCAGCTGGCAGGAGCGCACGGCCTGGCCATCGACCAGCACCGTGCAGGCGCCGCAGGCGGCGATGCCGCAGCCGTACTTCGTGCCGGTCAGCCCCAGTTCATCGCGCAGCACCCATAGGAGCGGCGTGTCGGGCGTCGCATTGACGTTGTACGCGCGTCCGTTCACATCGAGCGTCGAAGCCATGGCGATCCTCCCCACCGGTGCGGCATGCTAGCGCCGTTCGCAGGGGTGGGGAAATCGAGCGGTGGTGTTCGGCGCGTCTGGGCGTTAAAGCGTACCCAAATTACGAATTCGAGGAGACCCCATGTTCCGCCGCGTCGCCATCGCCTCCTTGTCGGCCCTGGCCCTCTCGCTCGCCGCCGCGCCAGCCTCGGCCGCGGACGGCCAGCAGCTGTTCAACATGCAGTGCAAGATGTGCCACGCGGGCGGTCCGATGGGTCCGGCGCTGAACGGCGTCGCGGGCGCCAAGATCGCCTCCAAGCCCTTCGCCTATTCCCCGGCCCTGAAGGCCAAGGAAGGGACCTGGACCGACGCCAACCTCGACGCCTTCCTGAAGGCGCCTACGCAGTTCGCGCCGGGAACCAAGATGATGATCGCAGTGCCGTCGGACGAGAACCGCGCGGCGATCATCGCCTTCCTCAAGACCCTGAAGTAGGCGCGGACCCGCCTTGGACGCCTTCCCTGCCTTCTTCCCGCTGGCCGGCCGCACGGTCGTGATCGCGGGCGAAGGGGAGGCCGCCGAGGCCAAGGCCCGCCTGTTCGAGGGCTCGCCCGCCATCGTCGTGCGGCTGTCGGGCGAGGCGGCGCTGGACCGCCAGGCTTACGCCGCCGCGACCCTGGCCTTCGTCGCCGCCGCCGACGACCACTTCGCCCGCAAGGCGGCCGAGGCGGCGCGCGCCGCCGGCGTGCCGGTGAACGTGGTGGATCGCCCCGCGCTTTGCGATTTCACGACCCCAGCCGTCATCGACCGCGGCGAGGTGGTGGCCGCCATCGGCACCGGGGGCGCCTCGCCGATGTTGGCGACCCTGCTGCGTCACGACCTCGAGGCCCGCGTGCCGGAAGGCGCCGGCCGCGTCGCCGCGCTGTTCCGCCAGATGCAGGACGAGGTCCGCCAGGCGCTGCCCGAGCCGCACCGCCGTCGGGCCTTCCTGCGCGGCGCGCTCACCGGCCCCGCCGCCGAGGCGGCCATGACCGGCGACATGGACCGCGCCCGCGACCTGCTGCGCACGGCGCTGGCCCAGGACGCGCCCCTGCCGGCCGCCGTCCAGTACATCGACGCCCGCGGACCGGCCGACCTGCTCACCCTGCGCGCCGCCCGGGCGCTCGCCGCCGCCGACTTCCTCGTCTGCGACCCGGGCTGCCACGCCGACGTCCTGGCGCTCGCCAGGCGCGATGCCGAGCGCCGCGAGGGCCTCTCGGTGGACGACATCGCCACCCTGGCTCAGGACGGCCGCCGCGTCGCGCGCCTGGTCACCGGCTCGCGCTGGCGCAGCGAACAGGCGGCGCTGGAATCCGCCGGCGTCGAGACCGAGGTCCTGCCGATCGCGGGGTGAACCGTCTGCGCCGTTGACCGGCGCGGCGACGCTTGCGAACCCTTGGCGCATGAAGCGTCTCCTCCGCTCCGCCGCGCTCGCCGCCCTGTTCGCCACCGCCGCCGAGGCGCAGACGCCGGACGCCAGGCTGGCCGCCCGCGTGGACCGGGTGCTCGCCCAGACGCCGCTGATCGACGGCCACAACGACGTGCCCTGGGCGATCCGCGAGCGGTTCGACAGCAAGATGGACCGGGTCGACCTCTCCAAGGATACGCGCGCGCTGCCGCCCGGTGAGGACAACCCGCCGCTGATGACCGACATCCCGCGCCTGAAGGCCGGCCGCGTCGGCGGTCAGTTCTGGTCGGTGTGGATCCCCACGAATCTGACCGGGCCCGAGGCCGTGCAGGTCACGCTGGAGCAGATCGACATCGTCCGGCAGATGGCCCAGCGCTGGCCCAAGGCCTTCGAGATGGCCTACACGGCCGACGACATCGTCCGCGTCCACAAGGCCGGCAAGGTCGCCTCGCTGGTCGGCATCGAGGGCGGGCACCAGATCAACGCCTCGCTGCCTGTGCTGCGCCAGATGTACGCCGCTGGCGCCCGCTACATGACGCTGACCCACTCGGCCAACATCCCCTGGGCCGACAGCGCCACCGCCAACCCGCAGCACGACGGCCTGACGCCCTTCGGCGAGGCGGTGGTGCGCGAGATGAACTGGCTGGGAATGCTGGTGGACCTCAGCCACGTCTCGGAAGCCACCATGAAGGACGCCCTGCGCGTGTCGCAGGCGCCGGTGATCTTCTCCCATTCGGGCGCCCGGGCGATCGCCGACCACCCCCGTAACGTCTCGGACGAGGTGCTGGCGCTGGTGAAGCAGAACGGCGGGGTGGTGATGGCCAACTTCGCGCCGGGCTACGCCTCCAACGCGGCGGCCCGCTGGGCCTCAGACCGCGCGGCGGAGATCACCCGCGGCAACGCCCCGCCCTATGCAGGCCTCTACATCGGCCAGCCCGAGAAGGCGAAGGCGGCGCTCGCGGCCTGGGAGAAGGCCAATCCCCAGCCGGTGGTGACGCTTTCGATGATCGCCGACCACGTCGAGCACATCGCCAAGGTCTGCGGCGTCGACTGCGTGGGCATCGGCTCCGACTACGACGGCATCCCGGGCGCGCCGCAGGGCCTCGAGGACGTCAGCAAGTTCCCCGGCCTCTTCGTCGAACTGGCCCGCCGCGGCTGGAGCGACGCCGACCTCGCCAAGCTGGCCGGCGGCAACGTCCTGCGCGCCATGCGCCAGGCCGAGGCGGTGTCGAAGAAGCTGCAGGCCGAGCGCCCGGCCTCCAACGCGACGATCGCGGAGCTGGACCGGCCAAAGCCCTAGAAATCCAGCGACCGGCCCTTGGTCTCGCGCAGGAACAAAAGGCAGGTGACGACCGAGATGGCGGTGAACACCACCGGGAACCACAGGCCCGAATAGATATTCCCCACCGCCGTCACGATGGCGAAGGCGGTGAACGGCACGAAGCCGCCGACCCAGCCCGTGCCGATGTGATAGGGCAGGGACAGCGCCGTGTAGCGCACCCGCGTCGGGAACATCTCCACGAGCGCCGCGGCCATGGGCCCGTAGAGCGCCGTGGCCGCGACCACGAACACCAGCAGCACGCCGAACGCGCCCCAGAAGTTCATGCGCGCCGGATCCGCCTTCTCGGGGTAGCCCGCGCGTGCGAGGCCCTGCTTGATGCGGGTCTCCACACTGGTGCGCACCGCCTTGGCCGCGTCGGCGGGCAGACCCCGGGCGTCCGCCGAGGTGACGGTGGCCATGCCGACCCGGACCATGGCCGGCTCGCCGGGCGGGCCCGCCTCGTTGCGGTACGACACGCCGGCGTTGGCCAGCACGCCCTTGGCGATGTCGCACGAGGAGGCGAAGCTCGCCTTGCCGACCGGGTCGAACTGCAGCGAGCAGTCGGCGGGGTCGGCGATCACCACCACGGGCGTCCGCGCCTCGGCCTCGGCCAGCGCCGGGTTCAGGGTCTTGGACAGCATGTGGAAGCCTGGGAAGTAGGCGACCAGCATCAGGGTCATGCCGAACAGCATCACCGGCTTGCGGCCGATGCGGTCCGACAGCCATCCGAAGAAGACGTAGCCCACGGCGCTGACCGCCGTCGCCGACAGCATCAGGGCGGTGATCGTTTCGGGCGGCGCCTTCAGGAACCGCTCCATGAAGGTCTGGACGTAGAAGAAGGCCGTGTACCAGACAGCGCCCTGGGCCGACATGATGGCGAACAGGGCCAGGAGCACGAGCTTCAGGTTGCCCCACTGGCCGAACGCCTCGGCGTAGGGCGCCTTCGACTGCTGGCCCTCGGCCTTCAGCTTGGCGAAGGCTGGGCTCTCGGACAGCTTCAGCCGCATCCAGACCGAGATCGCCAGCAGGCCGGCCGAGAACAGGAACGGGATGCGCCAGCCCCAGGCCTCGAAGGCCTCGGCGCCGACGAACTCGCCCAGGATCAGGCGGGTGGCCAGGATCACCAGCAGCGCGCCGAACAGGCCCAGCGCCGCCGACGTCTGCACCCAACTGGTGGCCCAACCCCGCTTGTCGGCCGGCGCGTGCTCGGCGACGTAGATCGCCGCGCCGCCGTATTCGCCGCCCAGGGCGAAACCCTGGATGATCCGCATCAGGATCAAGAGGATCGGACCGACCAGGCCCATCTGCTCGTACGAGGGCAGCAGGCCGATGGCGAAGGTGGCTCCGCCCATCAGCAGCACGGTCGCCAGGAACGCGCCCTTGCGGCCGGCCCGGTCGCCGATGCGGCCGAAGACCAGCGCCCCCAGGGGCCGGAACAGGAAGCCCGCGCCGAACAGCGCCAGCGCGGCGGCGAGGCCGGCGGTCTCGGGCAGGCCGGTGAAGAAGACCCGGCTGATGACGCCCGCCAGGCTGCCGAAGACGAAGAAGTCGTACCACTCGAAGGCGGTGCCCGCCGACGAGGCGGCCACCACGGTCCTCAGCGACGTCTCCTTCTCAGGCTCGCTCTTCGGCGCGCCCGAACGGTCAGCGGCGATGTCCGCCATCCGCGGTTCCTCCCCCTAGGATCTTGTTTGTCTTGCTCTAGCACCGCTTCGGCGAACGGTGGAAGGCAGGTCAGGCCGCGGCGGTGTCGCCCTCGACCTCTTCTTCGGGGGCCGCGCTGAGCCGCGCGATCTCCGAAAGGAGCACGCCCGGCGAGATCGGCTTGCCGACCACCCCGTCCATCCCCGCCTCGAGGTACGACTGCCGCTGGTGCGACAGCACGTTGGCGGTGAGCGCCACGATCGGCGTCGCGGCGACCGGTCCGCCCAAGCTGCGGATGCGGCGCGCCGCCTCCAGGCCGTCGATACCCGGCATCTGAACGTCCATCAGGATCAAGTCGAAGCCGCCGCGCGCGGCGGCCTCCACGCCCAGATAGCCATCGGCGGCGGTCTCGACCGAGGCGCCCAGGTTCTCCAGCAGCTTGGTGGCGATCAGCCGGTTGGTGGCGTTGTCCTCGACCACCAGCACCCGCACGCCTTCCAGCACGGCGCCCGGCGCGACGTCCACGACGGTCGCGGCCTCCGCGGGCTCGGCGGCCACCTCCAGCCAGAACGTCGAGCCCTCGCCCTCGATCGAGGTGAAGCCCACCTCGCCGTTCATCATCTCGGCCAGGCGCTTGGTGATGGCGAGCCCCAGGCCCGAGCCGCCGAACTTGCGCGTCGTCGAGGCGTCGGCCTGGTTGAAGCGCTGGAACAGGCGCGCCTGGGCCTTGGCGGGGATGCCGACGCCTGTGTCCTCGATCTCGAAGCGCAGCACGCCCGCGTCGGCCATGCGGCAGCGGACGACCACGTGGCCCCTCTCGGTGAACTTCACCGCGTTGCCCAACAGGTTGAACAGCGCCTGGCGCAGGCGCACCGGGTCCGAGCGGACCCAGCCGACGTCGGGGCTCGCGTCCACGATCAGCTGCAGGCCCTTGGCCTGGGCCTGCGGCTTCAAGAGGCGGGCCACGCCCTCAACGAGGGCGCGCACGTCCACCGGCTCGCAGGCCAGCTCCAGCCGCCCGGCCTCGATCTTCGAGAAGTCGATGACGTCGTTCAGCAGCTCGGCCAGCATCTGGCCGCACGACAGCGCCTCGTCCAGCAGGGCGCGGCCGTCGTCGGTGAGCTGTTCGGACTTCAGCAGGTGCAGCACGCCCATCACGCCGTTCAGAGGCGTGCGGATCTCGTGGCTCATGTTGGCCAGGAAGGCGGCCTTGGCCTCGCCGGCGGCTTCCGCGGCGCGCTGGGCCTCCATGAGCGCCAGCTCCTGGCGCTTGTTGGCGTCGCAGTCCTGGATCAGGCCCACCGCCTTCAGCCAGCGTCCGCCCCGGCCCACCTTGAGATAGTGGTGGACCCGCACCCAGCGCTCGGCGCCGTCGGCCCGCAGGATGCGCGCCTCGAAGGACTCGCCCGACTTCTTGTCGCCGCGGTGCAGCGCCCGGAACGAGGCGCGCACGTGCGGCAGGTCGTCGGGGTGGAAGCCGGGATAGCTGAGCTGGACCGCCTCCTCGTAGCTCGAGCCCTTGCGGCCGGTGATCCGCTCGAACTCGGGCGAGGCCCAGAAGGTGCGGGCGACGTGGTCGATCTCGTAGACGCCGGCTTCGGCCGCCTTCAGCGCCATCTCCAGACGGCGGGCGGCGACCTGCACCTCGCGGCGGGCCTTGCGAGCCTGCTGCTCGCCCTGGCGGGCGGCGTCGCGGGCGGCGGCCAGCTCGGTGATGTTCTCGGAAATGCCCTTCAGGGCGTAGACGCCGCCGGGCCGCGGCTCGGTGGCCACCGTGACGCGGACCACCATCCAGTGGTTCGTCGCCCAGATGCGGTGCTCGAGCTGCAGCGGCTCGCCGGTCGCGACCGCCCGCGTGAAGGCGGCTATCACCCGCTTGCGGTCGCGGGGGTGCACCAGGGCGCTGAAGGCCTTCGGCGTCTGGTGGGAATCGGCCCTGAAGCCCACCATGCTGACGATCTCATCCGACCACCAGATGCGGTCCTCGGCGGGTTCGAAGGTCCACATGCCGATGCCGGCCGACGCGCCCAGCGCCTTGCGGGTGCGGCGTGCGGCGTCCAGCTCCTCGCGATGCGCGCGTTCATGGGTGGCGTCGCGCAGATTGACGATGAATGAGCCGTCCGCCATCCGCTGCCCGCGCGCCGCGAACCATTGGTATGCGCCATCGACCCGGCGGATCCGAACCTCGGTCTCGGCAGTGTCGCCTGGCTGCATGCTGGTCATGAGCTGACGCATGACGCCTTCGTCACCGGGGTGATAGAAGTCCAGGACCGAGCGGCCGACGAGCTGATCTTCGGACAGGCCGGTGAGGGCGCACCACGCGGGGTTCACCACCCGGAGAACGCCGTCCTTGGAGACGTGCATCAGATCGCGGCTGTTCTCGAACAGCCACGCGATCATGTCAGCCCTGTCCGCGGCGCGTTCGGCGCTCTTGCGGGCCATTGTTTCCCCCAGAGAAGCGGGGAAGACTTACAGGCTCTGGGTAAACGCAAAGTTGTGACGGGCGTGCGACACGGTGCGCACGCCCGAAACGGGTCCTAGAAGGCGCTCTCGCCGGTGATCGCGCGGCCCAGGATCAGGGCGTGCACGTCGTGGGCGCCCTCGTAGGTGTTCACCGTCTCGAGGTTCGAGGCGTGACGCATCACGTGGTACTCGCCCGAGATGCCGTTGCCGCCGTGCATGTCGCGGGCGACGCGGGCGATCTCCAGGGCCTTGCCGCAGTTGTTGCGCTTCAGCATCGAGATAGCCTCCGGAACCCAGGCCCCCTCGTCGATGAGCCGGCCCAGCGCCAGGGCGCCTTCGAAGCCCAGGGCGATCTCGGTGGACATGTCGGCCAGTTTCTTCTGCACCAGCTGGCGCGAGGCGAGGGTCCGCCCGAACAGGCTGCGGCTCGACACATAGTCCCGACTGGCGTGCAGGCAGAACTCGGCCGCGCCCATGGCGCCCCAGGCGATGCCGTAGCGCGCCTTGTTCAGGCACGAGAACGGGCCGCGAAGGCCTTCCACGCCCGGCAGCATCATGTCGTCGGGCACGAAGACGTCCGACAGGGCGATCTCGCCGGTGACCGAGGCGCGCAGGGAAAGCTTGTTCTGGATCTTGGGCGTCTCGAAGCCCTTCGAACCGCGCTCGACCAGGAAGCCGCGGATCTTGCCGTCCAGCTTGGCCCAGACCAGGGCCACGTCGCTGATCGGGCTGTTGGTGATCCACATCTTGGCGCCGTTCAGCACATAGCCGCCGTCGACCTTCTTCGCGACGGTGCGCATTGAAGCGGGGTCGGAGCCGCCGTCCGGCTCGGTCAGGCCGAAGCAGCCGATGATCTTGCCCGCCGCCATGCCGGGCAGGAACTTGCGCTTCTGCTCCTCAGAGCCGAAGGCGTAGATCGGGTACATGACCAGCGAGCTCTGCACGCTCATCGCCGAGCGGTAGCCGGAATCGATCGCCTCGATCTCGCGGGCGATCAGGCCGTAGGCCACGTGGTTCACCCCGGCGCAGCCGTATTCCTCGGGCAGCGTCGGGCCGAGGAAGCCCAGCTCGCCCATCTCGGTCATGATCTCGCGGTCGAACCGCTCCTCGGCATAGGCCGAGACCACACGGGGCAGCAGCTTCTCGCGGGCGTACTGGCGGGCCGCCTCCCACACCATCCGCTCCTCTTCCGAGAGGCGCGAGGACAGGTCCAGCGGATCGTCCCAGCGATAGGTCTTCTGCGGCGCGCCGGTGTCGAGCGGCATGGCGGGTCCCCTTCTTCGATTTGCCGGCGGCATACCGGTTTTTCAGCGCCCGCGGTAGGCCTTCAGACCTCGGCCCACATCCGCAGCAGGTTGTGGTAGGTCCCGGTGAGCGCGATCAACTCGGGCGCGTCGCGGCCGACCTTCCCGCCCAGCTGCTGGATCGCCACGTCCATCTGGAAGAGGAGCTCGCGCCGGGCGTCCTCGCGCACCAGGCTCTGAACCCAGAAGAAGCTCGAGACCCGCGCCCCGCGCGTGACCGGCGTCACCTGGTGCAGGCTGGAGGCTGGATAGAGGATCATGTCGCCGGCCGGCAGCTTCACCTCGTGCGCCCCGAAGGTGTCCTCCACCACCAGCTCGCCGCCGTCGTACTCCTCGGGTTCGGTCAGGAACAGCGTGGCCGACAGGTCGCTGCGGATGCGGGTGCGCCCGTTGCGGCTCTGGCGAATCGAATTGTCCACGTGCAGGCCGAACGCCTCGCCGCCGGCATAGCGGTTGAACAGCGGCGGGAAGACCACCTGCGGCAGGGCCGCGGCGACGAACAGCGGGTTGCGGGCGAGCGCATCGAGGATCGTCTCCCCCGCGGCGACGGCGGCCGGCGAGCCCTCCGGCAGCTGGGCGTTGCGTTTGGCCAGCGCCGACTGCGCGCCCGAGGTCTCGTTGCCGTCCACCCAGTCGGCGGCGTCGATCGTCGCGCGCAGCTCGGCCACCTGGGCCTTCGTCAGGACGTCGGGGATGTGCAGCATCATCGCGGGCGCACCTTAAGCCTCGGCCGGTCGGAATGCGAAGCGGCCCCGCCTCCTTCGCAGGAGACGGGGCCGTCGCGTCCGCCACCCTTGGGGGAGGATCAGTAGCGGACGTTGAGCGTGAGGATCGCCTGGCGCGCCGGGCCGTAGTCGGCGTGGTGCACGCCGTTGGTCCGGATGATGTAGTCCTCGTCGCCGACGTTCTGGACGTTCAGCTGCAGGTCGACCTTGTCGCTGATGCGGTACGAGGCGAACGCGTCGAACCGCCAGTAGGCCGGGGCGTACACCTGGTTGTTCCCGCCGCCGGCGCCGCCCTGGTTGCCGCCGAAGCTCTTCGAGACGTAGTAGGCGCCGCCGCCGATGGTGAAGGCGTCGGTCACCTCATAGGTCGTGAACAGGCTGAAGCTGTGCTTCGGCGTGTTGGCCAGCGGGTCGCCCTCGTTGATGATGTTGTAGGCGCCGCGGACCAGTTCGCTGTCCTGGTAGGTGTAGCCGCCGAAGACGTCCCAGCGGTCGGTCACCGCGCCGGTGACGCCGATCTCGACGCCCTTCGCCGCCGCCTCGCCGACCTGGGCGTACACCCCGGGCGACACCTGCACCTGGGCGTTCTCGCGCGTCAGGTCGAAGTAGGCGATCGAGGCGCTCAGGCGGTCGTCGAAGAACGCCCACTTGGCGCCCACTTCGAAGCTGGCGACCTCCTCAGGGTCCAGCAGGACGTTGGCGAGGTTGCCCGTGCCCGTGCCTGTGCCGGTGTTCTGGTCGCCCCCGGCGATGGTGGGCGGCGTCGAGGTCGTGCCGTAAGAGACATAGACGCTGGACTGGGCGGTCGGCTTGTAGACCAGCCCGATCTGGTAGTTGGTGAAGTCCCACTTGCCGGCGCGCGGCGTCAGCACCGTGTTGGTGATCACGCCGTTGGCGCTGGTGATCGTCGCGTCCGTCCCGGTCACCTCGTAGCTGTCGTGGCGCACGCCCACGTTCAGCAGCCACTTGTCGCCGAACGACAGGGTGTCGAAGGCGTACACGCCCACCGTCTTGGTCAGGTTCCGGGAGGCTTGCGGCCGGGTGATGATCCCTTGCCAGGCATCGTTCGGGTTCGGCGCGAACACCCGGGTGCAGTCACCGACGCCCAGGTTGTTGCTGGCGCCGGTGAAGCCCGCCGGGCAGGGGCTCCCCGCGGTCGTGTAGATCACATAGGCCGCGTTCTCGTTCCGCTCGCGGGAGAGCTCCAGGCCCACGTCGTAGCTGTGGCCGATGAAGCCGGTGTCGAACTTCCCGTAGACGTCGACGACGTTGGCGATGGTCGTGGTCGGGTTCCAGCGCGACTTGGTCCCGCGCTTCATCCACCATTCGCCGTCGACCAGCTGGGCCGCGCCGCCGTCGCCCGGGTTTGTGACCACGTAGTCGTTCAGGGTCTTCGACGCCCGGAACACGTTGCGGATCCGGAAGGCCTCCGACACGTCGTGTTCGGCGATGAACGTCGCGATGTCGGCCTTCGTCTCCTGGAAGTCGCGCGCCTTCAGGCCATAGAAGCTGTCGCGCGGCACGGGCAGCACGCCGCTCTTGGTCCGGGGCAGACTGGGGATCTTGGTGAACAGCGGCACGCCGTAGTCCGGCAGGTCGTCGGTCCGCAGGTGGTAGTAGAGCAGGGTGGCGCGCGTCTCGGTCCCCAGGCCCGTGGCCACGCCGGCCAGCAGGCCGTAGCGGCTGAACTTGGCGGCGTCGCGGCCCGGGCTGTCGTTCTCCATGCCCATCAGGTTCAGGCGGACGGCCGAGGTCTCGCCCAGCTGATAGTTCGCGTCCACCACGCCACGGTAATAGCTGTCGGTCCCCACCGACGCCTGGGCGTTGACGAAGCTGTCCAGGCGCGGGCGCTTGCTGGTCAGGTTGATGCTGCCGCCGCCAGAGCCGCGGCCGGAATAGGCGCTGTCGGGGCCCTTGATGACCTCGACCTGCTCGATGCTGAACACCTCGCGGGTTTGGCCGCCGGTGTCGCGGATGCCGTCCACGAAGATGTTGTTCGCCGAGGCCTGGCCGCGGATGAACGGCCGGTCCGCCAGCGGCTGGCCGCCTTCGCCGGCGCCGAAGGTGATGCCCGGCGAGGTGCGCAGAATGTCGGTCAGCGAGGTCGCCGCCGTCTGCTCGATCACCTGGCGCGGGATCACGGTGACGCTGCGCGGCGTGTCCACCAGCGGCGCGGTGAACTTCGGCGACTCCGGCTCGCGGGCGCGCGCGCCGCTCACGTCGACGCCGGTCAGCTCAGGGGCGGTCGGCGCGGCGGTGGACACCGCCTCTTCGGCCTGGGCGACCGCGCCCATGGACAGACCCGCGACTCCGGCCACCGCGAATGCGATCGCGCGCCGCTTCCGGGCGACGACGCCCTTCCCAACCGACATGGATACCCGTCCCCTCAGACGTCTCAGCGAAAATGCGAGGCGTTCTTAACTAGGCCGTATCCAGGTGGCAATGAGAATTATTCGCAACTTCGGGATCACAGCTGCGCACGCGCGGCGGCCCTGGCGCAACCTTGCGCGGCTAGGCGGGTTAAGCCCCTAGAATGCAACCGGGAATCCCGCCGATGTCCGCTGCCACGGCCGCGCTTCGACCCTTCCTCTGGCTGGCGGCGATCGCCTTCCTGATCGGGTTCTTGAGCTACCTGGCTCTGGGCCGGCCCGGGCCGGCTATGGCCCACCCTACCGAGGACGCAGGATGGTCCGCCACGGTGTCGGCCCCGGTGTCCGACGAGTGGAACACCCCCAAGCACATCTGAGGTCGGGTCTCAGGCGCCGCCGCGGGCCACGAACCAGCCGTTCCGGAAGCCCTTGTCGGCCTTGCCATAGGCGAAGGTCTCGCCCTCCAGCGTCGTCAGCCGTCCGCCGGCGGCCTCCAGCACCGCATGCCCGGCGGCGATGTCCCACTCCATGGTGGGCCCATGGCGCGGATAGATGTCGGCGGCGCCCTCGGCGATCCGGCAAAGCTTGATCGAGGAGTCCATCGGCTCGGTCCGGGCGAAGCCGTAGCGATCCGTCAGGTTCTGGATCTCCTCGGCCTTGGCCGTGTGGCTGATCAGGGCCAGCGCCGTCTCGGGCCGCCACGGCCGCACGCCCACCGGCTGGGCCGCGCCGCCCTGCACCCGCTTGAGGGCCTGTCCGCCTTTCGTGAACCAGGTCTCGCCCGTCGGCGGGGCCGAGACCGCGCCCGCCACAGGGCGGCCGTCCTCGATCAGGCCGATATTGACGGTGAAGTGGGTGTCGCCCCGAACGAAGGCCTTGGTGCCGTCCAGCGGATCCACCAGGAAGAACACCGGCCCGATGGCCTCGGGCGCGCCGAACTCGCTGGCGTCCTCTTCCGAGACGATCGGCACGCCCGGAAAGGCGGCGGCCAGCTGCTGCAGGATCAGCGCCTCGCCGCGGCGGTCGGCCTCGGTCACCGGGCTCTCGTCGGACTTGCGGTCCACGGTCAGGCCCGAACGCCACAGCGGCAGGATCACGCCCGCGGCGGCCTCGCAGATCCGGGCCAGCGTCTCGCCCACGTCGGTGTCGGAAAGTCTCAACTCGTCCCTCGATGCCTTCCGGGGCCTCAGGCCCTCGGATCGTCGCTCACGAACACCAGCCGGACGACGGCGGCGTCGATGGTCTGCTTGCCCGCGTTCTCGAAGTTCACGGTGACCTTGCGGCCGACCACGGACTGCACCTGCCCGACGCCCCAATCGTCCTGCGTCGGGTGGCGCACGAGGACGCCGGGCTCCAGGAAGGGATCCGAGAACGGCTCCATCGACGGCTGTATTAGAGAGGGCCCGCGGTTTTCCAAAGGCTCAAATCACGCCAAGGTCCGCCGGCCATGACCGACACCCCCGACGCCGCCCCGGAAGTCCCGCCAGCCGGCTCCGCGCCCGCCATCCGGACCGCCGAGATCGCCGCCTATCTGGCGGCGCGGATGTGCCACGACTTCATCAGCCCGGCGAGCGCCATCGTCTCGGGGCTGGACCTGCTGGAAGACCCCTCCGCCCAGGACATGCGCGACGACGCCATGAGCCTGATCGCGACCTCGGCCCGCAAGCTCGCCGACCTCCTGGCCTTCTGCCGCGTGGCGTTCGGCGCCTCGGCCTCGGCCGAGACCTTCGACGTCCGCGAGCTGGAGAAGCTGGCCCAAGGCGTCTTCGGCCATATGCGCGCCGAGCTGAACTGGACCGTCGAGGCGCCGGCGGTGAACAAGCCGGCGGCCCGCACGCTCCTGAACCTCGCCCAGATGGCCGGCGCCGCCCTGCCCACCGGCGGCACGGCCCGCGTCCGCGCCGTGCAGGAAGGCGCGTCCCTCGCCCTGGCCGTCGAGGCGGTGGGCCCGCGGGCCCGGTTGCGTCCGGAAGTGCTGCGCGGCCTGCAGGGGGAGGCGCTCGGCGAGGGCCTGCACGGCCACTGGGTCCAGGCCTACTACGTCCACCTGTTCGTCACCGACGCCGGCGGGCGCGTGTTCGTCGACGTGAACGAAGAGCGGATCGTCTTCGCCGCGACCCTGCCCGCCTAAGGCGCGCGTTAACCCTCTTGCGCCACAATCCGCCCTTGGGAAAGGGGCGTCCGAAAGCCGTGAAGACCTGCCTGGTCGTCGACGACAGCCGCGTGATCCGCAAGGTCGCGCGCCGCATCCTGGAGGATCTCGGCTTCGAGGTCGCCGAGGCCGCCGACGGCGTCGAGGCCATGGCCTGGTGCCATGCGGCCATGCCCGACGCGATCCTGCTGGACTGGCGGATGCCCGTCATGGACGGCCTGGAGTTCGTCCGCCGCCTGCGCAGCGAACCCGGCGGGGACCGGCCCCGGGTGGTGTTTTGCACCGTCGAGAACGACCTCGCCCGCATCCGGGAAGCGTTGGACGCCGGGGCGGACGAGTATGTGATGAAGCCGTTCGACGGCGAAATCCTCTCGGCGAAGCTCGGCTTCGTGGGGCTGGCCGCGTGATCAGCCTCGAGGACCGGGAGCTGGTCGCCGCCGTCTGCGCCTCGCGCGCCGGCCTGCGGGTCGATCCGGACAAGGCCTATCTGATCGAGAGCCGTCTGGCGCCGGTGGCCCGGCGAGAGGGCTTCGGCTCGCTAGCGCAATACATAGAGACCGTGCGCCTGCGCGGCGAGGAGCGGCTGGTGTGGGCGATGGTCGAGGCGATGGCCCCGCCCGAAACCGCCTTCTTCCGCGATCCCCAGGTGTTCGACGCCCTGGTCCGTGAGGTGCTGCCCGAGCTGGTGCGCCAGGCCGCCGGCCCGGTGCGCGTCTGGAGCGCCGCCTGTGGGGCCGGCCAGGAGATCTATTCGCTGGCCATGCTGCTGGCCGAACAGCCGGCGCTGGCGGCCCGGGTCGAACTCTTCGCCTCCGACCTCTCCGAGCGCAGCCTCGAGAAGGCGCAGGCGGGTCTCTATTCGCAGTTCGAGGTGCAGCGCGGCCTGCCGGCCCGCCGGCTCGTCCGTCACTTCGAGCGCGAGGGCGAGTTCTTCGCTCTCTCGCCCCGCATCCGCCAGATGGTGCGCTGGCGCCGGGTCAACCTTTTGGACGACCTCTCGCGGGCCGGGCGCTTCGAACTGATCCTGTGCCGCAACGTGCTCGCCGGCCTGACCGGCGAGGCCCGCGAGCGGGTGCTGGAGAACCTGACGGGAGCGCTCGCGCCCGGCGGCCGGCTCGTGCTGGGCCTGACCGACCATGTGGAGGCCTGGATGGACCCGGTCGCCGCCGAGGCGGGGGTCTTCGCCATCGGCCAGGCGGCCGCCGCCTGAAACGGCAAGAGCCCCGCCGCTTTCGCAACGGGGCTCCGCAAAGCTCCGGTCCTTAGGACCGGGACTAGTTCTTGGCGTCTTCAGCCGTGCTCTTCACGGCCGAGCCGGCGGCTTCCACGTCCTTGCCGGCGCCCGCCACGGTGTTGCAGGCGGCGACGGCCATGCTGGCGGCGAGGGCCGCCATCAGGAAAACCTTACGCATCAGGGGAATCTCCGGAGTTTGCATCTGGCGTCGCCGCAACGCCTAGGCCGCAGCCTGGTTCCCTTGGATCGGCGCGTGGCCGTCGGCGGCGGGCGTCGGGAACAGCAGGCGGGCGGTGACGCCGCCGCGCGCGTTGCGCACGATCTCCACGCGCCCGCGCAGCTGCCGCGCGAAGGCGGTCATCAGCGTGCGGCCGACGCCCGACGCGGTCAGGCCCTCGTCGCTGGCTGCGCCGTCGTCCGAGATCGCCAGCTCCGCCTCCTCGCCGCGGACGGTGAAGTCCACCGTCAGCATGCCGCCGCGCTGGGCGAAGGCGTGCTTCTGGGCGTTGGTGATGGCCTCGACGGCGAACAGCGCCAGCGGCGCCAGGCGGTCGGGGTCGATGACCAGCGGGTCGACCGAGAGCTGAGTCTGCACCGCCGGGCCGTGGATCATCTCGCCGGACACCAGCTGGGCCGTGAGCTCCTCCAGGAACGGCCGGAGGTCGACCCGCTTCAGGTCCGGGCCCTGGTAGAGGGCGCGGTAGATGAGGGCCAGGGCCGTGATCCGCTGGCGGGTGTCGCTCATGGCCGAGCGCGCCGCGGGGTCGGACAGCGAACGCTGCTGCATGTTCAGCAGGCTGGAGATGACCTGCAGGTTGTTCTTCACCCGGTGGTGGATCTCGCGCATCAGCGCGTCCTTCTGGGCCAGGCTGTCGCGCAGCGAGGCGTCGCGCCCGACGATGGCGTCGGCCATGTCCTCCATGGTCTCGGCCAGATCGCGGATCTCGGGCGGCATCTGTTCGGCCTGCACCGGGCGCACGCTGAGGCGGCCGCGGGCGTAGAGCGCCGCGATCCGCTGCAGATAGGCGATCCAGCGCACGACCACCCGATCGGTCACGACCGACACCGCGGTCAGCGCCAGGCCGAAGGTCAGGAGCGGGAAGAGGATGCCGGTCAGCGGGTTCAGCCAGGCCCACGACAGGATGCCCGGCGAATGCGCTGACAGCACCACATAGACCTCGTCGCCTACGACTGGCGCGGCGGAATAGACCCGCCGTCGGCCTTCGGCGTCGCGGCCGTACCAGACGAGCGAGCCCTTGGCCTTCACCTTGGCCCGCCAGTCCTGCGGCAGGCGGGGGAAGACGCTGGGCGTCGTCATGGTGATGTATTCGCCGGTCTTGTCGACCAGGCCCACCTCCGCGCCGGGCGGCAGGGATGGATCGGTCACCGCCGGCTGCAGGCTGGAGAGCGCGATCACCGCCGCGAACGCGCCGTCGAAGCGGCCGTCCGGCGCCGTGGCCCGGGCCGCGGCCAGGACGGCGGGCTCGCTGGCGTAGGCCGAGCCCGGATCGCGGGTGATGGTCAGGCCCTCGCCGCCCGCCAGCCGCTGGAACCAGGGCCGGCCGGCCCGCTGGGCGTCGGGCGGCACGCTGCCTGCGGCGCAGACCACCCGGCCCTGCCGGTCGAACCGGATCAGGTTCACGTAGCCGGGGATGCGGCGGGTCACCTGGGCCAGCCGCTGGGCGCATTGGAAGCCCACGGCCCCCGGCGCCAGCGTCTGCAGCAGGATATCGGCGCCTTCCATCCGCGCCCGCGCCGTGGCGGCGCTGCGTTCGGCCGCGAAGCCCAGGTTCTCGCGCAGAACCCGGCCTTCCCGTTCGAAGCCGATCACGGACTGCAGCACGCCCAGCGCCAGCACCGGCAACAGGGCGGCCGCCAGCGCCGCGATGAGGCGGACGCGGATCGTGCTCAGCGAGGCTGAGGGCAGGCGGAACATTGGCTGTTTCCCGTCCTTAGCGGACGGTGCTTAGCCGCTCCGCATCCGCCAGGATAGAGCGCATGGCGTCCCCGGCGGCGGCGCCGTCGCGATCGTACGCGCCCTCGTCCAGGATGGCGTGCAGCGCCCGGCGAGCCCGGCTGACGCGGCTCTTCACGGTGCCGACGGCGCAGCCGCAGATCTCGGCGGCCTCCTCGTAGGCGAAGCCGCCGGCGCCGACCAGGATCAGCGCTTCGCGCTGTTCCGGCGGGAGCATGGCCAGACCCTGCCGCAGCTCGTCCAGGGCGACGGGCGCTTCCGGGTCGTCCACCGCCACCAGGGTCCGCTCGGCGGCCTCCTGGTCGAGCTGGCTCTGGCGCCACGACCGGCGCTTCTCGGAGTAGAACTGGTTGCGCAGGATCATGAAGGTCCAGGCCTTCATATTCGTGCCCATCTGGAAGCTCTGGCGGGCGTCCCAGGCCTTCATCATGGCGTCCTGCGCCAGGTCGTCGGCCGCGGCGGGGTCGCCGCACAGCGTGCGCGCGAAGGCCCGCAGGTGCGGGATCAGCTGGACCAGCTCGCGCTTGAAGGCTTCGTCGTCCGAGGCCTTGCGCTCGACTTGCGGAAGAGCCCCCATCAACGGTCCCCCGTGCCGCGTTCGTCGGCCCTGCGGAGGATGTCCAGGAATTCGTCCGGGACCTTCTCGTTGACGACCTCGTCAAACATCTGGCGCAGGCGCACGCCGATCGCCTGCTGACGCAGGCGGGCTTCGTCCAGGGCCGCAGACGGCCGGCTACGATCCGGTGAAGGACGTTGTTCTATCATGTCGTCGGCGCTCCGCTCGCGCGGCGGCCGCCCCCTCGCTAGTTCCTTGTCGCCGTCCAACGTCTCAACTCACGTTCGGGTTCCCACGGAGGAAACGACAAGATGCGGAAAACCTGCCGATTAGGGAACCGGTTCCATTCGCTGGCGTTTTCGGACCATCATGCAGCTGACGGGGCGGAGCCCCCGTCGCCTGCTGCGCTTTCGATCCGAATCTCGGGAGGGGTCACCTTTGAGTCTGCTAGCCCGCCTTGCGCCGCATCTTCCCTATGTGCGCCGTTACGCCCGTGCGCTCACCGGCGATCAGGCCACCGGCGACCACTATGTCCGCGTCGCCCTTGAAGCCCTCGCGGCTGGCGAGCGGGTGCTGGAAGCCAGCATGACCCCGCGCGTGGCGCTCTACCACGTGTTCCACGCCATCTGGTGCACCTCGGGCGCCCAGCTCGAAGGCCCGCAGGAAGACGACATCTCGGCCGACGACACCACCCGTCGCCTGATGCGCATCGCCCCGCGCTCGCGCCAGGCCTTCCTGCTCACCGCGCTTGAAGGCTTCACCCCGTCGGAAGCCGCGCAGATCCTGGGCGCCGACTTCGCCGAGGTCGAGCGGCTGATCGCCGAGGCCCAGGCCGAGATCGACGCCGAACTCGCCACCGACGTCCTGATCATCGAGGACGAGCCGGTCATCGCCGCCGACATCGAGGCGCTGGTGAAGGAGCTGGGCCACACGGTGGTCGACATCGCCGCCACCCGCACCGAGGCGGTGGACGCCGTCGCCCGCAAGACGCCCGGCCTGGTGCTCGCCGACATCCAGCTGGCTGACGGCTCGTCGGGCATCGATGCGGTGAAGGACATTCTGGCCCGCTACGACGTGCCGGTGATCTTCATCACCGCCTTCCCCGAGCGCCTGCTGACCGGCGAGCGCCCGGAGCCCACCTTCCTGATCACCAAGCCGTTCCAGCCGGAAACCGTGAAGGCGGCGATCGGCCAGGCCCTGTTCTTCCATCCGCGCAAGGCCAGCAAGCAGGCGGCTTAGGCCGCCGCTTCGGTCCCAAACACCAAGGGCGCCGCTCCGGACGGGAGCGGCGCCCTTTTCTTTTGTCCGGGAGCTCGCCGGCTCAGGGCGTGGGCGAGGTGGGGTTCGGCCGCTCGCCGCCGGCCGGCGCCAGGTTGTCGGGGGCGTTGTTGCCTTCGACCGCCGAGTTGATCGGGGCTGGCTCGGGGGCGTTGAAGACCGGGGCCTCGGCCGCCGGGCCGTTGTTGGAGTTGGTCGACTGCAGGTCGCCCGCTCGCCAGGTCCAGGCCGCGAACAGCGCGAGCGCCGCCAGCAGCGTGCCGAACAGCAGGACCCAGAAGACGTGCCGGCCCGAACGGCCCTGCCGCGCCCGCGTGGCGCCGACGGCCGGTCTGGAAGTCTCGCGCGTCGTAGGCGCCATGAAAGTCTCCTTACTGATACGGGAAATAGCTGAAGGGGCCGGTCTCGACGGCGCCCCGCGGATCGGGTCTGGCGGTCAGCATGCCCACCGCGCCGCTGACCAGGGCCAGCGCCAGCATGCCGCCGGCGACCATCCAGCGGCGCCGCGCCACCTGTTGCCGGTAGCTCGGCGTCTTCATCAGCCGGACGCCGCGCCGCGTGCTGAGCGGACTGGACGCGAAGGAATTGCGCATGGTCGAGCCCTCTCCTCGCAGGCGGGCTTCTCGAGACCCCCGCCACGGGGCGAAACGTCCGGAGCGGGAGCGTCGTTCCGCGCGTCCGGCAAAGCCTTGCAAGGGATTGAACTTGCGGGACGATTTCGCGGGCGAGCCGCCCGATCCGCCGATGCGCCGCGCACGCTCTCGCCGCCGCGAAAAAATTCCTGAAAAAAGTTGGCCCTGTCCGGAACGCTTCCAGGGCTTTGGTGTTCTAGACCATGCGGAGGCGGCGACGCCCCCCCCGACTTGAGACTGGCGAGCATGCCAGTCTGCCGTCTCCGCACCCCTTTTCTCGATGATGCACACTGGGCGGGCCGCCAGGCCCGCCCTTCTTCTTTGTGCGCGCGGCGGGCCGCGGGCCCGCCTCTCCGAGCGGTCCGGCTACTTCGCCATGTGCAGGGTGACGTCGACCCGCCGGCGCAGCGGGGCGGTCCTGCCGTCCGTCGTCACGGCGCCCGCCTGGCCCGCGGCCGCGACGTTGAACTCGGCGGCCGGCAGCTGGGCGGCCACCAGGGCGGCGGTCACCGACTGGGCGCGCTTCTTCGAAAGTTCGAGATTGGCGTTCGGATCGCCCGCCGCGTCGGCCAGGCCCAGCACGCTCACGCGCCCAACCGTGCAGCCGCGGGTCATGGCGGCGGCCTCGCGGATCACCTGCCGGCCTTCGGGCGTCACTTCGGCCACGTCCGGCTCGAAGTAGATCTGCACCGTCTGGTCCTCGCAGCGCGGCGGCGACTTCACCAGCCGGTCGCGCGCGTTGCGTACCGTCTGGCAGCCGGCCAGAGCCACGACCGCCGCCATCATCAGAACCGTCGTCCTGGTCATCCCCATCAGCCCATCCTCCCGATCGGCCCCTGCTGGGCCTCTGCCGCTCGCACGACAAAGGGCGGCCGGACACAGTATCCGACCGCCCTCGCCGTCTTGAATCAGGCGTTCAGCCCGTTAGCGGGGCGTGCCGTTTTCCCAGTAATAACGGCCCGTGCCCGGGTCGTAGTAGTAATAGCGGCCCGCGCGCTCATCGTAGTACTGGCGCCGGTTCGAGGGCGAGGCCCCGCAGCCGCCGTCTTCACGGCAACCCTTCACGGCGCCCGCGACCGCGCCGACGCCGGCGCCGACAGCCGCGCCCGTGCCGACGCCCACGTCGCCCGACACCGCGCCGATGGCGGCCCCGGTGAGGGCGCCCAGCGCCGCGCCGCCGACGGCGTTCGCTTCCGTATTCCCGCTGGTGGTGCAGGCCGACGCCAGAACGCCGGCGCCCACGAGGGCGATAAGAGGCTTGAGCATTCCTTGGCTCTCCTTACGTGTCCCCCACGGCCTCCCAAACGCCTCCACAGCTTCACAGTTCCGCCGGAACCAAGGGGAAGGCACGCCGTTGCATCGCCCGGACGCCCCTTGAGAGGAGGCTGGAGACGTGGCTGCACACACCCTCGACAACGATCGCTCCCGGCGCGACGCTGACGACCGAGCCGACCTGCGGGAGGCCTACGAACGGGGCCGGCGCGACGCGCTCGCCCGCCGCAAGCGGCATCCGGTCCTGATGACCTTCACCATCGTGGCCGCGCTCGTGGGCGTGGTGCTGATGGCGCTTGCCGCCATCAACGGCTCCTTCGGCGGCGCCGGCAAGGTGGTCGACCAGAACCTGTCCGTGGCGGCCGACAAGGCTGAGCCCGTCGTGCGTGACGCCGCCGGCGACGCCGGTCGTGCGATCGGCGACGCCGCCGACCGGACCGACACGGCCGATCGTCCCGGCTAGCTGGCCGGGGAGGGGGCGGTGACGGCCATCCGCCGCGTTGAAGTCATCGCGAACGTGGCGTCCGGCAGCGTCGACGACGACGCGCCGGCCGAACTTCAGAAGATTTTCGCCGACTACGGCGTGCCCGCGAATGTCTGCGCGCCCACGACCGACGAGCTCGGCGACTGCCTGCGCCGGGCGGTCGACGCGGCGCCCGACCTGCTGGTGGTCCTGGCTGGAGACGGCACGGCCCGCGCGGCGGCCGAGCTGTCGGGGCCCGACGGTCCGGTGATCGCCCCCTTGCCGGGCGGGACGATGAACATGCTGCCTCATGCGATCTACGGCGTGCGTCCTTGGCAGGACGCGCTCAGCATCGCGCTCGCCCAGGGTGAGGTCCGCGACCTCGGCGGCGGCGAGGTCGAGGGCCACCGCTTCATGGTGGCCGCCATCCTGGGCTCGCCCGCCCTGTGGGCGCCGGCGCGCGAGGCGGCGCGCTACGGCCGCAAGCGCCTGGCCTGGACGCGCGCCAAGCGGGCGCTGCGCCGCGCCTTCACCGGCCGCCTGCGCTACAGCCTCGACGCGGGTCCGCGCGAAAAGGCCGAGGCCATGGTCTTCATGTGCCCCACCACCTCCCGCGCCCTCGCGGACGAGGAGCACGCGCTCGAGGCCGCGGCCCTCGACGTGAAGGGCGTCGCCGACGTGATCCGGCTGGGGGTGAACGCGCTGGTCCGCGACTGGCGCGACGACCCGGCCGTCGAGAGCCGCCGCTGTCAGCGGGCCCGGATCTGGTCGGCCGAGGGGATCCCCGCCGTTCTGGACGGCGAATCTGTGCGTCTGAAGGCGGCCACCGAGGTCCGCTACGAACGAGCCGTGGCGCGGGTGCTCACCATTCCCAAGGACGTCTGACGTGACCATCCGTCTGGCGCACCTTTCGGACATCCACTTCGGCGGCGAGAACGAGGCGGCGGTCGCCGCGGCCGCGGAGCGCCTGACCCGCGAACACTTCGACCTGGTGATCGTCTCGGGCGACCTGACCCGCTACGGCGAGAACTGGGAGTTCGAGAAGGCCAAGGCCTGGCTGGACGGCCTGCCCGAGCAGCGGCTGGTGACGCCGGGCAACCACGACGCGCCGTACCTGGCCTGGATCGAACGGGTCTTCACGCCCTTCCGCCGCTTCGAGCGCTGGATCGGCGCGGCGCCGGCTCAGACCTGGCTCGGCGGCGGCTTCGCGGTGCGCGGCGTCAACACCGCCCGCGGCGCCCAGCCCCGGCTGAACTGGTCCAAGGGCCAGATCTCGCTGCGCCAGGCGCACGAGGCCGCGGCCTGGTTCGACGACCAGGCGCGGGACTGCGTCCGCATCGTGGTCGTCCATCACCCGCTGATCGAGATGCTGGGCGGTCCCATGACGGCCAAGGTCTGGGGCGGCGAGGCGGCGGCCAAGGCGTTCGCCGAGGCCAAGGTCGACCTCGTGCTCTCCGGGCACATCCACGCGCCCTTCACCTGGCCCTATCCGTATGGGGACGGGCGCACCTATGCGGTGGGCGCGGGCACGCTGTCGGTGCGCGAGCGCGGCGTGCCGCCGGGCTTCAACATCGTCGAGGTCGAGGACGGCTGCTTCCGCGTCACCGCCCTCGCCTGGACGGGCTCTCACTACGAGCCCTATCGGACCTGGTCGCTGGACCGGCGGCCGCGCTAGAGCGGGCCGGGGCCCGTTCCCCGGCCGCGCACCAGATGCAGCACCAGCGACACCAGGAACAGCACCAGGAAGACGACGAAGATCACCTTGGCGATCTCGATCGCGGCCCCGGCCACCGTCGTGAAGCCGAGGACGCCGGCGATCAGCGCCACCACCAGGAAGGTCACCACCCAACCGAGCATGGGATATCTCCAGCGCAGGCGAAGCTTGGCCTGCGTCATGGCAACGCCTCGAGCTCTGCCGTGTTCCGCCCTACTTCGCCTCAGGCTTTGCGGCGGTCCCGGCGATCACCGCGCTGACGATGGCCGAAATCACGCTGGGATTGCGCACCAGCAGGGTCACCAGGGCGGCAGCCGCGCCGGTGGCGACCAGCGGACGGGCCTTGGCCATCTCGATCAGCCGCTCGACCAGCGAGGTCTCCTCGACGGTCTCGGGCGGCGGCAGCTTGCGGACGGCGACCGCCGCCACGGCTGCGGCCACTGCGGCGAACGCCAGGGCCACCGTTGCGGCCGCCCCCGCCGGGGGCAGCCAGAGGCGGCCCACCGCATAGAGCGTGAACGCCGCCGCGACGATGCAGACGACGACTGCCGCGGCAATCGCCGCAAAAGCCGCGGCGAGGGCGAAGAGGCGCTTCAGGATCAAGGCGCGTCTACGGGCGGCGGGTCTGCTGAGCCAGCAGCAGGCCGATCACCACGCCGACGCCCAGGGCGAGGCCGGTGGCGGCCAGCGGCCGGGCGCGAACCTGTTCGCTGACGTATTCCGAGGCGTCCTCCAGCTGCTGGCCGGCGGCGTCGGCGTAGACGCGGCTCTGGGCGCGCAGCTGCTCCAGGCCCTCCTGGACAGCGGCCTCGATGCGCTGAGCGGCCTCCGCCAGCACCCGCTGGGCCTCGGCGGTGAGGCCGGCGGCGTCGTTGGCCGGGGCGGCGTCGTCGGGCGTGAGCTCGTTGGCCTTGGGCATGGCGGAAGCCTCCGGAGAGCTTGGCTGTTTGGGGCTCCAACATAGGCGGCCCCGCCCCGTCCGCAAACACCAACCGCCGTTGCGTCAAAACCGGTCGCGTCCTTCCCCGCGTTTCCCTATGTTCGCCACATGACGCGAGAGCTGGACCGCAGTCCGGACCGCCGCCGCCTCGATCTGGCCCTCCAGGCGGCGGGCCTGGGCGAGTTCGAGTGGGACATCGCCCGTGACGTCTTCGTGATCAGCGAACGCATGGCCGCGATCACTGGCCTGCCGGCTGGCGAAGCCCCCGCCGAGGGCGGCCGGGCGCTGCAGACGCATATCCATTCGGACGACCTGGAGACCGTCCTCGCCGAGCGCGAAGCCGACCTTGCGGGCCGCAACGCCTTCGACGCCGAGTTCCGCCATGTCCGCCCCGACGACGGCCGCACCATCTGCGTCCGCGCCGCCGGCGTGATCCTGCGCGACGACGCGGGCCAGCCGATCAGCGTCACCGGCATCGTGCAGGACATCACCGCCCGCCGGCGCGAGGACGAGCAGCGCCAGGAGCTGATGGCCGAGCTGGACCATCGCGTGAAGAACGTGCTGGCCACGGTCCAGGCGCTGGCGATCCAGACCGCCAAGCGGACCACCTCGCTGCAGGCTTTCCTCTCGAACTTTGGCGGCCGGCTGAAGGCCATGGCCTCGGCCAACGAGCTGCTCACCGCCGCCCGCTGGCGCGGCGCCGCCGTCGAGCACCTGGTGGCGGCCGAGCTCAAGGCGCTGGCCCCTGGCCAGGTCCGCTCGGAAGGGCCCGAGCTGTTCCTGACCCCGCGCGCGGCCAACGCACTGTCGCTCGCGCTGCACGAGCTGGCCGCCAACGCCGTCAAGTTCGGCGCGCTGTCCGTCGACAGCGGCCAGGTGCACGTGCGCTGGTCCCCGCTGCCCGCCGGCGGATTCGAACTGGTCTGGACGGAAAGCGGCGGGCCGCGCGTGGTCCCGCCCCGGCGGCGTGGCTTCGGCTCCACCCTGCTTGAACAGGTGACCGGGCGCGAGCTGAACGGCGAGGCGATCGTCGAGTACCAGCCGGCCGGCGTCCGGGCGCGGCTGAAAGCCGGCCCGCAGGCCGTGGCGCCCCGGCCCGAGACAGTGCCCGACGCGCCGACGCCCCGGGTCACAGAGACGGTCGTCACCTCCAGCGGCCCGGCCAGCCTCAAGGGCTCGCGCGTGCTGATCGTCGAGGACGCGGTGCTGCTGGCGCTGGAGCTTGAAACGGGCCTGTCCGAGGCCGGCGCCGAGGTGGTCGGACCCGCCTACGAGCTGGAAGAGGCCATGGCGCTGCTGGACCGGCCGATCGACGCCGCCGTGCTGGACGCCAACCTCAACGGCCGCTCGGTCATGCCCGTCGCCGAGGTGCTCTCGCAGCGGAACATCCCCTTCGTCTTCGCCACCGGCTACGGCGAGAACGGCGGCGCGCCGGGCGGCTTCGACGCGCCCGTGATCCGCAAGCCCTACGACGTCACCCAGGTGGCCGCCGCCGTCGCCGAGCTGCTCGCGGCGTCCTGACGCGCGGCAGGACGCCCTGAGACAAGGCGCCGCCTCGGCTCCCCTACAGCTATGCCTTACACACCGGGCTCAGGAGGCCCGCGGCGCAGTCGCGGGGGCCGGACCGGCGGCCACGGGAGATCGCCCGGATCAAGCGACCCTCACTTCGGAGTGCGG
The DNA here is from genome assembly GCF_031181185.1 of Phenylobacterium sp. Lineage (GTDB taxonomy): Bacteria > Pseudomonadota > Alphaproteobacteria > Caulobacterales > Caulobacteraceae > Phenylobacterium. The sequence continues at coordinate 2,438 of NZ_JAPSKZ010000025.1, read as the reverse complement.
TCCGCGGCATAGGTCGCGGGCCGCGTTTCATTTCCGGGCCTCAGATGACGCCCTTGGCGCGCAGCGCCGCCAGCCGCCCGTCCGAACATCCCGCCCGGGCCGCCAGCACCTCGTCGGTGTGCTGGCCCAGCGCCGGCCCCGGCCAGCGCACGCGGCCCGGCGTCGCCGACATCTTCGGAAAGGCGTTCTGCATCTTCACCCGACCGAACACCGGATGGTCCGTCTCCACGATGGCCTCGCGGGCGGCGTACTGCGGGTCCTCCAGCATGTCAGGGGCGCGATAGACCCGGCTGGCCGGCACGCCCTTCGCCTCCAGCAGCGTCAAGAGCTCGTCCAGCGTCCGTTCGCCCGTCCATCCGGCGACGATCCCATCGAGTTCGGCCTGGTTCTGGCCTCGGCTCGCATGGTCGCGGAAGCGCGGATCGGCCGCCAGTTCGGGCCGGCCCATGGCCTCCGCCAGCCGCGCGAACACCGTGTCGCCGTTGCCGCCGATCAGGATCATCTCGCCGTTCGCGCAAGGATAGGCGTTCGACGGCGCTATGCCCGGCAGGATCGAACCCGAGCGCTCGCGCACATAGCCGGTCAGGTCGTACTCGGTGACCAGGTTCTCCATCACCGCCAGTACGCTCTCGTAGAGAGCCGCGTCGATCACCTGGCCCAGGCCCGTCCGCTCGCGGTGGTGCAGGGCCATCAGCACGCCCATGGCCGCGTGCATCGCGGCCAGGCTGTCGCCGATGGAGATGCCGGCCCGCGCCGGCGGCCGGTCGGGCTCGCCGGTGACGTATCGCAGCCCGCCCATGGCCTCGCCGATCAGGCCGTAGCCGGCGCGCTGCGAGTAGGGGCCGGTCTGACCGAAGCCCGACACGCGCGCCATGATCAGCCGCGGGTTGATTTTGGACAGCGCCTCGTAGGAGAGGCCCCACTTCTCCATGGCGCCGGGCCGGAAGTTCTCGATCACCACGTCGGCCTGGGCGATCAGCGCGCGGGCGATCTCCTGGCCTTCCGGCGTGCGCAGGTCCAGGCCCACGGACTTCTTGTTGCGCCCGATCACCGGCCACCAGGGCGAGAGCCCCTTGGGCAGGCTGCGGCCCCACTGGCGCATGGGGTCCCCCGTCTTCGGGTCCTCGATCTTGATCACCTCGGCGCCGAAGTCGCCCAGGATCTGGCCGCAGAACGGCCCGGCGATCAGGGTCCCCATCTCGATGATGACGAGGTCGGCCAGCGGGCCTCTAGCGGTTTCGGTGTCGCTCATGTCCTCGCCATAACTCAGGGCGAGGTTGACGCAAGGTAGGGTTCACAGCGCGCGCCGACCGGCCTAAATGCGCGGCCATGGCCGAGTTCGCGATCGCACCCGCCCCCGTCCCCACGGTCCCGGTCGAAGGGGAGGCGGCGGTCTTTCCGGTTCGCCGGATCCTCTGCGTGGGCCAGAACTACGCCGCCCACCGGGCCGAGATGGGCGGCGACGACCGCAATCCGCCGTTCTTCTTCTCCAAGCCTGCCGACGCCGTGGCGCCGCCGGGCCGAGACCCGGCCTATCCTTCCGCGACCGCCAACCTGCACCACGAGATCGAGTTGGTGGTCGCCATCGGCAAGGCCGCCCGGAACGTCTCGCCCGACGCCGCCCTCGACCTGATCTTCGGCTACGCCGTCGGCGTCGACCTCACCCGCCGCGATCTGCAGGCCGCCGCCAAGGGCAAGGGCCAGCCCTGGGACAGCGCCAAGGGCTTCGACGACAGCGCGCCGATCTCGGCCATCCGCCGCTGGTCGGGCGCGGTCCCTGCCGGCCGCATCCGCCTGTCGGTGAACGGCCAGGTCCGCCAGGACGCCAGCCTGACCGACATGATCTGGAACGTCGCCGAGATCGTCTCCGAGGCCTCGAGGCTCTGGGCGCTCGCTCCCGGCGACCTGATCTTCACCGGCACGCCGGAGGGCGTGGGTCCGCTCGTGCGCGGCGACCGCGTCGAAGGCGAGGTCGAGGGCGTGGGCCAACTCTCCTTCACGGTGACCTGATGGCTTTCGTCCTGCACAGCTATTGGCGGGCCACCGCCCCCTACCGCGTCCGGATCGGTCTGAACCTCAAGGGACTGCCCTACGACTACGCGCCGGTGAACCTGCTCAAGGCCGAGCAGAACGCGGACACCTACGCCGGGCTGAACCGCCAGGAGCTGTTGCCGGCGTTGCAGACGGGCGACGGCCAGGTGCTAACCCAGAGTCTCGCCATCTTGGAATGGCTCGAGGAGGTTCACCCGGAACCCGCCCTCCTGCCGAAGGACCCTTTCGAACGGGCGACCGTGCGGGCCATGGCCGCGATCGTCGCCTGCGACATCCACCCGCTGAACAACCTGCGCATCCAGAAGCAGCTCACCGCGCTCGGCGTGGACGACGCCGGCCGCACCGTCTGGACGCAGCGCTGGATCAACGACGGTTTCCGAGCCCTG
>NZ_JAPSKZ010000234.1 GCF_031181185.1 Phenylobacterium sp. | reverse complement strand
CCTTCTCCCCTTGCGGGAGAAGGTGGCCTGCGGAGCAGGTCGGATGAGGGGTCTCGCGGCGCATGCCGGAGGCCCTCTCCATTCGCGGACAGGCCATTCAACCCCTTATCCGGCCGCCTGCGGCGGCCACCTTCTCCCGCAAGGGGAGAAGGACCTTTCGGCGCCACAAGCCCGCCCGTTTCCGGGCGGTAACCTCTTTCCGCTTGCGCCGGTCCAGGTGATCGCGCGTAACCTGGGGCGGCGTCCGCCAGAGGCGCGTCTCGAGGAGGAGCAGCGCGGTGACCACGACGAAGTCCGGGACCACCGCCGGCGCTCTTTCTCCCTGGACGGTTCTGGCCTTCGCCAGCGCCAGCATCCCGATTCAGGCGCTGGTCCTGGCGATCAGCGTGCACCTGCCCCGCTACTTCGCCCATCACATCGGCCTCGAGCTCGCCGTCGTGGGCGCCGCCTTCGCCATGGTCCGCCTGATCGACATTCCGATCGACGTTGGGATCGGCATGGCCATGGACCGGACGCGAACCCGCTTCGGCCGCTATCGCGTCTGGCTCGCCCTCGGCGCCCCCGTGATGATGTTCGGCCTCTGGCTGATGCTGCAGGCGGACGCCTCGACCACCCAGCTTGGCCTCTCCGGCATCCTGCTCTTCGCCTACCTCGGCTATTCGATGGTCTATCTTTCCCACCTGGCCTGGGGCGGCGTTCTGGGTCCGACCTACGAACAGCGCAACAAGGTGTTCGGCGCGGTGATCGGGCTAGGCGTCGCCGGCGCCGTGGCCGTCCTGCTCATCCCCATCATCATGCAGCAGCGCGGCGCATCTGACGGCGAGGGCGTGCGCGCCATGGTGTGGTTCATCATCGCGGCTATACCCGTGACGGTGCTGCTCGTCCTCGCCACCACCCACGAGCCGATCACCCGCGAAAAGGTCGCCAAGTTCCAGCTGGGCGACTACGGCACGCTGCTCCGGCGCGGGAATGTCATCCGTCTCCTGCTGGCCGACCTGTTCGTCACCCTGGGGCCGGGCTGGATGGCGGCCCTCTACCTCTTCTATTTCAAGGACAGCCGCGGTTTCGACACCGCGTCGGCGAACCTGCTGCTTCTCGTCTACATCTTCGCCGGGTTCGCGGGCGCGCCGTTCACCGCGTGGCTGGGCAATCGCATCGGCAAGCACCGCGCGCTGATGACCACCACCACCATCTATTCGCTGGGTCTCATCACCGTGCCGTTCCTGCCCGAGGGCAACTTCCTGGCGTTCGCGCCGGGGATGTTCATCGTCGGCGCGATGCAGGCCGGCTTCACCGTCATGATCCGCGCCCTCACCGGAGACATCGCCGACGAAGTCCGCCTGGACAAGGGCCGCGAGTACATGGGGCTGATGTACGCGCTGACCATTGGGACGACGAAGATCGCCTCCGGGCTTTCTGCTTTGACCTTCGTCCTGCTGGCGGCCATCGGCTACGAGGCGCGCGCTGGGGCGGTGAACTCGCCCGAGGCCATCCATGCGCTGGAGCTGGTGTATATCGTTGGACCGATCGTCTTTGTGATGGCCGCCGGCGCGTGCTTCTTCGGCTACAAGCTGACGCCCGCCGTCCACGCCGACATCCGGCGGAAGCTGGACGAACGCGACGCTCTCTACGCAGAGGCCCCCACGCTGGCCGGCCTCACCGGCGATGAGATGGTGGCCGAGCCTCGGAAGACTTAGGGCTTCAGCTTCTCGGCCATCTGCAGGAAGGCCCAGGCGGCCGGCGTGTCCGGCGTGGTCGCCACCAGCGGCCGGCCCTCGTCGCACGCCTGGCGCAAGGCCGTCTCGATGGGGATCTGGGCCAGCAGGGGAACGCCCAAGCGGCGCGCCTCCGCGGCCCCGCCGCCCTCACCGAAGATCGCCGTGCGCGAGCCGTCCGGCGCCTCGAACCAGGCCATGTTCTCGACCACGCCCAGGATCGGCGCGCCGGTCTTGGCGAACATCGCGGCGGCCCGGCGCGCGTCGATCAGGGCGATTTCCTGGGGCGTGGAGACCACCACGACGCCGTCGAGCTTGAGCTTCTGGACCAGCGTCAGCTGGATGTCCCCGGTGCCGGGCGGCAGGTCGACCACCAGCACGTCCAGCGGCTCGGCGGCCGTGCCCCAATTGGAGTTCATAAGGCTGCGCAGCGCCGACGAAGCCATCGGGCCGCGCCAGATGTTCGCCTGGCCTTCCTCGACGATGAAGCCGATGGACATGACCTTCACGCCCCACGCCTCAAGCGGGTTCAGGCGCTTGTCCGCGTCGAAGGTGGGCTCGCCGTCGGCGCCCAGCATGTGCGGGGCGGACGGGCCGTAGATGTCGGCGTCCAGCAGGCCGGCGCGCAGGCCCAGCTTGGCGAAGGCCGCGGCGAGGTTCACGGACACGGTCGACTTGCCCACCCCGCCCTTGCCGCTGGCCACCGCGATCACCTTGCGGACGTGCGCGGGCCGCTCGGCCTCCGCCATCGGCTGGAGGCGGGCCTGCGGATCGTCGCTGACGCGCGCGCGCCGGCTGGCGTGGCCGGGCGTCGTCTTCAGCTGCGGAGCCGCAGTCTCGGCAGTCAGAACCACCTGGGCGGTCTCGATCCCCGGCACGGCGGCCAGAGCCTGCTCGGCCGCATCCCGCACGGTGCGGTAGAGCTCAATGTCGTGCGCCGGGACCTCGAGCATAAAGGCCGCGCGGCTGCCGCGGATCACCAGGCCGCGGACGAGGCCCGCCGTGGCCAGGCCCTGGCCCGACTTCGGGTCGGCGACCCGGTCCAGAGCTTCCAGGACCGTCGTTCTCTCGGGACCGGCCGGTTGGATCATGCCGCTATGTCTTGCTTTGCGTCGGAAGGGGTCTCATATCCGGCTGACAGCGCCGGTTTACAAGCCCGCCCCGGTTTACAAGCCGGCGGGGCGCTATAAGCAAGAAGACCGCCAAGGCCCTTAAAACGAGTTTGAAAACCGGCTGATGCCCTGGAACGACAACGCCAATCCCGGCCCGTGGGGCTCGCCCCCGTCCGGCGACGGCGACCGCCGAGACCCTCCGCCGCGACGTCCGCGAAACGGCGGCGGCGGCGGCGGCGGACGCCGCCCCGATGGTCCTGACCTGAACGCCGGCTTCGAGCGCATCAGCCAGCGCCTGCGCGACTTCTTCAACGGTCCTGGCGGCGGGGTTCGTCCCGGCGCGGTGGCCGCGGTGGTCGGCGCGGCCGTCGGCCTGTGGGCGCTCTCCGGCATCTACGTGGTCGAGCCGAATGAAGAGGCGGTGGTCACGACGCTGGGCGCGTACTCGCGCAACGAAGGGCCGGGGCTGCGCTACCATCTGCCGGCGCCGATCGAGCAGGTTCAGAAGGTGCCGGTCACCCGGCTGCAGCGGCTGGACGTGGGCGGCAACGCCCCGGGCGCCCTGCCCGAAGAAAGCCTGATGCTCACCGGCGACGAGAACATCATCGACCTGAACTTCAGCGTCACCTGGCGCGTCTCCGACGCCGACCGGTTCGTCTTCACCATCCGCGATCCGGAAGGCTCGGTGAAGGCCATCGCCGAGGCGGCGATGCGCGAGGTGGTTGGCCGCTCCACCTTCGACCAGGTCACCCGAAACCGCGGCCAGATCCAGCTGCAGGCGGCTGAGCTGATGCAGCGCACCCTCGACGCCTGGGGCGCGGGCGTGCGCGTCGACGAGGTGCAGATCCGCTCCGCCCAGCCGCCGGGAGAGGTGCAGGCGGCATTCCGTGACGTGAACAACGCCGAGCAGGACAAGGTGTCGAAGGTCAACGAGGCCAACACCTACCGCAACCGCGTGATCAACGAGGCCAAGGGCGACGCCGCGCGCATCACCCAGTCCGCCCAGGGCTATCGTGAACAGGCGGTCCGGGAAGCGACCGGTGACGCCTCACGCTTCAACGCCATCCTCAACGAGTACCGCCGCGCCCCCGGCGCCACGCGGGACCGCATCTACATCGAGACCATGCAGCGGGTCCTGCAGCGTTCGAACAAGGTGATCATCGACGGCCAGGGCGCGACCGCGCCGATCATCCTGCCGCCTGACATCTTCCGGCCCCGCGCCGCCCAGCAGGGCGCGCCCGCCCCCGACGTCCAGGTCCAGCCCCAGCCGCAGTATCAGGGGAGGACCGCGCAATGAACCGCCGCCTCTGGACCTATCTGATCGTCGGCATCGGCGCCCTGGTGGTGCTGGCCAACACCCTGTTCATCGTCGACCAGCGCGAACAGGCCCTGGTGCTGCGCTTCGGCGAGCCCGTGCGGGTGATCAACGCGCCGGGCCGTCCTGGCGCCGGCCTGAACGCCAAGATCCCGTTCTGGGAGAACGTGATCAAGTTCGATCGCCGCAACCTGGCGCTCGAGAGCCAGCAGGAAGAGATCATCACCGCCGACCGCCAGCGCCTGGTGGTCGACGCCTTCGTCCGCTACCGCATTGCCCAGCCGCTCGACTTCTACCGGACGCTGCGCGACGAACGGACGGCCTCCGACCGCATCGAGCGGCTGGTGGACTCCTCGTTGCGCCAGGTGCTGGGCTCGGCGACCCAGACCCAGATCATCTCGGCCCAGCGCGGCGAACTGATGCAGCGCACGCGCAACGACGTCGCCCGCCGGGCCCAGGCCTCGCGCCTCGGCATCCAGGTCATCGACGTGCGGATCCGCCGGGCCGACTATCCGGCGACCAACCAGGAAGCCGTCTTCCGCCGCATGCAGACCTCGCTGCAGCAGGAGGCCGCCC
>NZ_JAPSKZ010000233.1 GCF_031181185.1 Phenylobacterium sp. | reverse complement strand
GCGCTCGATGGCCACTTTGCAGTCGCGGTCGCAGTTGGAACCCGGAAAGACGATGACGGCGGCTTTGGTCATGGGCGGATCAAGCTCTTCAGGCGCACTTGTCGAGGACGGGGGCGACCGGCGTGGCGTCGGGCGCGGGGAAGGGGTGGCGGAAGGTGAAGGCCTCGGCGGTCGGGCCCAGTCGTTCCAGGACGGCCAGCCGCTGCAGGGCCTCGTCGATCGTCGGGATGTGGCCGGCCGGGACCCACCAGAGGGCCATATAGGTCTCCATCGCCTCGAACCAATCTCTGCGGCGGCGCATGATGTCGCGATGGGCGCTGCGGTAGACGAAGCCGGCGAGGGCGTCGAGGCTCGTCCAGACCGACATGTTGATGGCGAACAGCGGATCGTCGGGGCGGGGCTGGATGTCGGTGGCGTTGTTGCCTTCGCCCACGAGGCGCCAGACGAAGCCGGGCGTGCCGTCGGCGAGCGCGTTGATGCGGTCGAGGTTGGCCACGAAGTCCGCGATCCGGGGATCGTCCACCGGCGCCAGGAATCGTCCGACGTTGATCTGCGCGAGATGGTAGACGGTCACTTGCGCCTCCAGTGCTTCAGGCCGTCCAGGTAGGCGTGGAGCTGGTCGTAGCCGGCCTTGTCCCCGTAAGGGCAGCCGGTGGTGACCACGTCCGAGCCCTTGGCCTGCTGCATCATGATCGCAGGGTGTCCAGGCGCGCCCTTCTCGGTGATGAGATAGGAGGTCCGGCCATCAGCGCTACTGTAGAAGCGGTAGGGCTCGGCGGGATCCTTCGGCGCCGGCACGAGCTGGGGCTGGGCGACGAGGGCCGCCGCCTGGGCCTCGAAGGCCTGTGCGCAGTCGAGGCCCTTGTAGGTAACCGGCGTCTCGGCGGGTTCCGAGCAGGCTGCGAGCGTGAGCAGGGCGGAGAGACCCGCCCAGGCTCTCACGCCACCTCCACCCGGTAGCTTTCGATGACGGTGTTGGCGAGGAGCTTCTCGCACATGGCCTTGACCTCGGCCTCGGCCGACGCGGCGTCGGCGCTCTTGAGGTCGAATTCGATGGTGCGGCCGACGCGGACGTGCTCGACGCCGCCCCATCCCAGTCCGTGCAGCGCCTGTTCGACGGCCTTGCCCTGAACGTCCAAGACGCCGGGCTTCAGGAACACATGAACTTTCGCGCGCACTAGTGCAGGCCCCCTTGGATGACGGTCGGCATCTCTTTCATGATGCCCAGCCGGCGAGCCACCTCGGTGTAGCTCTCGATGACGTTGCCCAGGTCTCGGCGGAAGCGGTCCTTGTCCAGCTTCTCGTTGGTCTGGGAATCCCACAGACGACAGCTGTCGGGGCTGATCTCGTCGGCCAGGATGATGCGGGAGAAGTCGTTCTCCCAGATGCGGCCGAACTCGATCTTGAAATCGACGAGGGTGATGCCGACTCCCGAAAAGAGGCCGGTGAGGAAGTCGTTCACCCTGAGGGTGAGCGCCATCATGTCGTCGATCTCCTGGGTCGTGGCCCAGTTGAAGGCGGTGATGTGCTCTTCGGCGACCATCGGGTCGTGGAGCTTGTCGTCCTTCAGGTAAAACTCGATGATCGAGCGGGGCAGGGCTTGGCCCTCGGGCAGGCCGAAGCGTTTGGAGAGCGAGCCGGCCGCCACGTTGCGGCAGACGACTTCGAGCGGAATGATCTCGACCTCGCGGATCAACTGCTCGCGCAGGTTCAGGCGCTTGATGAAGTGGTTCTGAACCCCGATCGAGTTCAGCTTCGTCATGATGTATTCGCTGATGCGATTGTTGATGACGCCCTTGCCCTCGAGCACGGCCTTCTTGGTGGCGTCAAACGCGGTGGTGTCGTCCTTGAAGTACTGGATCAGGGTGCCGGGCTCTGGACCTTCGTAGAGGATCTTGGCCTTGCCCTCGTAGATCTTCTTACGCCGGGTCATCGAACAGCCTTCTCCATGGCGAGGGCTAGCTGGTCAGCAGAACGAAAAACGCGCGCGGTCGATTTCTCGCGCGCGGCTGCGACTCAGGGGTCTCGCCCAATTCAGGCGGCGCAAAATTAGCGGATGCGGCGCCCGGGCGCAAACCTCGTGCAAACGCCGCCTGTTTCGATTGCGAGGCCGGGCGGCGCGGGCTATGGGAACGCCCGCTTCGTGATACGGACCTTCAGACCCAGATGACGACCTTCGACGACCGCGAACAGGGCTTTGAGAAGAAGTTCGCCCTGGACGAAGAGCAGGAGTTCAAGGCTCACGCTCGGCGGAACAAGGCCCTGGGCCAATGGGCCGCTGGGCTGATGGGCCTCTCGAACGTGGACGACTATGTGAAAGCCGTCGTGAAGTCGGACCTGGAGCTGCCGGGCGACGAGGACGTGTTGCGCAAGGTGTTCGAGGACCTGAAGGGCTCGGGCGTCAGCGTCACCGAGGGCGAGGTCCGCATGAAGATGGCCGAGCTCCTGGCCCAGGCTCGCGAAAGCGTGAAGGCCGGCAAGTAGAGCGAGGCCTCACAGGCGAATCAGAAGGGGCCCGCCGCTCGGCGGGCCCTTTCGCGTTTCAGCGCCGCAGGTGGGCGAGCCTCTGGCCGCCGCGCGAGCGGCTGCGGCCCGGATGACCACCAAGACACCAAGGACACCAAGAGACTCTGGAATCCCCTGGCGTGCTTGGTGGTGGAAGGACGCCGCGTCGCGGGGCGGCTCAGGCCTTCATCTGGCTGTCGAGGTATTTGCGGATGGCCGCGCCATAGGGCGGGCGCATGGCCTGCAGGGGGCCGATGTCCTTCTTGATCTGGGTGTAGATAGCCTTGCGGTGGCTGAACTCGCGGAAGCCATCATGGCCGTGATAGCTGCCCATGCCCGAAGGGCCGACGCCGCCGAAGGGCAACTCCTCCTGCGCCACGTGGAAGATCACGTCATTCACGGTCACGCCGCCTGAGGTCGTGGCCGACAGCACCTTCTCCCGCTCGGTCTCGTCGGCGCCGAAGTAGTAGAGCCCGAGCGGCCGGTCGCCCTTGTTCACGTAGGCGATGGCGTCGTCGACGGTGCGGTAGGTCTTCACCGGCAGGACGGGACCGAAGATCTCCTCCTGCATCACCTTCATGTCGTCGGTGGGCTCGAGGATCAGCGTCGGCGCGATCTTGCGGTGCTCCTGCTGGGTCAGGTCCTCGCCCTCGGGCTTCAGCTCGACCACGCGGGCGCCCTTGGCGCGGGCGTCCTCGACGTAGCCCATGATCCGCTCGTAGTGCCGTTGGGCCACGATGGAGGTGTAGTCGGGATTGTCCTTGATCGTCGGGAACATCTTCGAAACCGACTTCCGCGCGCTGTCGACGAAGCCCTCCAGCTTGTCAGCGGGCGTCAGCACGTAGTCGGGGGCGAGGCAGATCTGGCCGGCGTTCAGCGTCTTGCCGTTCATGATCCGCGCAGCGGCGACGTCGAGGTCGGCCGACTGGCCGATGATCACCGGGCTCTTGCCGCCCAGCTCCAGCGTCAGCGGCACCAGGTTTTCGGCCGCGGCGCGCATGACGTGGCGGGCGATGCCGGTGGCGCCGGTGAAGATCAGATGGTCGAAGGCCAGGCGCGAGAAGGCCTCGCCCACCTCGGGTCCGCCGGTGACGACGGCGATCTCCTCCTCCGAGAAGGCCGAGGCGAACATGGTCTTCAGGAGTTCGGACGTGGCCGGGGTGTATTCCGACGGCTTGATCATCGCCCGGTTGCCGGCGGCCAGGATGCCGGCGAGCGGCGCGAAGGTGAGGTTCACAGGGAAGTTCCAGGGGCTGATCACGCCGACCACGCCCTTCGGCTGGAAGCGGACCTCGGCCTTGGCGCCGAAGAGGCCCAGGATGGCGGGCGTGGTCTTGCGCTTCTCGGGCCGCATCCACTTCCGCAGGTTGGCCTTGGCGTGCTTGAGCGGGCCGATCGAGCCCGAGACGTCGGTGAAGGCGGTGGCCTCGCGGGAGCGCGAGCCGAAGTCGGCGTTCAGCGCGTCCTCGATGGCCGTGCGGTTGTCGATCAGGAGCTGGATGCAGCGGTCGATGCGGTTGATCCGCTCCTCGGCCGACGGCGCCCCGTCACGCTGGTGGGCCGCCTTCGGGCGCGCCTGGATGCCTTGCATGTCCATCGTCTTGTGTCCTCCCTGGGCGGGAGGACACCGACGTTACGTCACGGCGGTCAAGCCGTCTCTCAGGCTTGCTGGCCGAACACGCGGGCGAAGACCGTCTCGACGTGCTTGAAGTGGTAGTCGAGGTTGAACAGCTGCTCGAGTTCGGCGTCGTCGAGGGTGACTTCCGGGTCCGCCTTGAGGAACCCTAGGAAGTCGCCTTCGCCGCGCCAGACCTTCATGGCGTTGCGCTGGACGGCGGCGTAGCTGGCCTCGCGGCTGAGGCCCTTCTGGGTCAGCGCCAGCAGGACGCGTTGGGAGTGCACCAGGCCGCCCAGGCGGTCGAGGTTCCTGGCCATGTTCTCGGGATAGACCACCAGGCGCTCGACGACGCCGGCGAGGCGGCGGAGCGCGAAGTCCAGGTGGACCGTGGCGTCGGGGCAGATGCCGCGTTCGACCGAGGAGTGGCTGATGTCGCGCTCGTGCCAGAGCGCCACGTTCTCCATCGCCGGCACGACCGCCGAGCGGACGAGACGGGCGAGGCCGGTGAGGTTCTCGGTCAGGATCGGGTTGCGCTTGTGCGGCATGGCGCTCGAGCCCTTCTGGCCAGGGTCGAACGGCTCCTCGGCCTCCAGCACCTCGGTCCGCTGCAAGTGGCGGATCTCGACGGCCAGAC
>NZ_JAPSKZ010000232.1 GCF_031181185.1 Phenylobacterium sp. | reverse complement strand
CGCAGGTTCGGGTCGAACGTCCGGAGCGTGCCCGCCAGCGTGAAGTCGTCGGGAATGATGTTGTAGCGGACGCCGCCGTGCACCGTGGCCACCGTCAGGATGGTGGGCGTGCGCGTGACGTTGATCTGCCGCGCGGCGATCTGGTTGAAGGCCAGCACGATCTCGGCCTGCATCGAGGCGATGTCGATACCCGCCCAGGGATTGGCGCCGTGGGTCTGCTTGCCCTTCAGCTTGATCTCGTAGCGGTCGGAAGCCGCCATCATCGGGCCCGGCCGCCACAGCAGCTGGCCGGCCTCGCCCGGCACCACGTGCAGGCCGAAGATGGCGTCCACCTTCGGGTTCTCGAGCACGCCCTGCTTCACCATCAGCGGGGCGCCGCCTTCCTCGCCCACCGGTGGGCCTTCCTCGGCCGGCTGGAACACGAAGACCACCGTGCCGGAAATCTGGTCGCGCATGCCGGCCAGGATCTCGGCGGCGCCCATCAGGATCGCGACGTGGGCGTCGTGGCCGCAGGCGTGCATCACGCCCGTCTCCTGCCCGTTGAACGTCGTCCGCACCTTCGAGGCAAACGGCAGGCCCGTCTGCTCGGTCACCGGCAGGGCGTCCATGTCCGCGCGCAGGGCGACTACGGGGCCCGGCTTGCCGCCCTTCAGCACGCCCACCACGCCGGTCTTGGCGACGCCGGTGCGCACCTCGATGCCCAGCTTCTTCAGATGGTCGGCGACCAGCTTGGCCGTGCGGACCTCGTTGTTGCCCAGCTCGGGATGCTGGTGGATGTCGCGGCGCCAGGCGACGACCTTCGGCTGCACCTTCTGGGCCGCGGCGAACACCGCGGCGTCGAACGGCCCAGTGGACTGGTCCTGCGCGAACGCCGGCGCGCCCGCCGCCAGCGCCAGCGCCAGCGCCGCGCCCGCGATCCAATGCCTCTTCATCCTGAACTCCCCCACTTAAGGTTCGACAATGCGGCCGCCGGTCATGGGCCCCGCCACGCCGGTGGTCTTCGGAAACGAGATCGGCAGGCCGCGCGCCGCGCGCGCCGCCAGATAGGCGAAGGCCTCGGCCTCGATGGAATCCCCTCGCCAGCCGTGGTCCTCGGCCGCCGTCACCGGCGCCGGCAGGCGGGCCGACAGGGCCTTCATGATCTCGGGATTGTGCCGCCCGCCGCCGGTGACGATCACCTCGTTCGGGACCTGCCCCATCAGCTCGAAGGCGCGCTTCACCGCCTCGGCGGTGAAGGCGACGAGCGTCGCGGCCGCGTCCTCCAGCTGCAGCGCCTCCAGCGGCTCCAGCGAGAAGTCGTAGCGGTCCAGCGACTTGGGCGGCGGCGCCTCGAAGTAAGGGTGCGCCAGCAGCGCGCGCACCACCGCCTCGTCGGGCCGGCCCACGCTGGCGTAGCGGCCGCCGGCGTCGTAGCGGCCCGCCCCGCGCGCCTGCACCAGCAGGTCGATCATCCCGTTGCCTGGACCGGTGTCGAACGCGGCGATCTCGTCCCCGCCGCTCCAGAAGGTGACGTTGGCCACGCCGCCCACGTTCAGCACCGCCAGCGGCGCCTCGAGGCCCGACGCCTGGGCCCGCGCCAGGTGGTAGATCGGCGCCAGCGGCGCGCCCTCCCCGCCCGCGGCCACGTCGGCCGTGCGGAAGTCGTACGCCACAGGCCGGCCGGTCAGCTTCGCCAGCAGGGCCGCGTCGCCCAGCTGGATGGTGCGCCCCACCACGCCGTCCTTCGGCCGTTCGTGCAGGACGGTCTGGCCGTGCATGCCGATCAGGTCGATCTCCGACCAGTCGAGTCCCTGCTCCTCCACGAACGAGGACGCGGCGGCGAAATGCTCGCGCGCCACCGCTTCGGCCGCCTGCGCGAAGACTTCGGGTTCGGGCGCCCCCCGGGGCCACTTCAGCGCCTGGTGCGTGGCCTCGAGCAGGATCTCGCGCGTGGCGTCGGTCAGCTTGCGCTCGCCGGCCGGGCCGAAGGCGTGGATCGCCTCGCCGTCGGTCTCCAGCACCGCCATGTCGACGGCGTCCAGAGAGGTCCCCGTCATGAATCCCAGCACCCGCATGCGGCTTGACTGCCATGTCCGAGGGCCGCTAGCTAGCCGCCATGATCGGACGCCGCTGCAACACCGGCCGCTATTACCGCCTGCCCTAGCGCAGGCGCCCGATCGTTCGCGCCTGCCGTCACCCGGCCGGCGCCCTCCCGACAAAGAGACCTTCAGCGCCGGCCTCCTCATCCCAAGGAGTTCCGCCGCATGTCCCTCGAAATCGCCGACGCCGCCGTGCTAGAGCCCGGCCACCCAAGCCCTGCGAGTCCTCCGATGTCCGAACCCGCCTTCAAGTCCGATTTCCTCAAGGTCCTGCAGGCGCGCGGCTACATCCATCAGATCAGCCATCCCGAGGAGCTCGACGAGGCCGCCGCCAAGGGCGTGGTGTCCGGCTACATCGGCTTCGACGCCACCGCGCCCAGCCTGCACGTGGGCAGCTTGATCCAGATCATGATGCTGCGGCGGCTCCAGCAGGCCGGTCACAAGCCGATCGTGCTGATGGGCGGCGGCACCACCAAGGTCGGCGACCCCACTGGCAAGGACGAGGCCCGCAAGCTGCTGAGCGAGGCCGACATCCAGGCCAACATCGCCTCGATCAAGACCGTGTTCGCCAAGTTCCTGACGTTCGGCGACGGCCCCACCGATGCGGTGATGGTGGACAACGACGAGTGGCTGTCCAAGTTCGGCTACGTCCAGTTCCTGCGCGACTACGGCACGCACTTCACGGTCAACCGGATGCTGGCGTTCGATTCCGTGAAGCTGCGGCTGGAACGCGAGCAGCCGATGACCTTCCTCGAGTTCAACTACATGCTCATGCAGTCGGTGGACTTCCTGGAGCTGAACCGGAACCGCGGTTGCGTCCTGCAGATGGGCGGGTCGGACCAATGGGGCAACATCCTGAACGGGGTGGAGCTGATCCGCCGGGTCGAGCAGAAGCCCGCGTTCGGGCTGACGACCCCCCTGCTCTCGACCGCCTCGGGCCAGAAGATGGGCAAGACCATGTCGGGCGCGGTCTGGCTGAACGCGGACATGCGCAGCCCCTACGACTACTGGCAGTTCTGGCGGAACACCGAGGACGCCGACGTGGGCCGGTTCCTGCGCCTGTTCACCGACCTGCCCCTCGACGAGATCGCCCGCCTGGAAGCCCTGCAGGGCGCCGAGATCAACGAGGCCAAGAAGGTGCTGGCCAACGAGGCGACCCGCATGCTGCACGGGGCGGAGGCCGCCCAGGCCGCGGAAGCCGCCGCCCGCGCCGCCTTCGAGGAAGGCCGCCTCTCGGGCGACCTGCCGACGCACGAGGTGGCCAAGGCCGAGCTGGAGGCGGGGATCGCGCTCGCCGCCCTCGCCGCCGACGCGGGCCTGGCCTCGTCACGCGGCGAGGCCCGGCGCCTCGCCCAGGGCGGCGGCCTGAGGATCAACGACAAGCAGGAAACCGACGGCAATCGCACGGTCACCGCGGCCGACCTGGTCGACGGCGTGGTCAAGCTCGCCGCCGGCAAGAAGAAGATCGTCCTGGTGAAGCCGGTCTAAGGAGACGAGATGGCGGACGTAACCGAGGGCGCGCCCGCGCCGGACTTCGAACTGGAGACGGCGGACGGCCCTGTCCGCCTCTCCGACTTCGCCGGCCAGACGCTGGTGCTCTATTTCTATCCGAAGGACGACACCGCCGGCTGCACCCGCGAGGCCCAGGACTTTACCGCGCTGGCCCCAGAGTTCGCCAAGGCGGGCGCGACGGTGATCGGCGTGTCCAAGGACAGCGTGAAGTCGCACCAGAAGTTCGCGACCAAGTACGACCTTGGAGTGAAGCTGGGCTCCGACCCCGAAGGCGCGGTGATCGAGCGCTACGGCTCCTGGACGGAGAAGAGCCTCTACGGCCGCAAGTACATGGGCATCGACCGCTCCACCTTCCTGATCCGGGACGGCAAGGTCGTGCGGATCTGGCGCAAGGTGAAGGTGCCCAACCACGCCCAGCAGGTGCTGGAGGCGGTCCGGGCCCTCTAGCTCGACTGTGGCGCCGGCGCCGCTGTCCGAACATCTGTTCGGCGCGAGGTTTACGAGTCGGCGTCGAGGGTTCAGCCTGCGGCCTCGCGACGCTTTTGGTTAAAAACACCTCAACGCGTCTTGCCTGCCCGGAAAATTTGTTCGCATATCGCTGCGTTCCTAGGGGCGGGGGCTTCAGCGAAACGCATGACACGTTTGGCGCGACTTCGTCGTTCGCTCGAGGAGCTGTTTCCCGAGCGCCACCTCTATGTCCGCTCCGGCGGGGCCATGAAGGCCTTCGTGCTCACCTCGTCCAAGCAGATGATGCTGGCCGGCGTCGTCGCCGGTGGCGCGCTGTGGATGGGCGTCTGCACCGCCGCCATGCTGGTCAACCTGCTGTCGGCGTCTGCTACCGACCGTGAGATCGCCCAGCTCAAGGCCCAGTCCGAGCGCTACGTCGCCGACCGCCAGGCCCGCCTGGACAGCGCGCTGGCCCAGCTGAACGCCGCTTCCGGCTCCAACGCCGACCTGGCCGCCGACATCGAAAAGCGCCACGCGGCGCTCGCCCTGCTGCTCACCGACCTGAAGGGCGCGCCCGGCGCGGCCGAGGCCCTGACGCCCGCCATCAACAAGGCCCTGACCGGCGGCACGGCCAATCCGGTGAAGCGCGTCGAGCTGGTCCGCAACGGCCAGGAGCAGCTGCTGGAAGCCGCCGACACCTTCGCCAAGAGCCGCGCCGACCGGCTGCGCCTGGCGTTCCGGATGGCCGGCCTGACG
>NZ_JAPSKZ010000231.1 GCF_031181185.1 Phenylobacterium sp. | reverse complement strand
CGGCCCAGCTCCTCGCGGCGCTTCAGGATGGTGTCGCCGACCTTGTCCAGCAGGTCCGACCGCAGCTCGGGTGAGGCATCAGACCAGGCGGGGAACGCCTGCTTCGCCGCCGCCACCGCGGCGTTGACCTCGGCCTCGCCGCCGCGCGGCAGCTTGGCCACCACGTCGTTGGTGTTCGAGGGGTTGCGGCTCTCCTCGACGGCGTCGGCCGAGACCCGCTCCCCGCCGATAAAGTGCGCCAGGGTGTCCGTCATCGTGCGGCCTCCGCCGAAAGCAGGCCGCGTCCGGCCAGGTTACGCATCAGGTCGGCCACCCCGAACGTCCAGGGCGGCGCAGCCTTCGAGGTCGTCACCTCGTTTTCGAGAACGCCCAGTCGCGGGCTCGCGACGCGCACCACGTCGCCAACCTTGTGGGTGAAGCCCTGGCCCGGCGCGTCGCGGTCCTGGGTCGGCGCGAACAGGGTGCCGCAGAACAGCACGAAGCCGTCCGGGTACTGGTGCTCGCTCAGCGCCTGCCGGATCAGCTCCAGCGGGTCGCGGCTGATCTGGTCCATCGAGCTGTGGCCGTCGAGGCGGTAGTTGTCCGGTCCCTCGATCACCAGGTCCACGCGGGCGGTCCGCACGTCGTCGATGGTGAAGCCCTCATCGAACAGGCGGATGAAGGGCCCCAGGGCGCACGAGGCGTTGTTGTCCTTGGCCTTGCCCAGGAGCAGGGCCGAGCGGCCCTCGAAGTCGCGCAGGTTGACGTCGTTGCCCAGCGTGGCGCCCAGCGCGCGGCCCTGCCGGTCGCAGACCAGCACCACCTCGGGCTCGGGGTTGTTCCAGGCGCTGTCCGAGCGCACGCCGACGAAGGCGCCATGGCCCACCGACGAGAGCACCGGCGCCTTGGTGAAGATCTCCGCGTCCGGGCCGATCGCCACTTCCAGGTACTGGGACCACAGGCCCTCGGCGATCAGGGCGGCCTTCAGCCGGGCGGCGGACTCGGAGCCCGGGACCACCGAACGGATGTCGGCGCCCACCCGGTCGCGCAGGTCCGCGCGGATCGATTCGGCCCGGGCCGCGTCACCGCGCGCCCGCTCCTCGATCACCCGCTCGACTGCCGATACCGCGAAGGTGACGCCGGCGGCTTTCACGCACTGCAGGTCGATCGGCGCCAGCAGCGGCTGGGCCTCGAAATCGAACTCTTCGATGGGTCCCAGGTCGCGTCCGCCAGGCGCATTCGGCCAGGCGTTCAGCAGGTCGGCCACCGTCGCGGCCTGGGCCACGTCGTACAGTCGTCCGCCGCGGACGAGCACGGGAGTCGGACCGGCCTTCGTCTGGATTCGGCCAACCAGTGTGGCGTCGCTCCAGTCTTCGGGCAGAAAGGCGTTCGGCCGCTCGGCGGCTCTGCCCATGGTCAGACCTCCCTATTTTTGGTAGCGCTATCAATCCCTGGCCTGATCTGTCAAGGTGGGGTTCGAAAGCCAGCCGAACAATGAGCTGGCGCACACAGGAGGCTACGATCCAGGGATGAGGTTCGCCGTCGGTCTGACTCGCCGCGCGCTGGCGCCGGTTCTGGTCCTGGCCTTCGCGGCCGCCGCGCCCGCTGCGGCGGCGGCGGAGCGATGGGTCGGCGCCTGGGCCGCTTCGCAACAGGTCCCGGAGCCGCGGAACGCCTTGGCTGCCGAGGCGATGACGGACGCGACCCTCCGCCAGGTCGTTCAGGTGACGGCCGGCGGACCCCGCCTGCGGGTGCGCCTTTCCAACCTGTTCGGGACCGAGCCCCTGACCTTCTCGGCGGTCCGGGTCGCGCGGCCGCTGCGCCCCGGAGCCTCGGCCATCGATCCCTCCACGGATCGCCCAGTGACCTTCTCCGGGCGCGCCCAGGTCGTCGTACCCGCCGGCGCCGAATACGTCTCCGACCCCGTCGAGCTGCCGGTGAAGCCTCTGACCAGCCTCGCGATCAGCTACCACCTTCCGCGAGCGCCCGCCGTGCAAACCGGCCATCCGGGGTCGCGCACCACCACCTTCGTCGCGCGGGGCATGCGGGTCTCGGATGCCGAGCTGCCGCCGGACGCTCTCAAGGTGGTGCGCTGGCACCAGATCTCGGGCGTCGACGTGCCGGCGCAGGCCAAGTCCGCCGCGATCGTCGCCTTTGGCGACTCCATCACCGACGGCTTCGGCGTCGGCCCTGACCGCAACGAGCGCTGGCCCGACTTCCTCGCCCAGCGGCTGCAGTCCGATCCGTCCACGCGCCACCTCAGCGTCCTGAACCACGGCCTCGGCGGCAACCGCCTGCTGCTGGACGGCCTCGGTCCCAACGGCCTCGCCCGCTTCGACCGTGACGTCCTGGGGCAGAGCGGCGTGCGCTACGTGATCATCCTGGCCGGCGTGAACGACATCGGCTTCTTCAAGCCTGACGATCCGGCGGATCCAAACGCCCGCGCCGGCCTCGCGCCTGCGCTGATCGGCGCCTACCGCCAGATGGTGGCGCGGGCTCGCGAGCGCGGCGTCAAGGTGATCGGCGCGACCATCCTGCCCTTCGGCAGGACGCCCACGTACAAGCCGACCTCGGCCCACGAGGCCGACCGCCAGGCGGTGAACGCCTGGATCCGGCGGCCGGGCAACTTCGACGCGGTCATAGATTTCGACGCCGTGATGCGCGACCCGGCCCGTCCCGACCACCTGCGGCCGGAGCTCGATTCCGGCGACCAGCTGCACCCTTCCATCGCCGGCTACCGCGCCATGGCCGAGGCCGTGCCGCTGGAGCTGTTCCGCCGATGAGGGCCGCGCTCGCGCTGGCCCTCGCGCTGATCGCCGCGCCGGCGGCGGCCCAGCAGATCGCGCTCACCTTCGACGACCTGCCGGCGCACGATCCGCTCCCGGCGGGCGAGAGCCACCTGTCCGTGAACCGGGCGATCCTGCGGGCGCTCGCCGAGGCGAAGGCTCCGGCGACGGGCTTCGTCAACGGCGCGCGGGTCGGCGACGATCCGACCGGCGCTGAGGTGCTGGCCGCCTGGCGCGCAGCCGGCCATCCACTCGGCAATCACACTTGGAAGCACGGCCGGCTGACGGCCAACGACGCCATCGCCTTCGAGGCCGCGATCGTCCGCAACGAAGAGCTGCTGAAGCCGCTGGGCGAAGGCTGGCGCTGGTTCCGCTTCCCCTATCTTGCGGAGGGCGAGACGCCCGAAGTCCGCGCCCGCGCCCGCGGTTTCCTGGCCGGCCGCGGCTATCGCATCGCCAGCGTCACCCTCGACTTCGGCGACTGGGCGTACAACGGCGCCTACGCCCGCTGCCGGGCCAAGGGCGACGCCGCGGCCATAGCAGACCTCGAACAGCGCTTCCTGGCGGCGGCGTCCGACAGCCTCGACCGCGCCCGCGCGCTGTCGCAGAGGCTCTACGGCCGCGACGTGCCGCTGGTCCTCCTGCTGCATGTTGGCGCCTTCGACGCCCGCATGGCCCCGCGGCTGCTTGACCTCTACCGCCGCAAGGGCGCGACCTTCGTCAGCCTCGAACAGGCGCAGGCCGACGCGTTCTACCGCGCCGACACCGGGGCGCTGCCCAGGGCCGAACCGCTGACCCTGGACAACGAAGCCCGCCGCCGGGGCCTGCCGCTCCCGCCGCCGGTAGGGGTCGAGGGCCTCGACAAGGTCTGCCGCTAGCCGGCCCTGGGCGGTCCGTCCGACTGCCGGCGGATCAACGTGTAGGCCTGCAGCGCGTGCGGATGCTGCGCCTTCTCGCCCGAGCGGCGGCTGCGGATCTCGTCGGCCAGCAGCGTCACCGCCTCGCGCGACATGTCGGCGATCGGCTGGCGGATGGTGGTCAGTTCGGGCCAGATCGTCGTGGCGAGCGCGCTGTCGTCGTAGCCGACCACGGTCAGGTCGCGCGGCACGTCCAGCCCCCGCCGGTGGGCCACGGCGACCGTGGCCGCGGCCATGTCGTCGTTGCTGGCGAAGATGGCCGTCGGCGGCTGCGGCAGCGCCAGCAGGCGCTCGGCCGCGTCCATGCCTGAGCGGTAGGTGAAGTAGCCCTGCTCCGCCAGAGCGGGATCCGGCGCGATGCCCGCCTCGCCCAGCGCCGCCAGGTGTCCCTCCAGGCGCTGGGCGCTGGCGGTCTGGTTGGGGTGGCCCTTGATAAAGCCGATGCGGCGATGGCCCAGGCCGATCAGGTGGCGGGTCATCTCGCGAGCGGCCTCGAAGTCGTCGATCCGCACGGCCGACACGTCCGCAGGCGGGCGACCGGTGGCCACCGCCACGCCCGGGGTCTTGCTCTCCGCCAGGGTCCGCAGCACCTCGGGCGCGTCGCACAGCGGCGGGGGCAGGATGATCCCGTCCACGCCCGAGTTCAGCAGCCGGGCGGCGGCGGCCTCGGCGTGCTCCTCATCGCACTTCTCGACGATCAGCTGGATGTTGCTGCGGCTGCACTGGTCCAGGCCGCCCACCAGGAACTCGCTGAGGTAGGCCGCCGAAGGGTTGGAATACAGCAGACCGATGCGGATCAGGTCCGCGCCCGCCAGGCTGCGCGCCGCCGGGTTGGGTTGGTAGTTCAGATCCCGGATCGCCGCGTTCACCGCCTCGCGCGTCGAGTCGCGGACGTTCTTCTCGCCGTTGATCACGCGCGACACGGTCATGGGTGAGACGCCGGCATAGCGGGCCACGTCGTGGATCGTCAGCGATCCCTTCTGACGGCGTGCGGACTTCGACTGCATCCATCCTCCGGCGGCGAGCGCCTATTCCTCTGGCCCACGGCAAGGCTCCCCACAAGGGGCGCCGCAGCGTGCGGCGGGAGCCCTGCCGCATTGGTCTGACCTACTA
>NZ_JAPSKZ010000024.1 GCF_031181185.1 Phenylobacterium sp. | reverse complement strand
TCGGCGGTGATCACGTTGGTGGCGTCGACCCGTCGGCCGCGCCGGTCGATCAGCTCAAGGTGGACGTGGTCGGTCATGCCGCCGGGGTACTTGCTCTGCAGCGAGTGGACCCGCCCGATCGTCTGGCCGACATAGACCGTGTCGCCAACCTGCACCTTCGGCCGGACATAGAAGGCCCGGGCTTCCAGCTTCAGGGCGGGATTGGTGATCTCCACGAACCGGAGATTTGGGTCGCCCGCGTAGACGTAGCCGATCTTGGTCACATAGCCCGAGATCGGGGCGACGACCGCTTGGCCGGCCTTGGCTACGAAGTCCACGCCGGCGTGGATCCGGGCTCCGCCGTCGCGCGAGGCGCCGAAGTGACCCGAGCCGTAGGCGTCGTGGTCTCGCGGCTCGTGGCCCGTGGGATTGGCGAAGTCGGACTTGCCGTCGCCGTCCACGTCTGCGCCCTGCCAGACCAGCTCCATCTCGACCGGCCGCACCACGCTCTCGACCGCGCGCTCGATGGCCGTGAACCGCACCGGTTTGGGCGCATCCATCGTGCGCACCGGGGCCGCCACCGCGGCCGTGGCGAGAACAGCGGCGGCCAGGGTCACAGCTTGCAGCGATCGGTCCTTCGCCAGTTCGGAAACGCGCGCGCGCCAACCGTCCGTCATCTTGAGACCCCTTTTCACCGATGCTGGGTCCGCGCCCGGGCTGCCGCCGGGCTTCGTGGACCGCCTGCTTGTTATGGCGCCGCACGATGGCGGCGAGCGTTTCCGGTCGTTTGCTTTCCGACCACGGCGGAAAATGGGCGCCACGGGAACAAATTCGACTGCGTCATCCCGCCGCCCCGGATCCTCGACCCCACAGAACATGGTGTTGCGGGCCTGCGGAGTCAATGTTACTGACTGACTGGTCAGTTATTAGGAGAGGCCATGCTGAACCCGGGGGAGCCGAAGTTCCGTCGTCGAAAGGCGGATCGGCCGGGCGAGATCGTCCGCGCAGCCATGGATGTGTTCGCCGAGAAGGGCTTCGCGGCCGCCAAGCTCGACGAGATCGCCGCCCGCGCCGGCGTCTCCAAAGGCGCGCTCTACCTCTACTTCGAGACGAAGGAGGACTTGTTCCGCGCCGTCGTGGGCCAGGTGGTGGCCCCCAACATCGCCCAGGTGAAGGCCTTGGCCGCCGCCCACCCGGGCCCGTTCTCAGATCTCGTCCGCAGCCTCGTCGGCCACGTGGTGGGCGTGGTGCAAGCGACCTCGATCGGCGGAGTGGTGAAGATGGTGATCGGCGAAGCGCGCAACTTCCCGGAACTGGCCCGCGTCTGGCACGACGACCTGGTCTCGCAGGCGCTAGGAGCCCTGGCGGCGGCCGTGGAGGCCGCCCAGGCGCGCGGCGAGGTCAAGCCGGGCGATCCGCGCGCCTATGCGCTGCAACTGATCTCGCCACTCCTGGTCGGCGTCATCTGGCGTGAAACCTTCGTGCCGATCGGAGCTGCGCCGTTCGACCTTCCGGCGCTCATGCGCCAGCACCTCGACACCGTGCTGACCGGCATGCTGGCGGAAGGCGCCCTGCCATGACCCGTCGCCGGATGCTGCCGCTGGCGCTGCTGGCCCTCGGGGCGGTGATCGTCCTCGGGCTCGTGCTGGCGCCGCGCTTCGGACCGGCTCGGACACTGTCCGGCTACATCGAGGGCGAGGCCCTGTACCTCGCCGCACCGGTGGCGGGAACGGTCCGGAGCATGCACGTGGCCCGCGGCCAGGAGGTGAAAGCCGGTGAGCCGCTGTTCGTGGTCGATCCGTCCCAGGTCCAGGCCCAGCGCGACGAGGCCGCCGCCGAGGCGGCCGCCGCCGAGGCCCAGGCTCAGGACGTCCGCAAAGGTCAGCGCCCTGTCGAAGTCGCCATTTACGAAGCCAATATCGCCGCCGCCGAGGCGCGCGCCCGCGACGCCCACGCGGACCTCCGCCGCACCGAGCCGCTCGTGCGCCAAGGGTGGTACGCACCGGCCCGGCTCGACGACGCCCGCGCGGCCGCCCAAGCCGCCGACGCTCAGCTTCGCGCCGCGCGCCGGCAGCGGGACGCGGCCCTGCTCGGCGCCCGCGAAGATCAGGTCCGCGCCGCCGATGCGCGCGTCGCGCAGGCCGAAGCGGTCGTGTCCGGCGCCCAGGCGCGCCTCTCGGACACCGCCCCCGCCGCTCCGACCAACGCCCGCGTGGAGGACGTCTTCTTCCAGGCAGGCGAGTGGGCGCCCGCCAACCAGCCGATCCTGTCCCTGCTGCCGGACGACCGGATCAAGGTACGGTTCTTCGTGCCCGAGCGGGAGCTTGCCGCCTATGGCGTCGGCCGCACCGTTCGCTTCACCTGCGACGGCTGCGCCAAGGGTTTGACCGCCCGCATCGAGTATGTGAGCCCGCGCCCGGAATTCACACCGCCGGTGATCTACAGCCGCGAGGCCCGGGACCGGCTGGTCTACCTGGTGGAAGCTCGCCCGAGCGTCCGGCTGAACCCCGGCCAGCCCGTGGACGTGGAGCCGCTCAAGTGAGCCTCACCATCGACGTCCGCGGCCTGAACAAGAGCTTCGGCGCCAAGCACGTGGTGCAGGACGTCACCATCCAGGTCGGGGAAGGCCGCATCTGCGGCTTCCTGGGACCCAACGGCTCGGGCAAGACGACGACGCTGCGGATGCTCTGCGGCCTACTGACCCCGGACTCTGGGTCCGGCGAGGCGCTCGGCTTCGACATCATCGCAGAGGCCGAGCAGGTGAAGCGACGCACCGGGTACATGACCCAGCGGTTCTCCCTCTACGAGGACCTGACTATCGCCGAGAACCTGGAGTTCACTGCCCGCGTCTACGGGCTGGACCGGCGGCCCGAACGCGTCGGCGCCGCCCTCGATCGTCTGGGCCTCTCGGCTCGCCGCAGCCAGCTCGCCGGCACGCTCTCCGGCGGCTGGAAGCAGCGCCTCGCGCTGGCCGCCGCCACCCTGCACGAACCCCGCCTGCTGCTGCTGGACGAGCCCACCGCCGGGGTGGACCCAAAGGCCCGTCGCACCTTCTGGGACGAGATCCACGCCCTGGCCGCGGAAGGCCTGACGGTGCTGGTCTCCACCCACTACATGGACGAGGCTGAGCGCTGCCACGAGATCGCCTACATCAGCTATGGGCGGCTGATCGCTCGCGGCACGGCGGACGAGGTGATCGCCGCCTCGGGGCTGGTGACCTTCCACGGCGAAGGTCCTGGCCTGGATCGGCTCTCCTCGGAACTCGCGGCCCGGCCGGGCGTAGAGACCGCCGCCCCGTTCGGCGCCGCCGTCCACGTCAGCGGCGGCGACCGCGCCGCCCTCGAGGCGGCCATCGCGCCCTGGCGGCGGGAGCCCTATCGGTGGACCGAGGTCCCGCCGACGCTGGAAGATGTCTTCATCCAGCTGATGAGCCGCGCACAGGACAACTTCCAATGAGCGGCCTGTCCTGGGACCGCGTCGCGGCCGTGATGATCAAGGAGTTCAAGCAGCTCACCCGCGACCGGGTGACCTACGCCATGATGCTGCTGTTGCCGGTCGTGCAGCTCACCCTCTTCGGCTACGCGATCAACGCCGAGCCCCGCCACCTGCCGACCGCCGTGCTGGCGCAGGAGGACAGCCGCTACGCCCGCGCCATGGTCGCCGCCCTGGAGAACTCCGCCTACTTCGACCTGGTGGCCCAGGCGCGCAGCCCCGGCGAGCTCGACGCCATGATCCGCCGCGGCGACGTCCAGTTCGCGGTCACCATTCCTGGCGACTTCAGCCGGCGCGTGGCCCGCGGCGACGAGGCCCAGATCCTGGTCGAGGCGGACGCCACGGACCCGTCGGCCACCGGCGGCGCCGTGGCCGCGCTCTCCGCCCTCCCCCGCCACGCCCTCGCGCACGATCTGAAGGGGGCGCTTCGCCAACGCGGCGAGGCCGCGCCCCCGTTCGAGGTCGTGGTCCACCGCCGCTACAACCCGGAGGCTGTGACCTCGTACAACATCGTGCCTGGCCTGCTGGGTGTGATCCTGTCGATGACCCTGGTGATGATGACGGCCCTCAGCGTCACCCGCGAAACCGAGCGCGGGACGATGGAGACCCTGCTCTCCACCCCGCTGGAGCCGCTCGAGGTCATGGCCGGCAAGCTGGCGCCCTACGTCGCGGTGGGCGTGATCCAGACCGCCGTGATCCTGATCCTCGCCCGGTTGCTGTTCGACGTGCCCATGAGCGGCGGCTGGGGCGGACTCACGCTGGGCGTCAGCCTCTTCATCGTGGGCTCGCTGGCCCTGGGCTTCCTCATCTCGACGGTGGCCCGCTCCCAGCTGCAGGCCATGCAGATGAGCGTCTTCTACATACTGCCCTCGATCCTGCTGTCCGGCTTCATGTTCCCCTTTCGCGGCATGCCCGGCTGGGCGCAGGCGCTAGGCGAGGTGATCCCTGTGACCCACTTCCTGCGCGTGGTGCGCGGCTCGCTGCTCAAGGGCCAAGGCCTCGAGGACCAGTGGCGCGAGCTCGCCGCCCTGATAGCCTTCGTCTGTGTCGTCACGGCGTTGGCTGTCGCTCGCTATCGCCGCACCCTCGACTAGGGCTATAGGCGGCGCGTGATCGGGATCCTCTGCGCCACCCCTCAAGAACTCGCCGCGCTCCGCGCCGTGTTGGACCTCGACGTCCAACCCGAGCTCCACGGCCCCTTCCAGGTCCGGGCCGGCCATGGCCTGGCTCTGACCCGATGCGGCCTCGGCAAGGTGAACGCCGCCTCGGCCGCCACCCTGCTGCTGGACCGGTTCGGCGCCCGCAGCCTGATCTTCTCGGGCGTGGCCGGCGGCCTGCACCCGGAGCTGCCTGTGGGCTCGGTGCTGTTTGCCGAGCGGCTGGCGATCCACGATTACGGCATCGTCACCGCCGGCCGGTTCACCGCCACACGCTCGGGCGTGATCCCGTTCGGCGCGCCGGCGGCCCAGCTGGAGCCCGTCGGCGGCGAGGTCCGTGAGACCCTCCGACGGCTGCTGGACGAGGTCCGCCTGGACCATCCGGTGCGCCTGGGCGGCATCACCACCGCCGACTACTTCCTGAACTGCGGCCAGACACGGGACGAGCTGCGGGCGCAGCTCGGCGCCGACGCCATCGACATGGAGTCTGGCGCGGTCGCGCAGGTGGCCGAGGCGTGGGGCGCTCCCCTTTATGTGATTCGCACCCTCTCGGACCTGGCCGGCGAGGAGAGCCAAGTCACCTTCACCGAGATGGAAGCCATGGCGGCGCGGAATTCGGCGGCCTGCGTCAAGGCCCTGCTTCGGCTGCTGGGCGCACCCGCCAAAAGCTAAGCCGTGCAACCGTTCGGGCGCTCGCGCGTCACGCTTACGCAGGTATTGGCGTAAGGAGTTCAAAGCGTTGGCCGGTCGTGAGGCGTCCCCTGCTCCTCCGAAGACCAAGTCTCGGCCTCGCTTGCCCGACTCTTTCCCACATCCCACCTTAGGCTCATGAGCGACCGTCCGTCGGGCGCAGCGCCGCCGCGGTTGGTCGCGGTGCTCGGCCCCACCAACACCGGCAAGACCCACCTGGCCGTCGAGCGCATGCTGGGCCACCGGTCCGGCATGATCGGCCTGCCGCTCAGGCTGCTGGCGCGCGAGATCTACGACCGCATCGTCAAGCTGCGCGGGCCGCGCGAGGTCGCCCTGATCACGGGCGAGGAAAAGATCGTCCCGCCCCGGCCGGCCTATTTCGTCTGTACCGTCGAGGCCATGCCGCTTTCGGTGGAGGTCGAGTTCCTGGCCATCGACGAGATCCAGCTCTGCGCCGACCCCGAGCGCGGCCACGTCTTCACCCACCGGCTGCTGCACGCCCGCGGCACGGCCGAGACCATGCTGCTGGGCGCCGGCACGATGGCGCCGCTGGTTCGCCGCCTGCTGCCGCACGCCGAGATCCAGACCCGCGACCGTTTCTCGACGCTGACCTACGCCGGCCCGAAGAAACTGACGCGCCTGCCCCGTCGCAGCGCCGTGGTCGCCTTCAGCGCCGACCAGGTCTACGCGATCGCCGAGCTGATCCGCCGTCAGCGGGGCGGCGCCGCGGTTGTCATGGGCTCGCTGTCGCCCCGCACCCGAAACGCCCAGGTCGCCCTCTACCAGTCGGGCGAGGTGGACTTCCTGGTCGCGACCGACGCGATCGGCATGGGCCTGAACATGGACGTCGACCACGTGGCCTTCGCCGGCCTTCGCAAGTTCGACGGCCACCGAACCCGCTTCCTGCACCCGCAGGAGATCGGCCAGATCGCCGGCCGTGCTGGCCGCTACCAGAAGAACGGCACCTTCGGCGTCACGGGCGAGGCCGAGGAGATGGACGCCGACCTGGTCGAGGCTGTGGAGAACCACCAGTTCGAGCCGGTCGCCGGCGCCGAGTGGCGGAACTCCAAGCTCGACTTCGGCTCGCTGCCGGCCCTGATGCGCTCGCTGGCCCAGACGCCCGACAGGCCGGGCCTGAAGCTCGCCAAGGAAGCGCTCGACGAAACCACCCTGCGCCAGCTGGCCGACGATCCGGACGTGGCCCACCGCGCCCGCGATCGCACGAACCTGTTCCGCCTGTGGGACGTCTGCCAGACGCCCGACTTCCGCAAGGTGGCCTCGGAAGAGCACGTGCGGCTGGTGAAGGACTTCTTCTTGCACCTGACGGGCGGCCGCCGGCGCATCCCCGAAGACTGGATTGCGCGCCAATACGCGCACCTGGACCGCACGGACGGGGAGATCGACGCCCTAGCCCAGCGCCTGGCCAGCGTGCGGACCCTCGCCTATGTCGCCAACCGGCCGGACTGGCTGCACGACGCCGCGGGCTGGCAAGGCCGCACGCGGCAGCTGGAGGACCGGCTCTCCGACACGCTGCACGAGAAACTGATGGCCCGGTTCGTCGACCGGCGGACCAGCGCCTTGATGCGCGGCCTGAGAGTGCGGGAGGACATGCTGGCCGGGGTCGCCGCGGACGGCTCGGTCACGGTCGAGGGCCACTACGTCGGCAAGCTATCGGGCGTGCAGTTCGAGGCGGCTGAGGGCCAGAGCGTGCTCGAGACCAAGGCGCTGCGCGCCGCCGCCAACCATGCCGTGGGACCCGAGATCGCCAAGCGCCTGGGCAAGCTGGCTGGCGAGCCTGACGAGGCTTTCAGCCTCAGCCCCGACGGCGTCGTGCTCTGGCGCGGCGAGGCGGCGGGCGTGGTAGCCGGCGGCCAGCCGTTCAGCCCGCGCGTGCGGCTGCTGGGCGAGTTGGGCCACGACGCGGCGCGGCAGCGGGCGCAACGCCGGCTTGAGGCCTTCGTCGCCGCCGAGGCGGCGCGCCGGCTTACGCCGCTGCGCAAGCTGGAAGCCGCCGTCGCCGAGGGGAAAATCAAGGGACTGGCCCGCGGCCTGGCCTATCGCCTCATCGAGGCGGGCGGCGTCTTGGACCGCGCCGAGGTGCGCGACGAGACCCGGGCGCTCAGCCAGGTGGAGCGCCGGATGCTGCGCAGCCTGGGCGTCCGCATCGGCGCCCACTCGATCTACATGCCGGGCGTGCTGAAGCCGGATGCCCTGGCGCTGGCCCAGGCGATCGCGGGCCGCGAGACGCCCGGCTGGCGTCCGGCCGCCGGAGTCAGTCGCCTGCCCGAAGCCGGCGTTTCGCCCCGGGCGCTGTCGGCCCATGGGTTGCGCGCCGTGCGCGGCCTCGCGACCTCGGTGGAGAGCCTCGAGCGGCTGGACGAGCTGATGCGCGCCGGCGTGAAGCAGGGCGGGGGCGTCGTGCTTTCCGACCAGGCCCGCGACGAGCTCGGCTGGAGCAAGGCTGAGACCGACACCATCCTTCGCGGCCTGGGTTATGCGCCCGCCAACCGCCCGAAAGCCGGCGAGCCGGTCGCCTGGCGGCGGCGCGGCGAGCGGCGGCCGGAGGCTCCGCGCGCGGCCGCCCCTGCCCATTCGCCGTTCGCGGCGCTGGCGGCGCTGAAGGACCAGCCGCCTCCCGCCCGCCGACGCCGGCCCCGCCGCAAGAAG
This sequence comes from Phenylobacterium sp., assembly GCF_031181185.1. Classification (GTDB taxonomy): domain Bacteria; phylum Pseudomonadota; class Alphaproteobacteria; order Caulobacterales; family Caulobacteraceae; genus Phenylobacterium. Next base: position 23,823 of record NZ_JAPSKZ010000024.1, on the reverse strand, counting down.
GCGAAGGCGGCGGCCAAGGTGGTGGCATGAGCGACGACGCCTGCCGGGTGGACGTGTGGCTGTGGCGCGCGCGCTTCTTCAAGACCCGCTCGCTGGCGGCCAAGTTCGTGGACGAGGGCCGCGTGCGCCTGACCCGCGCCGGTCAGGAGAGCCGCCTCGACAAGCCCGCTCGCCCCGTGAAGGTCGGCGACCAGCTGGTCTTCGCCCTCGGCGGGCGGTTGATCGCGGTGCAGGTGGAGGGCTTCGGCGAGCGTCGTGGTCCGGCCACCGAAGCACGAGGCCTCTATTCGCCCTTGCAGAATTCCTCGGAAGCGCCGCCGCCCTCGCCGCATTGACAATATGGCCAAGGACTTAGAAAACCCGCGCGCCCGAAGGGGGGCTGCCCGGAGTATCTGCGCGCCATGACCTACATCGTGATGGATCCCTGCATCAAATGTAAGTTCATGGACTGCGTGGAGGTGTGCCCGGTCGATTGCTTCTACGAGGGCGAGAACTTCCTCGTCATCAATCCCGACGAATGCATCGACTGCGGCGTGTGCGAGCCCGAGTGCCCGGTCGACGCCATCAAGCCCGACACCGAGGACGATCCCGACGGCAAGTGGCTGCGCGTGAACTCCGAATACTCGCGCGTCTGGCCGAACATCACGGTCAAGGGCGAACCGCCGGCCGACGCCGAGCAATTCGAGCGCGAGACGGGCAAGTTCGAGAAGTACTTCTCCGAGAAGCCGGGCCGCGGTTCCTAGGCCGCCACGGCGCCGGTTCCTGCGCGCATCGGCGCAAGCCTTTCATTCCGCTTAATTTTGTGATACCGTCACACATGACGTGGCGGTGAGGCTTGTCCCCTGCCCGTCGCAACACGCAACAGCCCGCCGCTGGTACGCCCCGGTCGGGCACAGGGTGTCTTAAGAGGTCTACTTCCGTTCAGAGCGATGACGCCGCCGCGGCTCCTTTTCGCGGATAAGGTGGTTTTGTCGCTCGGCGGTCGCTCGCGTCGCGCTTCCGGCTCCGGCCGGACAGAGGTTTTTGAGAGGATTTCTCGATGAGCAAGAACGGTCACGATTTCTCGGTTGGCGATCACGTCGTCTACCCGGCCCACGGCGTGGGTCAGGTGCAGGGGATCGAAACCCAGGAAGTCGCCGGTCTGAAGCTTGAGGTCTACGTCATCACCTTCGACCACGAGAAGATGACGCTGCGCGTGCCGACCGCCAAGGCCAAGACGGCGGGCCTGCGTCCGCTGGCCGACACCGGCCTGGTCTCCAAGGCGCTGACCACCCTGAAAGGCCGCGCCCGGGTGAAGCGCACGATGTGGTCGCGTAGAGCCCAGGAGTACGAAGCCAAGATCAACTCGGGCGACCTGATCTCGATCGCCGAGGTGGTGCGCGACCTGCACCGGGCCGAGAACCAGCCGGAGCAGTCCTATTCGGAGCGCCAGCTCTATGAATCGGCGCTGGACCGCATGGCCCGCGAGGTCGCCGCCATCGAGCGCATCGACCGCGAGGCGGCCATCGCCATGCTGAACAAGTCGCTGGTGAAGGCCACGGCCGCCGCGGCCTGAGGCCCTCGCCTTCAGACGATCTGCAAGACGCCCGGCCTCACCGCCGGGCGTTTTCGCATGCCGGAACGGCCCCTTGCGCCTGGGGGTTCTCTCCATGTGACCTCGGGAGGATGCGATGGCCAAGGTTGACGGACGCCGCGACGACGAGACCGCTCAGCCGACGACGCAGCGGCGCGGTCCGGAGAAGGTCAGCCTGATCGTGGTGCTGGTGCTGGCCGTGATTGGCGTCGTCGGCCTTCTCGTGCTGTCCAGCCTTGGAGGCTGACCTGGGCGGCTAGCCTAGCCCCCACTCATGCCTTAAGACCCGCCCCGCGTGGCCCGGTAGCTCAGCCGGATAGAGCAGGGCTTTCCTAAAGCCAAGGTCGGGGGTTCGAATCCCTCCCGGGCCGCCACGCCTGTGTCGAGACCGGCTAAGGCTGGCCACGAAACCAGTTATGTTTGGCCACGACCGCTTCGCGCCATGAGCGGCCTCTAGCGGGCCCGACCGCGGACGTCTGCTATGGGTCGGAGCGGTCATTCGCTCCCTGCCCAACAGCAGACTTCTCAGTGAGGCGCCGTCTACGCGCAAATGTCCGGCTGGGTCAGGGTCTAGCTGCTCGTGCGGACCGTCGCGCTCGTCATTGGAAGATCCAGTCGCTGGACGTGAGGGCTGCGGGCCCCACCTTCTCAACGTGGATGACGTAGTTTGGCCATACGGGGTTAGGTCCGCCTGCGTCACGGTCGAACAGCACCTTTGTACCGCCAGCGCCGTCGTCGATCATTTTCAGCAGGCCCGCTGCAAACGGGTCAGTTCCGGTGTAGCCGATGGCGTCCAGCATTCCCCGGATGTCGATCCTGTCGACTTTGTCCTCGAAGTCGGTGATCCGGGCCGGCGACCAGTTCTCCTTGGCGAACACGAAGTGGTCAGCGCCGCCCGCGCCGGTGAGGATGTCCGAGCCCTGGCTGGCGTTCAGGGTGTCGTCCCCCGCCGTGCCGGTGAGCGCAGCGCCCGGCCCAGGCGAGTTGATCACCTGCCCGCCGCCCGTGGGCGATGGCTCGGTGGTCCCGCCGCCGGAGAGCTTGGACCAGGTGAGGCCGCTTGTGGCCACGCCCTCGAGCTTGATGATGTAGTTGGGCCAGTCGCCGCCCGCTCCGTCGTCGTCGAACAGCACGAGCGTGTCGCCGCCCTGGGCCGTCAGCACGATGCGGCCGTCGGCGATCGGGTCTGAGCCGGCGTAGCCCGCCGCCTGGAACACCTTCGAGAGGTCAAGACGGTCCGAACCCACGGCGAAGTCCTTCACCGTCGCCGGGGACCAGGGCTCCCTCGCCCAGGCGAATGTATCGCCGCCGCCGGCGCCGGTGAGCGTGTCCGAGCCCTGGCTGGCGTTCAGGGTGTCGTTCCCGCTTCCGCCCTGCAGGGTGGAGCCGGGTCCGGGCGAGTTGATCACCTGGCCGCTCCCGCCCGGCTGCGGAGGTGGAGGCGGATGCGAAGGGTCCGGCGACACAGGCGTGTAGGTCTGCATGAAGAGCTGGTCGCTGACCAGATCCTCGCGCACCGCCACCACTTCGAAGCCGTTCCGCAGGCCCACGACGTCGCCGTTGATGACGAACTCGGGGCTGACGTCGCCCATCGGCCCCACCACCTTCGCCAGCCGGTAGCCCTGCTCGCCCCACGCCTGCCAGCTCACCACGTAGCCGCCGTCCGCAGTGGCGACCACGTGCGGCGCCTTGATCGCGTAGTCGCGAACGTCGAGGACGGACGCCTCGCCGATGAACCCGCCCTTGGACAGGTCGAACCTCTGGGTCAGCAGCGTCTGCGTCGATCCGGACACCTGCTTCCACACGAGAGCCGCGGTTTCGGCCCCGCCGAGAAGGGATGTACCCGCGCTGATAAGGACGTCGGTCGGCAGGCTGAAGGTCGTTGAGAGGGCGCGGCCCGAGGAGGTGTCGTAGTATCGGAGCTCGCCGCGCGTCGCGAACAGGTAGTCCCCGTTCGGGCCGACGCCCGTGACGAACACAGGCCCGGCAGCGTTCGCCACCCGCTGGCTTGCGCCGCTCCAAGGGCCCGCATCGAAAGCGCCGACCCAGATCTCCCCTGGGTCCGTCCCGAAGGGGTCGGGGGACCACGCAGCCACATAGCCGCCACCCCCTAGGGGGGCGATGTCCAGCAGCATGGGTTCGTTGGAGACCGCGCCGGCGTGGGTGAGAACGCGTTCAACGGTCGCGCCGTCGAAGGTCACGGTCCTGGCGAGGTGTTCCCTCACGTTGATGCCAGGCGTGAAATTGAACCCGGCCACGTGCCCGCCGGTGGTGAGCGCGGCGACGTCGTACCGCTGCGCGCCGACCAGCCCTTCATCGCCCCACACCACGACGTCCGGACTGGTGGGGTTCCCGTGCCGGTCGTAGGTCCGACCGATCAGTCGCTCGTCGTCATTTGGCGAGTTCGGCGTGTAGCTGAAATCGTAGCGCAGAACGTAGAGGTCGCCGTTCGCCAGCACGACGCTCCGCTGGATATCGGCTTCGGCCCACCGAGGGGTGGCGTCGATCGGCCCGAGCGCGACCTCTCCGCCATTCGGCGTCAACGATGCGTAGCTGGCCATCTTGTCCTCAGGCTTCTGCGACATTGCTGCCCGGGCGCCGCCTGTCGGGCGGGCCGGACGCAGTCACGGAAAGAGAAGGCCGGCCTCGGCGCGCCGTTTCAGCTTGGCCGGAAAAAGAGCAACGGGCTGGCGCGTTTGGATGGTCAGCGTGACGCCGGGTGTTTGCGGCCCCAAGGCCGCGAGTGAGCGGTCGGAAGCCTGCCGCCTTCGAGGTTCGATCGTGCGGGCCGCTGTGCTCGGCGCCTATAGCCGGTCCGAACGAGAAAACCCCGCGCGAAGACGCGCGGGGTGAAGTCGCCTTTGCCGCCCGAAGCCGGGCGGATCAGTCTACCGGGCGCCGTACTGGTCTCGCCGGCCGTCCCGAGAATTCTCGCCGATACTGGCGCTCAGGCGATCGAGCCTGCCGTTGATGGTCGCTCGGGCGCGCGGGCCAAGGTTCCCTTGGCGGTTGCGGAGCGAACGCTCCTCGCGCTCGATCGAAGCAAGGGTCCGCATCGCATCGGCGCCGTCGGCCCGGCTGAGGCGGCCGCTGTCCATGCTGCGGCGGATGTTCTGCCCCAGCTCGGCCTGTCGCTCATCGATGCTTTGCGCGCCGCGGTTCTGGTAGTCGACCCGCTGCTGGCGATCATCGGTGGGAATCCAACGGCCCCGCGCATCATAATAGCCTAGAGCCTCGCCGCGGATCCAACGGCCGTTCTCGTAGTAGCCGGGCTGCGGATCGGCGATCCAGACACCGTTGGCGTCCCGACGGCCGGCCGCCTCGCCGGAAATCCAGTGGCCATCCGAGTTGTAGCGGCCGGTGGCGGGGCCGGGAATCCAGCGACCCGAGCGGTCGTAGCGCCCCGGCGCGGCGGCGGCGATCCAGCGGCCGTCGTTTGTATAGTAGCCGCTGGCTGATGCGGGGACCCAAAGGCCTCTGCCGTCATAATAGCCGGCGGCGGAGATATCGGTGCTGGCCTCGACCCAGCGACCGTCGCGGGCGTAATACCCGCGCGGAGCGCCTTCGACCCAGGCTCCGTTTCGGTCGAAATAGCCGGAGGCGCTGTTCCGGGCGACTGCGTTGGCGTGCCAGGCGCCGTTATTGTCGTAGTAGCCGTAGGCGCGGGTGCAGTCCGGCTGGCCCTTGGCCATCTGGTTGCCGATCAGCGCGCCGGCGAGTCCTCCGATCACAGCGCCTTCGTTGCGATCGCCGCGACCGGCGACCGCGCTGCCGGCGATGGCGCCGATGCCGGCTCCCACGACAGTGCCAGCCACCCGATTGTTCTGGCGTTGCTCGCACGTCTGCTGTGCGAAGGCGGCAGTCGGGATGAGGGCCGCGGCGCAGACGCCGGCGGCCAGGATTTGAATTCGCATGTTGTGGAGGCTCCTGGGGAAGAGACATACCCTTCCCCGCTGATTACAGCGTAGAGTTCTTCTGGATTTAGTCAAGTCTTCGCGCGAATTTCATATGAATATCTCGCCACAAAATGTCTATTTCTTGGAATATGTCTGAATATATCTGCGAGTGCGGAACTAATTGGGACCTCGTGTTGCAGAAGTCGGCGCAGAGGCTTCAAGGGCGCGCTCCGCCAAGCCGTCCCGACGCGCATGCTCGGGCCGGCCCGAAGCGACACCTCCCAACTGAGCTAAACTCTACGAGGTGGCGGGCGGGTATCCGCCTAGGCCTCGTTCATGCTCCGGATGCAGGCGCGCATCAGGGCGGCCCGTGGCGGGGAAAGGCCCGGCCGCCCAAGCTCGAGCGTCGCGCCCTTCATGGGCTCGCCCGGGTGACGATCCGCAAGGGCGCGGATTTCAGCCGCGACTGCGGACGGCGCCGGCAGGGACTCTGACAGCCAGGACAGCAAGCCCGCGCCGAGCCAGCGCGCCCGTCGCGCGGCATCTTCATCTTCCAGGTGGCTGGTTCCGATCACTGACCGCCGCCGAGTTGGCGCACGCACGCGCGCAGCAACTGCGATTGCGACGAGGCGAGGCCTCCCGCCTCCAGTTCCTGGATCGCGCCCGCAAGCGCGTCCCCGTGGTGGCGAACGCCGAGGTTCCAAACCTCCGCGCGCACCTGAGCGGCGGACGGTTCCGGCGGGAACAGCCAGGCAAGGATACCGGACATGGCCACGCTATCCGCGCTGCGTGCTGCGGGTGTCAGTCAGCAGCGGCTTGCGGAGTGGAGTCGCAAGTCCGCTCGACGAGCGAGGATCGATAAGGTCGCGACGGATCGGAGAGCCGGCGGGCGTTTGCAGATGCTTCATGGACTTCCCTGTGTGATGGACTTCGTTCAGCCCCGCTGGACTGTGCCGCGAGAGGCCAGAGATGAGCGTTCCCATCATTTCGCCTCCGCCAGCTTCTGACCGACCCATCGCTAGAACACGGTGCTGGAGACGCCTCGCAGCACCGCGTTAACCTGGGCGGCCAGGGTCTCCGCCTGGTCGTGCGTGGTCCCCGCCTGCAGGTCGAGGGTGAACAGCGAGTTGCTGTACGACGACGGAGCGCCGCTGGCTGGGGCGAACGCGAGGTACGGCTGTCCGTCGCCCTGACGTTTCACCAGGCAGCGGTGCTGCTGGTGGGGACTCACGGCAGCCACGCGATGATCCCGGCCACGCTCAAGGCCAGCGCTACGGACGCCCAGAAGGGAACGTTGCGGGGTGAGAAGAAGGGTGCGGGGCGCAGAGGCGGCATGACAGGTGTTCCGTTCAGAGGTGCGGGGTTCAATGCGGTACGACGGCGCGGTCCGGTCCGAGGAGGACGCACGCGACACCGCCGCGGCCTTTGACAGCCTGCGCGCCCGCGAGAGCGCTGGCGACCGCCTGGTCTCGGGAGTGGTAGTCGCCGTAGAAGACGCCGTCCTGGGTGACGAGCCACACGCCGTCGCGTTCAGCAGCCGTGAAGGTGCAGATCGGAGGGCGCGCCATCAGCGCGCCAGCCCGGCGAGTCGAAGGGCGGCGGGGGCGGCAAGAGCGACCAGCGCCAGCAGGACACAGGCCAGGAATAAGCCGGACATGTAATTCTCGATGAGGCGCCACGGCGGGAACGATCGACCGCCAAGCGGCACACGCCCGTCGGCGCTAGAAACAATGTACCCGAAAGGCGTCGGAGGAGATAGGTGTTTTCTTTGTTTCTCACCAAATCATCATCAGAGATATTGCCTCATAGCTTTGAAGTACACGTTCTCAACTCCTTTCTTTTGACCATCATCTCGCATGGATGAGATTATCTTGGCCGAGGCAAGAGAGTTCCTTCACCGACCGACACCCGGCGATGGCCCCCTGAAGCGGGCCAGGCTGGAACGCAGCGACGGACTGGGACTTTGGCCAAGCAGACCCAAGCCGGACGGCGGCCATGAAGAACGGTAAGACCCGCGGGCGCTCGGCGCGCACCCCGCAGGAGATCGGCCGGCGCGGTTGGACCGACATCCTCTGGCGAGCGTGGAGAGGACTCGGCCGTGACGCTCTGCCGACCGTGGCGCGCGGCATTGCCTTTAGCGCCGTCATGGCCCTGCTGCCCGGCCTCGCCGCCTTCGTTTCGCTCTACGGCCTGTTCGCCGACGCTACAAAGGCGCGCGAGCATCTGTCGCTTCTCGCCGGCGTGGTCCCGCCGGAAGCCCTCAGCCTGATGGGCGATGAGATGGTGCGGATCGCGACCCAGGCCGACGGACGCCTCGGCCTGACGTTCTTCGGCGGCCTCGCGGTCGCCTTCTGGACCGCCAACACCGGCATGAAGACCCTCATCCGGGGGCTGAACATCGCCTACGAGGAGAAGGAGCAGCGAAGCTTCCTGCGGCTTAACCTGGTTGCTGCAGCGTTGACGTTGAGCGCCTTTGCCTTTGCACTGGTCACGGCCGGCGCTCTCCTCGCCCTCCCGGTGATCCTCACGGTGCTGGGCGCGCCGGAGTGGAGGCCCTTCAGCCAACTCCGATGGCCCATGCTCCTGGCCATGGCTGTACTGGCGCTCGAGGTCCTCTACCGCGTCGCGCCGAGCCGACGGCCAGCAAAGTGGCGGTGGCTGAGCGTCGGCAGCTTGCTGGCGGCGGTCCTCTGGATGAGCGGCGCGGCGCTGCTGGCATTGTACGTCCGCATCTTCGGAAGCTACAGCGCCGCGTACGGGTCGCTTGGCGCCATCTTCGCCGTCCTTCTCTGGTTCTGGCTGACAGCGCTCGTCATTCTACTGGGCGCTAAGCTGAACGCGGAGGCCGAGCATCAGACGCTGGTCGACACCACGACCGGAGCCGCCCGCCCCATGGGCGAGCGGGGCGCCGTGATGGCGGACACGGTCGGATCGCGGTCGCCGCGAAGGAGACGCGGTTAGCTCCTTCCACGCGCATCCTCCCCGCAGTCCGCGCGTTGTGCGGGCGTGCAGCGCAAGGACGACCCCATGGCCGGAGTGCACGCCATCTTGCTGCTTGCTGCCGCCCTGCTGGTCGTCAGCTGCAGCAAGTCGCCGAGCGACCAGACGGCGGACGCCGTCGCGAAGTCGGGGCGCGATCGAGGCGCGACCATCCAAGATCAGGCGGCGACGCAGGCCGAGGCGCTCGATGAGCGGTCAGCCGCGCTGAGCGGCCAAGCGAAACAGGCGGGGGGCTACACCGGGGAACGGCTAGAGGTTCAGGCGGAGGCCCTTGAACGCGAGGCCGACATCGTTCGCAGACAAGGCGAAGCCCAGGCCGAGGCCACCCAGGAAGCCGCCGCCGCGCAAGCAAAGGCGATCCGCAGCCGTTAGCCGCGCTTAGGATTGCTCCTCGCAGGAGACTCCTGGCGGGGGGCTGCCTTCCGTCAAGTCGGGCTCCATGTCCGAACAGCGTCCGGGCGGATTGTTCAGCAATGGACGCCTCTTCAGCAGGCGCGGATGTCGTCAAGCCCGCCGAACACAGGACCGCCACAGGTGGCCGGCCGTTCCCTCCGCCACCCGGGCGCTTCGCGGCGAGCGGCGCCTCATGGCTGCTCCGGCTGCGACAGACCGGTCCAACGCAGACGACCGGCGAAATCAGTCCTCGCTCCACATCCGGAGCAAATTGCCGATGGTCTTGTCCAGGAGGAGGGCGGAGTCGCCGGGACCAAGCCGATCTCGGACCTGGTCCAAGTCGTAGAGGATCTCGCGCTGGTCCGCGCGGCGCACCAGACTCTGCATCCAGCCGACGCAGGCAAGACGAACCCCACGCGTCACCGGCGCTACGCGATGGAGGCAGCCGGTGGGGTAGAGAACCGCCGAACCGGCTTCAAGTCGAAACTCCCGATCCGTCGAGATGTCCTGAACGTGGAGGGCGCCGCCCTCGTAGCTATCCGGATCCGAGAGGAACACGGTGAAGCTGATGTCCGTCCGCAGCGATTGGCCGCCTCCGCCGTACATCCTGACGTTGTCCGTATGCAGGCCGTACTGTTGCTGGACGCCGTATCGTGAGAACATCAGGCCGGACCAGCGGGCGGGCCGCGCGAAGGATCGCACCACGGCATGGCGCTCGAGCGCTAGTCGCACCTGGCGAGCCAAGGCGATCACACCCGGATCGTCCGGCTGAGCCTGCTCATTGTGCTTGACGCGTTCAGCGGCCTCGCCCGCGGTGGCGGCGCCCGCGCGGAACGGTGCGACGGCCAAGACCTCGCGGATGGCGAGCACTTCCTCCCGCGTCAGGACGTCCGTCAGAACAAGCAAGCTGCGTCTCCTCTAGGCGCCGGGCGAGCCGCGAGCTCGCGCGAGAACGAGTGTTGACGCCCATATGGCCGCCTACAAGGCGCAGATGCGGCGGCCCCTTGCCCGCCCGCTTCCGCTCGCCCATTCTTGAGGGGCGGGCCGGGCCCCTCTGGCTGCGACCGATCATAGATCGGCGCAGCGATGTCGGACGCATCACGTTCCCACGTGAGGCCGAGCCCCAACGGCTTTCGACCTCCCATACACAGGAAGCTTCGATGCCCCTTCTCCTTTGCCCCAATGACAACACGTCGATGCAGACCGTCGACCGCGCGGGCGTGCAGTTCGACATGTGCCCCACCTGCCGGGGCGTCTGGCTCGATCGCGGCGAACTCGAGAAGCTTATGGCGTCGGCGGCGCAGGACGCAGCGGCGGCGCCAGTCCAGAGTGGCCATCTCCGCCCGCCGCCGCAGCAGCAGCCGTGGAGCGGCGGCTACGGTGAGCGGGGGGAACGCGGGGAGTACGGCGAGCGCGGCGAGTACGGCCACGGCGGGTATCGCAAGAAGCGCGGTTCCATCTTCGACATCTTCGACTAGGCGCGCCCGACAAGTCCTGCTCGCGGGCCGTCCGTCAGCGGGCGCCCGCGGGGCTAGGTCATGTACCCGGTCTCGCCGCTCACCCGCACCTGACAGGGCTGGCCGGCGTCCTGCGCATGCCGCGCCCGCTTATTGGCGGACGCCTTGGCTTCACTCTTGTCGGGCGAATGGTCGTAGTATTCCCCCAGACTCTCCACGGCCCAGAGGTCGCGGTGGCGCGCCACCGTGAAAGTCGTTCGCGCTAAAGCTATTCTCATTCTTCAAGCATAGCATGACCGCCGGCTCGGCAGGAATTTATCTTGAACATCTCTCAGCTTCTGCGCGGCGCCCGGCTTCCTTCACGTTGTTCGGAACGAATGCCTAGCTTCGGCGTATGATCTGGGATAGCCGACCGTAGTTGTCCTCGAGAAGGCCGGCCCGCGCTGCTCGACTTATCCAGGAGCAGCCCCCGTGTCCGAACCTTGCGTCCTTGTCGTGGACGACGAGCCCCTGGTGGGCGATCTCATCCGCGAGGCCCTGGAGACTGCGGGCTACGCCGTCGTCTCGGCCGATTCAGGCGTTGAGGCCTTGGCCCTGTTGGCGAGCGGCGGCCGCGCCTGGGCCGCCTTGGTCACCGATATCAATCTCGGGAGCGCATCTCCGCTGGGCTGGGAGGTCGCGCGCCGGGCGCGGAGCGTCTCGGCCAGCCTGCCTGTGATCTACGTCAGTGGAGACAGCTCGCACGACTGGGCGGTGCAGGGCGTGCCCATGAGCATCATGATCAGCAAACCGTTCACGCCGAGCCGGGTGGTGGTGGCGCTTGCGGATCTTCTGAACGCGAAGACCCGCGACCTCTGACGCTGCGAGCGCCTAAGGTCGCGCGTCGCGCATCAGCCGAGACGCGTCGGAGAAGCAGATCGTGACGGTGACCCCGGCGTCACCCTGGATGTCGATCTCACCGCCCACCTGCTTCACCAGCGAGCGGACGAGCCCATATCCGAGGGAGCCTTCCCGATAGCCTGACATGCCGACCCCATTGTCCCGCACGATGAGCTCCACGCGGCCGGCTCCAGCTCGTTTCGCCTGGACAAGAATGATGCCCTTGCGGTCATCCGGGAAGGCGTACTTCACCGCATTGGTGATCAGTTCGGTCAGAACGATCCCCATCGGGAAGGCGATATCCGCGTCGACGAGGATATCCTCCTCGACCCGGGCCCTGACGGCGATCCGGTCGCCGGACGTGAGGGATTTGAGCGCCTCGCAGAGCTCCGCGATATAGGTGGCGATATCCACACGCGCCGAGTGCTCCGACTTGCTCAGCAAGTCGTGGAGGCGAGCCATTGCGTTCAGGCGGTCGGCGGATTCGGCGAAGAGCGCCTTCACCTTTGGATCGATCTGCCGGCGGCCCTGCAGCGCGAGAAGCGCGGCCGCCACCGCGAGGCTGTTCTTGGCTCTGTGGTTCACCTCGACCAGGAGCATCGCCCGTTCGGCGTCTGCCGCCTGGAGCGCGGTGTTGGCCTGCTCCAGCTCCCGGGTCCGCTGGGCCACACGAGCTTCGAGCTCTTCCGAGAGGGCCCTAAGCTGGGCCTCCGCTTCGTGGCGCCGCGTGATGTCCAGGTACGACAGGAAGTGGTGCGTCACCGCGCCCTGGCCGTCGTCGAGAGGCGTCGCGTACAGCATCGCCTGGAAGGCGCTCCCGTCCTTCCGGTATTGCAGGATCTCGAGCGTCGCCTCGCGGCCTTCCGCCATCGCGGTCTCGTACGCCACCACCGCTTGTGGATCCGTGTCAGGTCCGTTCATGAAGTGAGGATCCTGTCCGAGCAACTCGTCCATGGTGTAGCCGCTCAGCTGGCAGAAGGCGGCGTTCGCAAAGGTGATCGGGTTTCCGGGTAGGGTGGGGTCCGTCACCATCATGGGCATGCGCGTCACGCGGACGGCCTCAACGAAAATGCCCCCTTGTTGGCGGATCCGCTCCAGATGGCGCTCCGCACGCGAGCGCTCCGGCGTGCCGGCGAGGTCGTCCTGGAATTCGTTCATAGGTTCGCCTTCTCGGCTTGGTTGCACCGCTACGTCCCCGCCTTGCGGGCGGCATACTTGGCGTCGCGCTTGGCTTTGACGTCGGCGGCCGACAGCGCCGTCCGCTCGCCGCGCTGGACGAGGCGCGCGGCCTCTTCGGCCGCGGCATCGTTGGCGCGTCGTCAGGCATGAAAAAGGCGGCGGGCCGAGGCCCGCCGCCCGATCCATCATCCTGCCGGCGCACCGGCAGGATGCGCTTTAGGCCGCCTGCAGCTGGCCCGCCGACACCTTGCCGCTGCGCTGGTCCCGCTCGAGCTCGTAGCCCAGCTTCTGGCCCTCATGGATCGAGCCGAGGCTCGAACGTTCCACGGCCGAAGCATGGACGAATACGTCCGGCCCGCCGGCGTCCGGTTGGATGAAGCCGAAGCCCTTGGAAGCATTGAACCACTTCACGATGCCAGTTGTCATAATCTTTGCCTTCAATGCGAGTTTTCGCGCGCCCCGATCAGGGCGTGAGATCAGAAAGTCGGAGAAGGCGAGGAAGGCCCGGGCTCGATCCGAAGAACAAGCGTGGAGAGCAACCGAACCGAAAACGATATTCGATCTGCATTTATCTCATGATTTCGCGGCCAGCGCCAGAGTGGTCTTCAGATAAAACCAAAATGCTCTCAATCAGCCGCAATATAGCGAACGCCTGCGCGACGCGCGGCCTGAGCGGGAGCAGCGCCGCAGCGCCCGCTCAGCGGCGCAAGCAGCGCTCCTGATCATCGCCGATCCGCCCGTCGCCTGACGTTTCGAATCCGCCCCCAGCAGGCGTCAGCTTCTGGCGTCGCCGGCGCACATCAAGGTCCGAGCGCGACCCGTTACGGACGTTCACATGTGTCACGCAGCAGCTCTGCATTGGGCCAGCCAAAGCTGGTGAGGAGCCCAACTGGGCCAGCGTTAGCTGGTCCCGACAGCTCATTGGCGAGAAGCGCAGAGCTGACCTTTCGGCGTTCTCTCCAACACGCCTCGATACCTCGCAGCCACCCTCGCTCGCGCGATCAGACGGCGAACGGTGGCGAGCCTTCAGCCCAGGTCGGTATCAGGCCGACGTGTCCAGCAGATCGCGCACGCGGGCGGCAAGCTGCTGGAACGTAAAGGGCTTGGGGAGCAGCTGCACGCCTGGGTCCAGCCGACCGTGGTGCACGATGGCGTTGCGTGAATAGCCCGTCGTGAACAGCACCTTCAGCCCGGGACGCACCTTCTGCGCCTCGTCGGCCACGACGCGGCCGCTCTGGTCGGGCAACACCACGTCGGTGAACAGCAGGTCGAGCCGCTGATTCGAGCCGAGGATCGCGAGCGCCGCCTGCGCGGTCGGCGCCTCGATGACGTGATAGCCGAGCTCCTTCAGGATCATGACGCTGTAGGCGCGCACGTCAGGATTATCCTCCACGACCAGCACGACCTCGCCCTCGCTGGCGGCGGGCCGCTCTTCCGCGGCAGCGTCCCGGTCAAACGGCGTCTCGCCGATGAAGCGGGGGAAGTAGAGCTTCACCGACGTGCCCTGGCCCTCCTCGCTGTAGATGGCCACGTGCCCGCCGGACTGCTTGACGAAGCCGTACACCATCGACAGGCCCAAGCCTGTTCCGCGCCCCACCTCCTTGGTGGTGAAGAACGGTTCGAAGACCCGTCCCAGATGATCCGCCGGAATGCCCGTGCCGGTGTCGCTCACGGCGATCATTACGTACTGTCCCGGGACCACCTCGGCGTCCTTCGCCGCATAGGCTTCGTCCAGGTACGTATTGGCCGTTTCGATCGTGAGCTTGCCGCCGGCAGGCATGGCGTCGCGGGCGTTGACCGCCAGGTTCAGGATCGCGCTTTCGAGATGGTTCTGGTCGACCTCGACGGGCCAGAGGCGCGGCGACAGAACCCCTTCCAATTCGATCTGCTCGCCGAGGGACCGGTGCAGCAGATCCGTCATTTCCCGCACGAGGGCGTTCAGGTCGCATGGCGTGGGCTCCAGCGGCTGCTGACGCGAGAACGCCAGGAGGCGCGACGTCAGCGCCGCAGCGCGCTCGGCCGCGTGGCGGGCCATATGGAGCGCCCGGTTGATCCGGACCGTATCGGTGAGCTTGCTGCGGGCGATCGTATCCAGGCCGCCCAGGATCACGGTGAGCAGGTTGTTGAAGTCGTGAGCGACGCCGCCGGTGAGCTGACCGACAGCTTCCATCTTCTGCGACTGGAACAGGGCCCTGCGGGTCTCCTCCAGAGCCTGCTCGGCGTTCCTGCGCTCGGTCACGTCGCGGGTGATCTTGGCGAAGCCGACCAGCTCTCCATCCTCGCTGCGGATCGCATCGATGATCACATGGGCCCAGAACCTCGAGCCGTCCTTCCGCACGCGCCAGCCTTCGGTCTCCCAGCGCCCCTCCTGCCTGGCGGTCGCCAGCCCCTTGGCGGGCACGCCGGCGGCCTGATCCTCTTCGGTGTAGAAGCGGGAGAAGTGCTTGCCCATCACATCGCTGGCCGCATAGCCCTTGATCCGCTCCGCGCCCGCGTTCCAGCTCGAGACGCAGCCGTGCGGGTCCAGCATGTAGAGGGCGTAGTCCGTCACGCCCTGGACCAGCAGCCGGAACTGTTCCTCGCTCCTGCGCAGCGCTTCCTGTGCCTCACGGCGCTCGGTCAGGTCACGGGTGATCTTGGCGAACCCGATGATCTGGCCGTCCTTGTCACGGATCGGATCGATGACGACGTGGGCCCAAAACCGAGTGCCGTCCTTGCGCACGCGCCAGCCCTCGCGCTCGAAACGACCTTCTTCGGCGGCGGTGCGAAGGGCGGTCGCTGGCAGCCCCTGCGCGCGGTCTTCCTCGGTGTAGAAGCGTGAGAAGTGCTGGCCCAGGATCTCGTCGGCGCTGTAGCCCTTGAACCGAGCCGCCCCCGAGTTCCAGCTCGAGATCACGCCCTCCGGGTCCAACATGTAGATCGCGTAGTCGGTGATCCCCTCCACCAGAAGGCGGTATCGTTCGTCGGTGGGCACGGGCACTGAAGTACCGGAATCCTGCGGCAATGACGCGTTCCCAAAAGTGGCGGCGGGGTAGGCGCAGAACCCGCAGGGCTTATCTTTTGTTCACGCCTAGGCCCTGCAGCGACCCCGGTCCACCTGGAACCGCGCGCCCTGCACACCGCCGCTCTAGCGAGCTATCGGCACACCTTCATTAGGCTCATCGCCGACGCGAGCCTCCGGCTGCGCCGCGCACGAAAGGGTCATGGTCCCGCCTTGGCGTTGCGGGAGGCGGCCTTCTGTGCTCCTCAGCGTGGATCAGGCGTTTTGAAGGTCGGGCGCCGCACGCGCCGGCCGCTCGTCAGCGACGGCCGCCTCCTCGAGCACCTCTATCACGAAGCTCAAGCGCGGCGGGATCGGCGAAGTCTCGATGGCGGCATAGCCGGCCTTCAGCCGCGCCTCAACCGCCGCCAGGGCGCGGGCCCGCTTAGCCGCGCGCCACTTCGTGAGGAGCACCAGGGTGAGGCCGGCGGCAAGGGGCCACAGAACAGCTAGGCCGAAGCCGAGAGGAGCGGTGTTCATTCTGTCTCCAGTCCCCCGTCGCAGCGAAGCTGAGACACATTCCCGCCGCAATATCTAAAGTTAAGGCGTCGGCTCGCCGGTCACCGTCTCGTCCGCGACGGCAGCGAGGGCCTGAATCGAAGCGATCGCCGCCTCCAGGGTCGGCTGGGTGAAGGGTTTGTGCACGACGAGCACACCCGGCGGCGCCGTCTCGACGCTGTAGTAGCCGGTGAGCAGTATGGCCGGCAGGTCGCGCTGGACGTCGCGCGCTCTCTCGATGAACTCGAGGCCGTTCATCCCGGGCATGGCGAAGTCAACGATGGCCAGGTCGATCTCGCAGTCTGCACGGGCCACGAGGTCGAGGGCGGTCGCCGGGTCGTGGGCCTCCAGAACCTCATGGCCCATATCGCGGAGGCTAGCGGCGGTGACCGTGCGCACGCCGGGCTCGTCGTCGATCACCAGGACGCGACACCGCGTGGCCGTGGCCGAGTTCTCAGCGCCACGCGCCGAAGGCCGCCCAGCCTCTTTCGCTCGAGGGAGGAAGAGTGAAACCTGAGTGCCGGCCCCGAGGACGCTCTGGATACGAAGCGCGCCGCCAGATCGCTGCGCAAAGCCATAGACCATCGGAAGCCCCAAGCCGGTGCCCTTGCCGACGGGCTTCGTCGTGAAGAACGGCTCCAGGATTCGCTCCAGGATCTCCGGCGGCATCCCCTCGCCCGTGTCCGCCACGGTGAGAACCACATAGTCGCCTGCCGCCAGGTCGGCGTCGGCCTCGTCCAGGCCGACGTCGACATTCCGCGCTTGGATGGTGATCTGGCCGCCGTTCGGCATGGCGTCGCGCGCGTTCACGGCCAGGTTCAGAAGCGCGACCTCAAGCTGGTCCGCCTCGATCGACACAGGCCAGAGGCCGTCGGCGATCCGCCATTCCACGCCAACGGCGCCGCCCAGCGTCCGGGCCAGCAGATCGCGCGTGCCGCGCAGAACCTCGGCGATGTCCACCGTCACCGGCTCGCCGTCCGACCGCCGGCTGAAGCCCAGGAGGCGCTGCGTGAGGGAGGCCCCGCGTTGCGCAGCAAGGGTGGCGTTGTCGAGGTAACGCCGAA
This sequence comes from Phenylobacterium sp., assembly GCF_031181185.1. GTDB lineage: Bacteria > Pseudomonadota > Alphaproteobacteria > Caulobacterales > Caulobacteraceae > Phenylobacterium. The sequence goes on along the minus strand of NZ_JAPSKZ010000024.1, from coordinate 6,844 downwards.
CGGCGGTGGCGTCGCCGAGACGCTTCGTGGCGAGTTCCAAGCTGCCGACGATCGCCGTGAGAAGGTTGTTGAAGTCGTGGGCGACGCCGCCCGCGAGGGTGCCCAGCGCGCGCAACTTGTCCGACTGGCGCAGCTGTTGCTCCGCCACGCGCTGTTGGGTGATGTCGCGCTCCATGACGACCAGGCTCTGGACCTCGCCGGCCGAGTCGATGAGAGGCACGTAGTCGATCTGGGTCCAGGACGAGCCGGCGGCGCCGGGCCGTTCGTCCACGACCTGGACGGGGCGGCGCAGCTCGATCGCATTCCGCTCAGCCTCAGATGTCGGAGCTCCGCCCAGTTCGTGCTCCGTCCTGCCGACACAGGCCTCGGCGAGTTGGCCCAGGGCGCTGGCCTTCCGGTGGTTCAGGTGCACGAAGCGGCCGCTCGGATCCTTGAAGGCGACCGAATACGGCAGGTGGTCCATCAGGCCCTGCAGCAGCGCCTGTTCCCGCCGAAGCGCGCGCCGCAGCCTGTGCTGCTCGGCGGCGCCCGCGACCATGGCCTTGAGCGCGTCCGGCTCCCACGGCTTCGGCGCGTAGCCCACGATGCCGCCGCGATTGAGCGCGGCCGTTACGGCGCTCAGGTCGGCATAGCCCGTGAGCAGGATCGCGCTGGCGTCGCTCAGCGTGCGCGCCTCCTGGAGGAAGACGTCGCCCGGCATCCCCGGCATGCGTTGGTCCGAGACGATGACCGCCACGTCCCCGCGTTGGGTCAGGGCCTCGAGGGCCTCCGCCGGCCGCGTGAAGCCGATCACGCCGTAGTCGGTCTCGAACAGGTCCTGCAGCGCGACGAGGATGTCGGCCTCGTCGTCCACGAACATCAGGGTGGCGCGGGGCTCGGTCATCCGGCGCCTCCCGTAGGCAGGTCGACCGAGAACCGCGCGCCGCCGAGCGGGCCCTCGTCGACCACGATCGTGCCTTCATGCGCCCGCACAACCGAATAGGCGATGGCAAGCCCGAGGCCGGTTCCCGACCCCACGGGCTTGGTCGTGAAAAAGGGCTCGAAGATCCGGTCGCGCAGTTCAATCGGTACGCCAGGACCGGAATCGCTCACCGCGATCAGGTAGCGACCGTCCCGCTCTTCCGTGGCGATCTCGATCACGCCTGCGCCGCCTAAGGCATCCGCCGCGTTGGCCACGATGTTCATGACCACTTGGTTCAGGAGCGCGGGCGATCCGTAAAGCGCCGCACTCGCGTTGAAGCGGCGCCGTACTTCGATTTCGCCAAGCTTTGGCTTCAGCAGGGCCAACACCGTCTCAACAGCGTCGGGCACGTCCAGCAGCTGCTTCTCCGCTTCGTCGAGGCGCGAGAACTTGCGCAGGTTGAGCACTAGCGTCTGGATGCGTTGCAGCCCGACCCGCATCGCCTTCAGCCGCTCCCGGGCCTTCTCCAGAGGCGCCTGGCTAGGCCCAGGCTCCTGCGCCTGCGCCGCCTCGCCAACGAGCCGCTCCACGGTGTCGTGGTGGCCGAGGATGAAAGCCAGGGGGTTGTTGATCTCGTGGGCGATCCCGGCGACCAGCTCGCCGAGCGACGCCATCTTCGCCGATTGGACGAGCTGGGCCTGCGCCTCCCGCAGCTGCCGGTTTGCCGCCTGCAGCTCGGCGTTGGTCCGCGCCAGCTCGTCAGCCGCCGCGGCGCGAGCCTCGGCCGCCTGGGCGCGCCGGGTCTCGTCGACGAGCATCTTGCGCCGCATCAGCGCCCGCAGCCGCACGCGAAGCACGTCGTCGCTGTCTTCGCTACGCACCACTTCGTCGGCGCCCACTTCGAACGCGGCCGCCAGGTCGGCTGGCTGATCCGGCCCGGGGCCGATCACCACGACCTGGAAGCCGAACCCGAGCCTGTGCCGCTGGGCGTCGAGCGCGCGCGCCAGCGCAAGTCCATCCCACCCTGGTCCGGCAAAGGGCAGGACCACGCAGTCGGTCTCCTCGTCCAGCGCACGCACCGCGGCCTCGGGGGTGCTCGCCTCGACGACGTCGTAACCCTCCTGATCCAGGAGATGGCGCATGCGGAGGCGCGCCGTCAGGCTGTCGTGGGCGAGCAGGATCCGAGCGCGCCGGAAGGCGCGACCGCGCTCCGCGCCAGCCGCCTGGGGCCGTCGCAGCAAGGCGCGCAGCCGCGCCAGCATCACGTCCACGTCCGCTGACTTGGGAAGGTAGGCGTCGACGCCGCTTTCGAGGCCCTGCCGCTCGAGGTCCAGTTCGCGGGCGCTCGTGAGCATCAGCACCGGCAGGGCGCGGGTGCGTCCGTTGAGGCGGATGTGCCGGGACAGCTCCCGGCCGTCCATGCCCGGCAGGTGGTAGTCAGCCACGACCAGATCGGGAAGGTCGCCGTTCAGCCGCTCCAGCGCCGCCTCGGCGGTGGCCGAGATCTCGACCTCGAACCCTTCCCGCTCAAGCACGCCCCTCAACGCGACCGCCTGGGTCACGGAGTCCTCGACCACCAGGATGCGCGCGGCTTCGGTCATGCCTCGGCCCTCTTCGACGACGCGAGCTGTGCGACCCGTGGCCCGATGGCGTCCAGCGGCAGGACTTCGCGCGCCGCCTTGAGGCGCACGGCTGCGGCAGGCATGCCGTAGACGACGGCGCTGCTCTGATGCTCGGCGATCGTGTAGCCCCCGGCGCGGCGCAGTTCCAGCAGTCCGTGCGCTCCGTCTTCGCCCATACCGGTCAGGAGCACGCCTGCGGTGTGCGATGGCGCGGCCCGGGCGAGCGACTCGAAGAGGATGTTGGCCGAGGGCCGCTGCGTGGGCGCGGTGGAACCCGACACCAGCCTCATGACGCCGCCCGCCTCGATCGCGAGGTGCCGGTCTCCGGGGGCGACGTACGCCCGACCGGGCTGCGCGACTTCACCGTCTGTCGCCAGCATCACGGGAAGCGGCGACAGGCCGTCCAGCCAGCCGGCGAAGCCCTCCATAAAGGCCGTCCCCATGTGCTGCACCACGAAGACCGCTCCGGGGAAGTCGCTCGGCAGCGCCTCCAGCACCTTCGCCAGGGCGGGCGGGCCGCCCGTGGACGCCGCCAGCGCCAGGTACGAGAGCTTGGCGAAGGCTGCGCGCGGCGCGGGCGGCGGCGGAAGCGGGACCGCCGGCGCGTCCGTGGCGAAGGCGCGGCGGCGGATCACCGGGACGCTGCTCATGATGAACAGTTGGGTGGTGATGGTCTCGGCGATGCGCTCGTAGGCCGACGAGGCGACGCCCACCGGCTTCTCGACGACGCTGAGCGCCCCGGCTCGAAGCGCGTTCATCGAGATCTTGAGCGAAGCGTCCTCGACCGAGTCGGCGATCACGACGATGGGCGTCGGATGCTCGCTCATGATGCGCCGTGTCGCCTCGAGGCCGTCGATCCCCGGCAGACGAATGTCCATCGAGATGACGTCCGGTTTCACCCGGCCGATCTCGGCGAGGGCCTCTTCCGCAGAGGCCACGGCGGACGCCAGCACGAACCTGGGATCGCGACCGACGATGTGCGACAGCAGCTGGCGCACCACCAGTGAGTCCTCGACGATCATCACGCGAACTCGGCGAGGGGAAGTCACAGTACGCGGCCGATCGTCGCCAGCAGCTCGCGCTGGTCGAACTTCTGCTTGGTGATGTAGGCTTCCGCGCCCAGGTCCATGCCGCGACGAACGTCCGTCGGATCGTTGCGCGAGGTCATCAAAATCACCGGCAGATCGGCCAAGCTGGCGTCAGCCTTGATGGCCTGCAGCAGCGAGAAGCCGTCCATCCGCGGCATCTCGATGTCGGCCACCACGAGGTCGATCACGGCCTCGCCCGAACGCAGGATGTGCAGCGCGTCGAGCCCGTCGACGGCGAGCAGCACACGATAGCCCTGACCCTCAAGGATGCTCTTCTCGAGCGTGCGGGTGGTGATGGAGTCGTCGACCACCAGAATGGTGCGTTGCTGCGGTCGGTCCGAGCTCTCGGGCGTGGCAAGCCCGAGCCCGACCGCGGCCAGCCGCCGTTCGTCACGCAGCCACCGGTCGACCAGTTCGTCGGGATTGACCACGGCGAGCGGCGTCTCGTCGTCGAGCAGGCCGGCTCCCAGCACCAGGGCGGGATCCAGGCCATCCGCCCGCATCGCCTCAACCCCGATCTCGCGCACGTCCACGAATGTGTCGACGGCGAAGGCGACGTGCCGCTCGCCGCGGGCGAGCAGCAAGGCGGACACCACGCCGCCAGCCGCAGGGATCTCCGCCCCCGCCTTCCCAAGAACCGCCGCCATCGAAACCACGGGAGCTAGAACGTCGCGGCCCGCGACTTCTATCCGCACCGTCAGGGCCCCTTCGACGGATTCCAGGGTGTCGTGCGGCAGCCGCAACAGACGGACGACGCCGAAGCTCGGCACTCCGTAAGCAGCGCCGCCCGCCTCCACGACGACCACGGCCTGCGCGGCCGTCGACAGTGGTGCGCTGACGATCACCTCGGCCCCGTGGGGCAGCCGGCGCGCCAGACGCGCAGAGCCGCCGAGCTCTCGCGCCGCCTGCAGGACCACCGACAGGCCCATGCCTCGCCCGGCGAGCCGATCAACCGCCTTCGCCGACGAGACGCCCGGCTCGAACGCCAGCGCCAGCACCTCCTCCGGGCTGGGCGGCGGATCACCGGGGCCACGGGGCGTCAGAAGGCCTTTGTCGAGCGCAGCGCGCTCGAGGCGGTCGAGATCAGGGCCGGGCCCATCGTCATAGACGCGCGCCTGCAGGCGACCCCCGCGGGCGGAGATCTCAAGTCCGACCAGCAGGGCGTCCGGCTTGCCGGCGGCGCGCCGCGCCTCCAGAGGCTCGGCCCCGTGGCTCAAGGCGTTCCGCAGGACGTGGATCAAGGGATCACGGAGCACCTGCAGCACCCGTCGCTCCGCCCGCACCTCCAGCCCCTCCATCCGTACGTCGATCTCAACCCCGGCCTCGCGCGCGAGGTCGCGCACCATTCGGCCAAGGTCCCCCAGCACAGCGTCGGCGGGCGTCATGGCGATGCGGTCGAGGTGGTCGCGCAGGACCGCCAGATCCGTTTCCAGGCTCCAGCTCGTCCGGCGCTGTCTCTGGGCGAGCTGCCCAAGCTCACGACCCAGCGTCCGGAGAATGCCCTCGAAGTCGCGGGCGCGGGCGCCGTGCCGGCCTGCCCCGGCCCCTGGTCTCAGCTCCCCCCATAGCTGCTCAAGCCGGCGGGTCTGCAGGTGCAGCCGCCGCAGTTCCGCGTGGGCGCCCTGTTCGTTCCGGACGTCGTTGGCGAGCTGGTGCGCCGCCTGCGACAACGCCCGCAGAGCGTCGGCCTCGATGCGGACCACCTCCAGGCCGCGTTCGGGTTCAGGATCGGTTCGCGAGAGGCGCGCGGGCGAAACCGGTGCGGCTTCGGTCTCCTCGTGGTCGTCGGGTGACCGGGGCGCCTGCCCGCGGCGCACCGTCTCGGCCTCGGCCTCGATGGCGTCGAGGGCGAGGTGGATGTCCTGCACGGCCGGACGGTCGAGCGCCGACCGGCCCTCGCCCACGGCTGCGAACAGGTCCTCCAGCCGGTGAGCGATCTCTTCGATCTGCGGGAGGTCCACCGCCCGGGCCGCGCCCTTCAGGCTGTGGGCTCGACGGAACATCTCGCGCAGGTCCGCCTCCTCCGGCGCCGCCAGCGCACGCCGGATCGCCTGGAGGTGCTCGCGATGTTCGACGTCGAACGCCGCCAGCAGCTGGGCGCGGATGTCGACCAAGGCGGTGTCCTACAGCCTGTACCGTTCGGCCAGCGACAGCAGCTGCTGGGACAGGCGGGTCAGGTTGGCGGCGGCTTCGTCGAGCTGCCGGGTGCCGGCGGCGGTCTGCTGGCTCGCCTGACGGATGTTCTGGAGCGCCCCCATCACCTGCTCGATCCCAAGCTGTTGCTGATTGGTGGAGGCGACGATCTGCTGGAAGGTCTGCACGCTCTCCTGCACCCGGCCGGTGATCTCGGTGATGGTGCGCTGGGTGGTGTCGGTCCGCTCCTTCCCCGCCGCCACCCGCTTCACCGCCTCCTCCGTCAGCATGACGGACGCGTTGATGCCGCGCTGGATGTCCCCGAGGATCGAACGCACCTGGCCGGTGGCGTCCTTGGCCTGGTCGGCCAGCATCTTCATCTCCGACGCGACGACCGAGAAGCTTCGGCCGTGCTCGCCCGCCGCGGCGGCCTCGATGGCGGCGTTGAGGGCGAGCAGGTGGGACCGCTCCGAGATGTCGTTCACGGTGGCGATGATGTCGCCGATGGCCTGGGTCTTCTCGCTCAGGGCCACGATGTTCTCGGCGACGGCCTCGGCTTGGTCGCGGATGGCGTCCATGGCGCGGGTTGTCTCGTCGACGGCCCGCAAGCCTTCGTTGCTGGTCTGGGCTGTCGCCTGGGCCGAGGCGATGACTTCCTGGGCGCGCTTGCTGATCTGCGCGCCCGAGTGGGTGATCTCGTCAACGGTCGCGGCCGTTTCCTGCACGGCCGCCAGCTGCTCCTCGACGCCCGCCGCCTGTTCTTGCGTGGAGGCGCGGATTTCCGCCGTCGCGGCGTTGAGGTTCTCGGTGGCCTCCCGGCTCTGCCGGGCGAGATCCTTAAGGCCGTCCACCATGGCGTTGAGCGTCGCCCCGAGCTGCCCGATCTCGTCCTTGGAGGTTGCCGCCGTCTGGCCGGTGAGGTCGCCGCGGCCGACCCGTTCGACGAAGCCCATGAACGCGTCCAGCGGCCCCACGATCGAGCGACGGATCAGATAGGCGGTGCCCGCCGCTAGCGCGACGGCGGCGATCAGGCCCATGAGCATCAGGTTGCGGCTGAGGTTGTAGGCCTCCACCAGGCGTCCCTGTCCGGCCCGCAGCAC
>NZ_JAPSKZ010000023.1 GCF_031181185.1 Phenylobacterium sp. | reverse complement strand
TCGCCTCCACGACGGAACGGAGCGACGGCGGCAGGTTCTTCCAGACCTTCGTCCGGACGCCGCGGATGTCGAGCTCCTCCGTCTCCAGGGGCGAACCCGGCTGGGTCAGCAGGGCATGGGCCTGGGCAATCGACATTGCGGGCCAGCCGGGCGGCAGGGCGGGGTCGGACATGCGGCGTTTCTCCTAGCGCGCGCGGGTCCCAGCGCCCGCACGTCACCGTGAGTGAACAACCATAACCTAGCGCCGGTGGCAAACCGGCGCCGGCGTTACGCCACCGCCCCGAGGCGGGCGAGCGCCCCCTCTAGCTTCGCCTTGGCGGTCTCCGCCTCGGCCAGCCGTTCGCGGTTCTCCTCGACCACCTCTTCGGGCGCCCGAGAGACGAAGTCGGGGTTCGACAGCTTCTTGGCCGCGCGCTCGATGTCGGAGGCCAGGTTCGCCACCTCCTTCGACAGGCGCGCCCGCTCGGCGGCCAAGTCGATGAACTCCGCGACCGGCAGGGCCAGGGTGGCGCCATCGACGACGTAGGGGATGGCGCCTTCGGGCGCGGCGTCGACGAAACGGACCTCGGCCACGCGCAGTAGCTGGGCGATCAGAGGCGCGCTGGCCTCGATCACGCGACGCTGGGCCTCGCTGGCCTCGACCACCAGCAGCGGCGGCCGGGCGGCCGGCGGCACGTTCAGCTCGGAACGGACAGAGCGGCCTTCCGAGATCGCCTCGATGATCAGGTCGATCTCGGCGTCGGCGGCCGGATCGATCAGGCTGTAGGGCAGCTCCGGCCAGCGGGCGGTCATCAGGAAGTCGCGGTGTCCGCGCGGCGCGCCGAGGTCGGCGGTCTGGCCCCACAGCTCCTCGGTGATGAACGGCATGACTGGGTGCAGCAGCGTCAGGATCACGTCCAGCACCCAGGCCGCAGTCGCCTGAGTCTCGGCCTTGGCGGCGGCGTCTTCGCCGTTCAGCAGCGGCTTGGCGAGTTCGACGTACCAGTCGCAGAAGCGGTTCCAGATGAAGCGATAGAGCGCATTCGCGGCCTCGTCGAAGCCGCAGTCGGCCAGCGCCTCGGTTACCGCCTTGGCCGTCCGGGTCGTCTCGCCGACGATCCAGCGGTTCAGCGGCGCCTTCACCTGAGCGGGATCGAAGCCTTCGGCCCGGGCGCAGCCGTTCATCTGGCAGAAGCGCGTGGCGTTCCACAGCTTGGTGCCGAAATTCCGATAGCCTTCAATGCGCTGGCGGGACAGCTTGATATCACGAGCCTGGCCCGACATGGCCGTCAGGGTGAAGCGCAGGGCGTCGGCCCCGAAGTCGTCGACCAGCTCCAGGGGGTCCATGACGTTCCCCTTGGACTTCGACATCTTGGCCCCAGTGGCGTCGCGGACCAGCGCGTTGATGAAGACTCGCTTGAACGGGACTTCATCCATGAACTGGATGCCCTGCATCATCATCCGGGCGACCCAGAAGAAGATGATGTCGAAGCCCGTGACCAGGGTGTGGGTCGGATAGAACCGGCGCAGGTCTTCGGTCTTCTCCGGCCAGCCCAGCGTGGAGAACGGCCAAAGCGCGGACGAGAACCAGGTGTCGAGGACGTCCTCGTCCTGCGTCAGCTCGACGTCGTGGCCATAGTGCTCGCGCGCCTGGCGGCGGGCCTCCTCTTCCGTCTCTTGGACGAAGACCTCCCCGTCCGGTCCGAACCAGGCGGGGATTCGGTGGCCCCACCACAGCTGGCGCGAGACGCACCACGGCTGGATGTTCCTCATCCACTCGAAGTAGGTCTTCTCCCACGCCTTGGGCACGAAGACCGTGGCGCCGTCCTCCACAGCCTTGATGGCCGGTTTGGCCAGAACGTCGGCGGCCACGTACCACTGGTCAGTCAGGTAAGGCTCGACCACGACGCCCGAACGGTCGCCGTGCGGCACCACGTGGCGGGTCTTCTCGATGCCGCGCAGCAGGCCCAGCGCCTCGAACTCGGCGACCACCTTCTCGCGCGCTTTGAACCGGTCGAGGCCACGGTACTCGAGCGGTACGTTGTCGTTCAGCCGCGCGAAGTCGTCGAAGATGTTGATCATCGGCAGGTTGTGGCGCTTGCCGACGGCGAAATCGTTGAAGTCGTGGGCCGGGGTGATCTTCACCGCGCCCGAACCCTTCTCGGGGTCCGGATACTCGTCGGCGATGATCGGGATGGGCCGATTGACGATCGGCAGGCGCACGGCCTTGCCAATCAGTTGCGTGTAGCGCTCGTCCCTCGGGTGCACGGCGACCGCGGTGTCGCCCAGCATGGTCTCAGGCCGTGTCGTGGCGACGACGATCTCACCCGAGCCATCCTCGAGCGGATAGGCGAAGTGCCAGTAATGGCCGTCGACCTCGCGCTGTTCGACCTCGAGGTCCGAGATGGCGGTCTGGAAGTGCGGATCCCAGTTCACCAGCCGCTTGTCGCGATAGATCAGGTTCTGCTTGTAGAGGGTGACGAACACCTTGCGGACGGCGGCCGACAGGCCCTCGTCCAGCGTGAAGCGCTCGCGACTCCAGTCGCAGCTCGCGCCCAGCCGGCGGAGCTGATTGACGATGGTTCCGCCGGACTTGGCTTTCCACTCCCACACCTTGGCCACGAACTCGTCCCGGCCCAGGTCGCGGCGGCTCTGGTTGCCCTCCTGCGCCAGCTGCCGCTCGACGACCATCTGGGTGGCGATCCCGGCGTGGTCGGTGCCGGGCAGCCAAAGGGCCGCCTTGCCGCGCATCCGTTCGAACCGGATCAGCACGTCCTGCAGTGTGTTGTTGAGCGCATGCCCGATGTGCAGCGACCCGGTCACGTTCGGCGGCGGGATGACGATGCTGAACGGCTCGGCCTTGGGGTCGTCCGTGGGAGCAAAGGCCCCCGAGGCCTCCCAGGCGGCGTAGAGGCGCGGTTCGACGGTCTTGGGATCGAAGGTTTTTTCAAGCATGGCGATATGAGGCAAAGCGCGCTCCGGATGGAGCGCGCCGCCGGCGTCTTACAGGGAATGGAGCGGAACGCGAAGCGGCTGGCGCGGTCGCCCGCGCTATGACCGCTAGCCTACTCGACCGCGGGCGATGCGGGCGACCTCGGCCTCGACGGCCTCCTGCACGATGCGCGGCAGGTTGTCGTCCAGCCATTGCTGCAGCAGCGGGGTCAGCAGTTCGCGGACCACGTCCTCGAGCGTGCGACCTTCCCTCGGCATCGCGATCACGGCGGAGAGTTGGCCGAACGCCGAAGCCGCGGCGGTGGCCGCACGTTCGCTGACGAGCGTGGAGGCCCCGGCGGCGACCGGCGCGGCCGCGGCGACGGGTGGCGGCTCGGGCGGAGCGCTGGGCGTGAGGACGTCCAGGTCGCCGAGCGTCTCGACTTTCTGGGTCAGCTCCAGGGCGTCGTCGTCCTCCTCCACGGCCGGAGCCGCCGGCGGCTCGGGTTCGGGTGGCGGCGGAGCAACTTCGGCCACGGGCGCCGCGGGTTCGGGCGCGGGCGCGGCGTCAGGTTCTACCGCAGCCGACGGAGCGGGCTCGGCCGGCGCCTCGTCCTCGGAGATGATCCGGCGGATGGAGGCGAGGATTTCCTCCATCGTGGGTTCCTGGGACGTCTGTTCGGACATGGACCTGCCGCCGCAAAGGGGAATCTTCAAACGTCGAGCCTAAGCGCCCGCCGCCGATCCTGCAATTTCCGCTCGCGGAGCGGCCGCAACTTCCCCGGAGCGGGAAAGCGCCGTCAGCGCGGCGGCGTCGCCCGGGTGACGGCAGGGGGCGGCTGCAGGCCGGGCGGGATCGGAGCCTCGACGGGCTTGGAGTCCGGCGTCGGCGCCGGCCACGGCGTCAGCACGCGGTCGACAATGCCGATCGGCTCTTCCCACGGCACCCAGCCCCAGGTGAGGCGCAGCTTGCGGAAGTTCTTCACCGGGTCGTAGCGCGGCACGGTCGGCGTCAGGTTCTTGGCCTCGAGGCGGCCCATGCCGGACAGCACGGTGGCGGCGGCAACGTACTCGTCGCGGCGGGCGGTCACCTGGTTGAGTTCCGCCTGGCGCAGTTCCTGCTCGGCGTTCAGGACGTCGATGGTGGTGCGCAGGCCCACCTGCTGCTCCTGGCGGGTGCCTTCGGCGGCGATGCGCGCCGCGCGGACCTGCTCGTCGCTGGAGGCGATGTTCGCGCGCGCCGCGATCAACTGGCTCCAGGCCGAGGTGATGTTCTGCAGCACGCCGCGACGCACGATCTCGGTGGTCAGCCGGTCGGTGTTGTTTCGCTCCACCGCCTGGCGGATCCGCGACGACACGAGGCCGCCGGAGAACAGCGGAACGGTGACGTTCACGCCCGCGGTGAAGACACGATCGTAGAGGTCGCGCTCGTAAGGCTCGTCGGGCGCGCTGTTGAAGCGCAGCGTGCTCTGGGCGGACACGTTCGGCATCCGCTCGGCGCGAGCCCCGGCCACGCGGGCTCGGCTGGCCTGCTCGGTGAACTGTTGGGCGCGGAGCTGCGGGTTGTTCTGCTCGGCGATGCTGAACGCCTGGTCCGGGTCGGACGGCAGGAGGTAAGCGAGCGACGGCTCGGGCTCGAGTTGGCCGGGGTTGCGCCCAACCACCTGGGCGTAGGTCGCCCGGGTGATCGCCAGCTGGGCCTGGGTCTGCTGGAACAGCGCCTGGGCCTGGGCGAGACGCGCCTGCGACTGAGCCACGTCGGTGCGGGTCACCTCGCCCACGTCGAAACGGGCCTGCGATTCCTGCAGCTGCCGGCTCAGCACATTGACGTTCTCCTGGCGGATCGCCAGTGCGGCCTCGTCACGGCGAACGTCGGCATAGGCCTGGATCACCTGACCGAGGATCTGGGCTTCGATCCGGCGCAGGTTCTCGCGGCCAGCCAAGATCTCGGCCTGGGCGGCGGAGACCTGCGCGGCGACGCGGCCGCCGGTCCACAAGGGCTGCGAGAAGGTCACGCCCGCGCTCGCGCTGCGGCCATTCACGATCGTGGGGTTCGGTCGACCTAGAAAGTCGAAGCCTGCCGCATCCTGAGGCGTGCGGCTCTCCTGCCAGGCCGCCTGGCCGCTAAGGCTCAACGTCGGACGCCAGCCGGTCCGGGCCTGGACGTAGTTCTCGTCGAGCGCCCGCTGCGTGGCGCGCTGCGCCTGCAGCGTCGGGTTGTTCTCGTAGGCCATCGCGATGGCGTCGGCCAAGGTTTCGGCGCTAGCCGGCCCGACAAGGGCGCCGCCCAGACCCACGCTGAAGATCGCGGCCAGAAGCCGGCCGCGGACAGTCATCGACATTCGTAATCCCCGATCGCGAGAGACGTCGTGCCCTATATGCTGTGCTGTGGCGTCAGGACCAAGTGGCGTCACCTTAAGCTTTTTTCACGCCCTCGTTGCTGAGGCGTTTCAAAGCATCGTCAGAAGGCGAAACCGTGTTGCGCTTCGAAGCCCGCGAGGACGGGCGGCGTGGCGTCGAACAGCTCGCGCCGGCCCACCCCGTCCGCGGCGCGGACGTACAGGCACGCCTTGCCCACCGGGCCATCCCGCTCGATGACCGCCAGGCGGCCGTTCATGGCCAGGGCCTGCAGCCAAGCCTCGGGCGCACGAGCGACCGCGCCTTCGCAGATGATCACGTCGAACTCGCCCGCGGGCGGCTGCTTCAGGTCGTCGTCCAGCCGGGCGACCGCGACGTCCAGCGTCTCGATCCCGGCGCCCGCATCGGGCGCGGCGATGGCCAGCGCCCTTTCGCCGGGCATCGGACGAGCCGCCTGCAGCAGCTTGGCCACGTCGCGCGGCTTCAGCAGGAAACGGCCGGGGGCGTACTCCACCTCAACGTCGGCGTAGGCCAGATAGGCCTTGCCTTCCGGCACGAAGCGCTCGCGCGGCAGCTCCCGCATGGCGTCATGCAGGCGCACGTCGGTGACGTCCTGCGTGCGCACCTGGCTTTCCACCATGTTCAGGCGGGCAGCGGCGAAGTCGGCCATCGAATCCCTCGGGTACGCGCAGACAGTGATCTCTTGAGCCGCGGCTTATAGGCCGGCCCCTGCGAAACGCAATTGCGGCGCCTCACGGACGTTGCTCCGGCCGAGACCTTCTGGTAGCCCTCGCGCCCTCCACAGGACCCCGCAGGGTCCCCGGCGGCCTGATGGCGGAGTGGTGACGCAGCGGACTGCAAATCCGCGAACCCGGGTTCGATTCCCGGTCAGGCCTCCAAAACTTCCCTCCGCAACCCTACCGAAGCCCGCCTCCCGCGCCTAGACGGCCGGCAGGAATGAGCGCTCCTGAGCCAGCGGGTCGCGGGGCGCTTCCGTCGCGGACGTCGCAACCTCGCCGCTGACGGCCTTCTCCAGCGGCAGCTCAACGTGGAAGGTCGCGCCTTCGCCCGGCGAAGAGTCGAACCAGATCCGGCCGCCGTGCCGCTCCACGATCTGCTTGCAGATGGCTAGGCCGAGCCCCGTGCCGCCCTTCTGCCGGCGGTCCGAGGCGTCGGCCTGGGCGAACTTGCCGAAGATCCGGCTCCGGAATTCGGCCGGGATGCCGGGCCCGGAGTCCCGCACCGAAATCCGCGCCCGCCCGCCCTCGAGCGCCACCGCCACCTCCACCGCCTGGTCGCGCGGCGAGAACTTGGCGGCGTTCGAGAGCAGGTTGGTGATCACCTGCGTCAGCCTGTCGGCGTCGCCGCGGATGATCGCGTGCCCCTCGGGCGTCAGCAGCTGGAAGCGGACCCCGAGCTCGACCGCAAGGCCGCCCATCGCCTCCACCGCCCGAGTGGCGAGTTCGCCGAGGTCAACGGGCGCGAAGGCGAACTTCATCGCCCCGGACTGCATCTTTTCGATGTCGAGGATGTCGTTGATCAGGCGCACCAGCCTGCGGCTGTTGTTCTCGGCGATCGAGATAAGGCGCTTCGCCTTGTCGGGCATCTCGCCCGCCGCGCCGCCGGTCAGCAGGCCCAGCGAACCCGCGATCGAGGTCAGCGGGGTGCGCAGCTCATGGCTGACGGTCGAGATGAACTCGTCCTTCGACCGTTCGACCCGCTTGCGTTCGGTGCTATCGCGCAGGATGGCCACGAAGTGGATGCCGCGGGCTTCCGACAGCTCACCGAAGTTCGCGTCCACCTGCAGGATCGACCCGTCACGGCGCACGAGCTCCAACTCGAACGGCGTGCCCGGCTCGTGCCGGCGCACACGCTCCAGCAATTCGGACAGGTTGGCCGGCCTGCCCGGCCCAGGGTTCAAACGCCCGCTCAGCAGCTTGCCGACCAGTTCGCCGGGCGGATAGCCCAGCATCAGTTCGCCGGCGCGATTGATGCTCTCGATCCGCCCGCCGCAATCGACGGTCAGGATCATGTCGCTGGCGGCGTCGAAGATGGCGTGCCGTCGTGCAGTCTCGGCCTGGGCCCGTTGCATGTTGGCGTGCGCGGCGGCCTCGGCGTCCTTCAGGGCGGTGACGTCGTGCGTCAAGCCGGCGATGCGGAACACCTTTCCCTGTGCGTCGCGCACCGGGAAGGCCTTGTTCGAAATCCAGCGCATCGTGCCATCGCTGCGACGCAGCCGATATTCGATCCGGAAGCCATCGGTCCCGCGGCGAACGGTGTCGCGCACCCGCTGACGATCATCCTCGTGGATCGCTTCGGTCCAGACCCGCGGATTCTTGTAGATCGCCTCAAGATCGGAGCCGGTCAGCTTGCTATAGCCCGGGCTCATATAGACGAACTCGCCCGTACGGCCGTCGACGATCCAGAACGTGTCGTCGATAGCGTTGGCCAGTTGGTCGAACCGCTGCTGGGTCTCGAACAGCTTCTCTTCCTGACGCGTGCGCTCGATGGCGATGGCGATCAGGTCGCGCATCTGGGCCATCGCAGCGAGGTCGGCCCGGCTCTCGCGGAGCAGCTTGGCGTGATAGACGCCGAGCGCCGCCAGCAGCCGCCCCTCGCTGTCCGCCACCAGCGTCCACCAGCAGGTCCGGAGTTGATGCTCACGCACCATGTCCTGGTAGTCGGCCCACATAGGATGGTTCTCGGGATAGGCCACGAGCACCGCGCCCTCGCGGGCGTCGTCCCAGCCCTCGGTCGTGGTCGGGTCCACCTGCACCCGGTAGAGCGAACTCGCCTCCGGCTGCGCCAGCCACGGCGCCGCCGCGAGACGGAGCACACCGTCGCCCTCTTCGGGCAGGTAGATGCAGGCCCGCCCGCCGGCCGTCACCTCGCCCATCGCCTCGGCCGCGATGCGCAGGAGGTCCTCGAGCGGCGCATTCGCGGCGATCGCGCCCATTACCCGCGCCTCGCACTCGCGCAGACGGGCCGCGCGGGTCGCCCGGGCCTCGGCCTTGCGGCTCGCCGTGACGTCGCTGATCACGGCGACGATGAACGGCTCCGGGCCCGTCGGCGTCTCGATCTGGACGATCTGCTTGCGGGTGATCAGGTAGCGGACGACGTCGGCCTCGTGGAGCGCCTCCTCGGTTTCCACCATCTCGCCCGTGGCGAAGACCTGATCGTCGATCGCCCAGTAGTGGGCCGCATCTTCCGGCCCATAGAAGTCGGCATCCGAGCGACCGAGGAGTTCCGCGGGCTCGAGCCCCATCATCGCGGTCAGCGCCCGATTCACGAGAACGAGGCGATGCTGCCGGTCCTTGACATACACCGGCGCCGGAATGGCGTCGTACACGGCCTGGACCGCGGCCGGCGTGGCGAAGGCGTTCGTGAGAGACATAGGGGTCCTCGGTTCGAGCGTTCGCGCGGCGATCCGCACCCGAACGGGCCGCACAGCGAACACCGATCGACGTACACCTTCTTCGAAGCCTTGGGCGCCACCATAGGCTGCGACTGCGACGGCCCGCCGCGCGACCTATCCGCCCGATTTCCCGCTATACGCGAGATTCGCCAGGGCGGCCTCCAGGATCGGGCGCTGCCCCTTGTGCATCTTTGACCGGGCGGTGGTGGCGTCGAACCAGCCGGCGCGGTCCACTTCTGGGAAAGCTTGGCGGCGACCGGACCGGGGCGGCCACTCGATCTCGAAGACGTTGCTGCGGATCTGGCTCACGTCCAGGTCAGCCTTGACCAGCCAGGCGTGGACCACCTTGCCGCTCGAGACCCGGACTGGCGGGAGTTCGACAGGCTCGCCCGAGATCGGCGTCCCCAGCTCCTCCTCGAACTCGCGGCAGGCGGCGGCCCAGCCGTCTTCGTCCAGCTCGACCAGGCCCTTGGGGATGGACCAGGCCGCCTCGTCCTTGCCTGCCCAGTAGGGTCCCCCGGGATGGACCAGCAGGAACTCCGGGCCGTCGGCGCCGGAGCGCCACGCGAGCACTCCGGCGCTGACCTGCGGCATCAATCCATCAGCCGCTGCATCAGGTAGGTGTATTCGAGCGCCTGACGCATGGCGCGCTCGTTGAGGTTGGCGGCCGCGGCGTGACCGCCGTCGATGTTCTCGTAGTAGAGATAGTCGTAGCCGTACTCTTTCAGGCGCGCAGCGGCCTTGCGGGCGTGAGCCGGGTGCACGCGGTCGTCTTTGGTCGAGGTCTCCAGGAACACCTTCGGGTACTTCTGGCCGGGCTTCAGGTTCTGGTACGGCGAATAGCTCATCAGCATCGCCCGCTCTTCCGGGACCGCCGGATCGCCGTATTCGCCGACCCACGAGGCGCCGGCGCCGATGTGGGTGTAGCCGATCATGTCGAACAGCGGCACCTGGATGACCACGGCGTTGTAGAGCTCGGGCCGCTTGGTCAGCGCCACGCCCATGAGCAGGCCGCCGTTGGAGCCGCCCATGATGCCGAGCCGGCGGGGGCTGGTGATCTTGCGCGCGATCAGGTCCTCGGACACGGCGAAGAAGTCGTCATAGACCCGCATGCGGTTCAGCTTCAGGCCGGCGTTGTGCCAGCGCGGGCCGAACTCGCCGCCGCCGCGGATGTTGGCGACCACATAGACGCCGCCCTTCTCCAGCCACAGCTTCCCGACGGTCGAGGCGTAGGCGGGCGTCTGGCTGACCAGGAAACCGCCGTAGGCGTAGAGCAGCGTCGGGTTCGAGCCGTCCAGCTTCAGGTCCTTCTTCGAGACGACGAAGTACGGGACCTTCGTGCCGTCCTTGGACGTGGCCCAGAACTGCTCGACCTTCATGTTCGCGGCGTCGAACCGCGCGGGCATGGTGCGCAGCCGCTCCGGCGCCCCGGCCGAGGCGTCAGCCAGCCACTGGCTCGACGGCGTCAGGAAGCTGGTGACGTTCAGGATCAGCCGGTCGTCGGCGTCCGACGCCGAGCTGATGCCGATGGTGGAGTCCTTCGGCAGGTCCAGCCTGCTCTGGGTCCAGCCCCCACCGGCGCGGCGGAAGCTGATCACCTGCCCTTTCACGTTGTCGTACAGCGCCACGACCAAGCGGTTGCGCGTGGTCGCCACCTGTTCGATCGACTGGCTCTGCGTCGGCCGCAGCACCAGCGCGCCCTTGAGGTCCGCCGGGCTCGCCTTCACGGCGGTCAGGTCGAAGTCGACGAGGTCACCTTCCTTGAAGCCCTTCGCGGCCCAGTCCTGCTCCAGGCTGACCAGCAGCCGGCCGTCGACATAGCCCTGGACCGTCGCCTTGGTCGGCAGGTCCAGCTTCGTGGTCCCGGTGGCCGTGACGAGGTGGTGCTCGGCGTTGAAGGTGTCGAGCGGGCGGTACATCACCACCGCCTGCACCTTGCCGTCGCTATCGCGCAGCACGATCGGGGAGACGCCGTAGCCGCCGTCCTGCTTCGTGCCGCGGAAGATCTCCTGGGCGGCGCTCATTGGCTGCCCGCGCTTCAGGGTCTTGGCGATGAACGGATAACCCGAAGTCGTGACGTCGCCCTTCTGCCATTCGGCGACGACGATCAGGGTGTCCTTGTCCAGCCAGTCAAACCGGTGCTTGCCCTCGGGCAGCCGGAAGCCGCCGTCGACGAACTTGCCGGTCTGGGTGTCGAACTCACGGACCTCGACCGCGTCCTTGCCACCGTTGGACAGCGAGACCAGGCAGTAGCGGTCGTCGGGCGGCAGGCAGTCAGCGCCCTTCCACACCCAGTTGGCGTTCTCGGCCTCGGACAGCGCGTCCAGGTCGAGGAGCGTGCGCCACTCGGGCTTGCCGGCGCGATAGCTCTCCACGCTGGTCGTGCGCCAGATGCCGCGGACATGCTCGGCGTCCTGCCAGTAGTCGCGCAGGGCCCCCTCGCCGGCGAAGTAGACGTTCGGGATGCGGTCCTTGGCGGTCGCGATCTTCAGCGCGTCGGCGTACAGGCCCGCATAGCGCGGGTCGTTCTGCAGCTGGGGCAGCGAGCGGGCGTTCTCGGCCTTCGCCCACTCCAGAGCGCGGGCGCCTTCGATCTCTTCCATCCAGACGTAGGGGTCGTTGTCGGCGGGCGCGGCCCCCATCAGGAAAACTCCGGCGAAAAGCGTGGCGAGCAGACGCAACTTCATGTGGCAGGTCCCCAACTTGGTTGCGCCGATAGTCCCTGCCGCGGGCCGAAGCTCAAGGCCTTTCAGCGTTCGCTGAGTATCGAGAGCGCCAGCCGCGGCCGGATGACGAAGAGGGCCGCGAGGAGGATGCGGGCGGCGATCCGGCGCAGACGGCGGCGGGGACGGAACTCGGTTTCGAACAGCTGGGCGTAGTCGAGGGTGGCGGTCATCTCAGTCACCATATTGTTGGATAGCTGAAGGTTGACCGGCCGGTACGTCAGTTCCGGACGTGGGCCCGGCGGGCGGCCTCGAGTTCGCCCAGCATCATCTCGTGCAGGGCCCGGGGCTCGACGATCTCGACCTTGTCGCCCCAGGTGAACAGGTGCCAGGCGAGCTCGCGCATGCCGCTCGAGCGGAAACGGACGATCACCGAGCCGTCGGGCTGGGGCTCCACCGTCTGCCGGGCGTGGAAGCGCCAGCGCAGGGCGTCCTCGGCGCCGGCGGGCAGGATCCTGAGCACCACGTCGTGGGTGTCGTCCTGGTAGATGCCGAAGCTCTCGTCGGCGTAGGCCTGCAGCGAGAATCCCTGCGGCCGTTCGCCGGGCCGGCCGGTGACCTCCACGTCGAAGATGCGGTCCAGGCGCCAGTTGCGAGGGCCGACCTGGGGGTTCTCGGCGGCGACCAGGTAGTTCGATCGGCCGAACAGGATGCCGTAGGGCGTCACCTCCCGCACGCGGCCGGGGCTGGAGCCCCCCTCATAGCGGAAGCGCAGCGTCGAGAGGCCCTTCAGGGCCTCGCGGACGCCTTGCAGCACCACCTCGTCCTCGAACGGCCGCGGGCCGGCGGTCACGGCCACCGTCTCGGCCTGCAGCAGGGCCTCGAGATCCGGAGCCAGCTTGCGCCGGGCCGCCGCACGGGTGGCGGACAGCACCTTGCGTTCCAGCGACCGGAGCGCCGCCGCCCTCGCCTGCGCGCCCTGGTTCTCGAACAGGTCGCCCGCGGCGGCGAGCGCCGCCAGTTCCTCGGCCGTCGGCGCCTGGAAGAGGCCGTCGAGCCCGGACGGGATGCGGAAGCGGCGCGTCGGCGGGTCGTCGACGATCTCGAGCTGCGGGAACACCTCCCACACGGCGTCGCGCATGCGCTCGGCCGTGCGGCGGCCGACGCCCAGCCGCTCGGCCATCTCGTCCAGCGTCAGCCCCTCGGCCGAGCTCGCCAGCAGGCGGGCCAGTTCGAGGAGACGGCCGGCTTTCTCGTGGCGCATTCAGGCTACGTCCGTTTCTGTCGCACCCCACATCCATAAGGGAAACATCGAGAACCGCCAACACGGAGATGGTCGATGGCCTCTCAGTTCCGCCCCCGCCGCAACGCCTTCAGCCCGCGCCCGGTGAAGGCCCCCCGCCCGGCCCCGGTGCGCCCCGCCCCGTCGGGCGACATCATCAACGGCATCCTGCGCTTCCACGACGTGGCCCATGAGCAGGGGTCGGGCCGCGCCCTCCTCCGCGTCTCGGAAGCCCGCCTGCGCGACCCCGAGGTGCAGGCCTGGTTCGGCGAGCACACGAAGAACGCCGCCGGCGTCTCGATCCTCTGGGACGAGCGCGAGGGCGAAATCATCCGGGTGCTGGCGGCCTAGGCCCCCTCGCCTTCCGCCAGCACGAAGTCCAGGGCGGCGCAGACCGCCGCCACCTGGGCCTCCACGCACTGCTGGGGCGTGGCCTGTGGACTGTCGGGATAGACCTCGGTCGTCGTCGTATAGGGCGCGCCGGTGATGGACGGGCACATGGCGTAGTCGGCCTGCGGATAGGTGATGACGCCGGGGGCGACCACCGGACAGCCGATGATCTCGCCGGCCGCGTCCGGCGGGGCGATATGGGTCACCGTCGCCACCGCTTCCACGATCGCCTGCTGGAAGGGAAGCTTCGGGTCGCCTGCGTCCGCCACCAGGTAGAAGCCGTCGGGGATCAGGCCTGGCTCGAACGGCTTGCCGTCCCGGGCCGCCAGCGCCGGCCGAAACTCGCTCTCGTCGCTGTCGGTGGTCTCGTGGAGGTCGATGTGCAGCCGGAACGGTCCGAACCGGCCCCGCACCAGTTCGATGAGGCAGGTCGCCTCGCGGGACGGGCCGTCCGCCCGGAAGTTCCGGTTGGGATCGACGGCGTCGTAGTTCCAGCGGTTGATCCGCTCATACGCCCAGGGGCTGACGCAGGGCGCCACGAGCAGGTTGATCCGCCCGGCGTAATCCGCGGCCCGCGTCTCCAGGAACGCCAGCGCGCCCATGACGCCGCTCGTCTCGTAGCCGTGGACGCCGCCCGTGATCAGGGCGGCCGGCAGCGCCGGGTCCCACGGCCGGCTGGCCAGCGCATAGAGCGGATAGGTCTCGCCGGCGTAGTCCAGCTCGCCGTAGGCGACCCGGTCGAGCCGCGACGCGAGGGCCTCGATCCGCGGCAGCACGTCGGCGTCGTAGCGCCGATGCCGCACCTGCCGCGCCCGCCACTGCGCCCGCTCCGCCTCGCCCCAGGGCTGGCCGGGGGTTCCGATGGGATAGGCGGCGGGGGCGGAGGCGGTGGCTTGTGCGGGCATGGGGCTTCTTAGGACGGTTGGCGGAGGGCGTCAGCGCTTGGTTGATCGGCCAAACGTCAGCTGAGCGCTAGGAGGGGACGTTCAGCACGGTCTGAGAGCGGACATTCCCATCACGCCTGCGTCGTTAGCTGTTGTCGCCGGTGAAGTGATCGTATGCCCAGCACTGGATCAGGCGCCAAAGGGCCAGCCCCAAACCACCGAGCAAGCTGAGACCCAGCGCGATTGGGATCGAGACTCCGAAGGCTTCCCAGCTTCCAGCACGGATGGGTACGATGGTTGCGATCGGTATTCCGACGGCAACTAATGTGCTTCCGAGACCCTGCCGAAATCCATGCCAGGGGGTATCTGGGCGTGAGATTAGGTTTCGCAGCGGTTGCTCCCAAAAGGCGAACAGCACGGTGGTCGAATGCGTCGTGCCGGGAAAGGTGGGTTCCTCACCTCGTGGTCGGTTATGCGCCAACAGGCGACATTGAGGTCGGGCCGGGAAGCGGACCTTCAGGCGAACGTACAGGCCGCCTGGTCTTCTGCTGGATCATGCTCGAGACCCGGGTCAGGCACGACACGTAGCGCGACCTCGCTCAACTCTGACTCGTCGCCAAAGATGCATCCCTCGCGGGGTGGTTTAGTGACAAATGAGCCGCTGCGATTGCCGCGCAGTTGTCCACGAAGCGCCGCAACCCTAAGCTTAGCCAATGTCGAGCGCTCCAGAGATCCCATTGGACCTACGGGAGAGAATGCGGGAGTGCATTCTTTCGCTATTCTGGCCGAAGAAGAAGATCATTGAGTTTCTGCAAAGCGTTGATACGCCCCCCCACCTGCTCCCCGCCGCAGACACTGAAATGTCAAGGCATGCGCTCGTCACCCATGTGTTCGCGCAGCTCGGAGCTAGGCCAGATCGAGGCTACACCGTTTTCCAGACGATGATCGATCGCCTGTCCAACTGGAGTTACTTTGACCCCTACTATTTCGATAACCTAAAGAAGCTCGATAAAGGGGAAGCTGTTAAACAGATCGAACTTCTTAAGCGCGCGGTCGAGAAGCGAAACGCTTCGACTGTCAACCGTCGCGCTGCCGCGCAAGCGGCGCAGCAACAGCGCGATGCGTCGATCGACCTAACAACCTTGAAATCAGCATTCACGCGCGTGTTCGGCGCGGGAATGAGCCCTCAAGAGCGAGGCCGTCTCTTCGAGGTGTTTCTCAAACAGCTATTTCAGCGGCAGTCCGTACCGATGGGGGACCCTTTCCGCCTCACTGGAGAACAGATCGACGGCTCCTTCAAATTTGAGGGGGAGAACTACATCATCGAAGCTAAGTGGCAGGACGCCAGCACGAGTACCGCGCAGCTCTACGTCTTCGCCCACAAAGTCGATGGCAAGATGTATGGGCGCGGCTTGTTCATCTCGGCAAACGGCTTCTCAAGCGAGGGTCTTCGGGCCGTCGTGCACGGGAAACACATCCAGACAATCCTCGTTGATGGGGAGGATCTGTCCCACGTGTTAGATGGCCGGATCACGCTCAAGGAGATGCTGGACTACAAGATCCGGGCCGCACAGATTCGTGGGGAGGTTTACGTCTGCAGCTTGCGTCGATGCAGCAAGGTCTAGCTTCGATTCCAACCTTGCCTCATCCGCGCAGGAGCTTTCGCGAGTGCGCGACGAGCTGCCCACCGCGGCCGAGCCCTTTGGAAGGTTATTTCGGGGAGTCGCTCAGCTCGCGGCCTACATCGGCACCCTCAATGGTGCGCCCTGCCCGCGCGCATCTTGGGGCGTCCGAGCTTCTATAAAGTTGCGCCACTTACGGATGTTCGGCTGCCGAACAGGCAGAAAAGCACTGTCGGCATTCTGCCCGGAAAGGTTGCAGTTTGGCGAGACACGCGGCAAAGCGCTACCTTGCGGCCCGCGACGTGGTCGGGCGAACTTTCAAGCTATGCCTCTAACTCTCACTCCGATCGATCACAGCGGCCTGTGCCATGGTTGGTCTTGGACTGTGTCGGACGAGGACGGCTTGGCCGAACAGGTCGCTCGCATCACCCTCGGTCAATATCGGCACGTCGCGCGCATCCTGGCCGGTGCCAATGTACCGGGCCCTCAGACGACGACAGAGCAGGCGCAGGCAGCGATCGCTCACCTCACTGTCGCACCCGGCAAGGATCCCTGGGACCGTGACGGCTGGCTCTTCCAGGCCATCTCCTGGGTCGCCGCGCATAAAGGACCGGCCGCTTCACTGACCCGGGCACCCCACATCCGAAAGTCGGACAAAGGGTTCGACGGTATGCAGCTTCAGCTGAGCGACGACGGGGCTACTGTGACCGCGGTGATTGTGTTCGAGGATAAGGCGACTGACAATCCGCGCGACACGATCCGTGACGACGTGTGGACGGGCATCGTCAAGCTCGAGAATGGGGAACGGCTTCATGAACTGACCCACGAGGTCAGTGCGATGCTCGATGTCCGGGCTGTCGCCGATCCGCTATTTGACATCGACACGGCGATCGCACGCACACTTTGGGATCAAGCTCGGCGCTACCGAGTCAGCATCACCATTGGCGACACGCACAATGGGGAAACCAGCCGCCGAGGTCTTTTCGACGGTTTTGACACGTTTGCCCCCGGTGACGTGGAACGCCGGCGGGCCGAGACCTTCTATGTTCCGGCGATGCGCGATTGGATGTCGGCATTCGCTTCTAAGGTCATCGCCAAAATCCAGAGCGCCGCCGGTGTTTGATCCCGTAACCAGTGCGCTTATCCGGAGCGCTCCGGCTTTCGTCGGGCTCGAGCTCGAACAGTTGCCGAAGCGCCTAACCGAGGCTTTCGCGGATATCGTCTCGGCGCGGATCCGCCTGCGAGGTGGTCCCGCTCCCGACCTAGCCGCACTAGCCGCGACGGTGGCCGATTTGCGCCGTACAGCCGCTGCACAAGAGGCGTACGCGGCCCTTCTGCCGGAGCGCGAAAACCGGGCGGCCGCAGCCTTCGTTGCTGCGGCGGCTCACCAGACTGTGTCGCTCGCTTTGCGCCAGCTGGGCGATGTAAGCCGTGTCGATGCCGCGGCCGTCAGCTCAGACATTTGCGCAACCCTCCTGTTCCTAATCGCAGAAGCTCACGCTGATGCCGCGGAGGCCGCGAAGCGGATTGTACCTAGTCCGGAAGCCGGCGAGACCGAACGGGCACTCGTTCTCGCGATCAAAAATCTGGCGCAGGGCCGGCTCATCGCTGTGGCGCGTCAGAATGTTCCGAGCCTGGAAACCCCAGGCGCGGATCCGCTGGTCCAAGCCCTTGATGCACTGCGATCGATGCTCCTACGGGGCGTCATCGGCCTCGCTCAGCGACTGCGGCGGCGAAATGACCACCCCGAGGAAATGTCGGTAGCGGAAGCCCGGCCCCATCTTTTCGAGCAGGTGAAGGCGCTCTGCGTAGAGCCGATTGAGGGACTCGGCGAAGGCGGCTCACCTGTTTTCAGCCTCTTCCCTGGTCCGCTGCATCTCGCAAGCCTTCTCCAAGGTCTGGAGCGCGATCTCGTCTCCACTGCCTTGACGCGGATCGACACGCCCGGCGGGGTCGCTGAGGCGCAATGGTGGCCCATCCTGCGCCGCATGTCGCATCAGCGCCCATTCCTCTGGCGCAATCACCGCCAGGCAGTTGAGAGCGGCTATCTTGAGCAGGGGAAGTCGTCGGCAATCAGCTTTCCCACCGGTGGGGGCAAGTCCACGCTCGCCGAATTGAAGATCGCCACAGCGCTGCTGCGCGACGAGCAGGTGATCTTCCTCGCCCCGACTCACGCGCTCGTGGGGCAAACTCAACGCGCTCTGCAGAAGACGTTCCGCGACTTCAGCGTCTTGGCGGATGTGGATGAGGACGTCGGCGCGCCCGACGACGTGGTTCTGGCCGAGGTCACGGTCATGACACCGGAGCGTTGTCTGATGCTGTTGTCGGTGCAGCCAGAGGCGTTCGCGTCCATCGGCCTCATCGTGTTTGACGAATGTCACCTCCTGCATCCACGCGAGGAAGACCGCAGCCGGCGCGGCCTCGACGCGATGTTGACCCTGCTGAACCTCGTTAGGGTTGCTCCGAGCGCGGACCTGCTTCTCCTGTCCGCGATGATGAAGAACACCGGCGAGATTGCAGGCTGGGTCCGGCATCTGACTGGGCGCGACTGCCTGGCTCTCGACCTCGCCTGGAAACCAACACGTCAGGCCCGCGGCTGCGTTGTCTACCCGGCCGATCAGATCAATGGCCTTCGGGCGAAACTGGAAGCGGCGCGCGCCGCAGCCCCGCCGAAGCAGAAGAGCCCGTCGGGTGAGCTCGAGCGGCAGCTACTAGCGACACCCTATGGGTTGTTCAGCTTGCTGCAGACGTGGAGCACGATCGACCGCCAAGACTATGCACTGCTCCAGCTGCTTCCCGAACCGCAACAACTCGCGACGGGAACCAGCCGCTTTGGAACCTGGTACCTGACGCCGAACGGGAACGAAACCAGCAGCAGCCTTGCCGCTGCGGCCGTGGCATCGGGCATGAAGACGCTTGTGTTCGTCCAGAGCACGGTCTTCAGCGAAAGCTGCGTCAAGCACTTCAAGTCGCGCATTCCGCCCTCCGAGGTCGTCCTCACGGAGGACGAGAAGAAGTGGCACGCCCTAGCCGTCGAAGAACTCGGGGGCGAGAAATACTGCTTCCTGAAACTGGACAGCGACGGCGTGCTCCGGAGCGGTGCCGCCAGCCATCATGCACTCCTGCTGCGGGAGGAGCGTGAGCTTCACGAAAGCCTCTTCCGCCGGCCAGACGGCGTGAGCGTCCTCTTCGCCACTTCGACTTTGGCGCAAGGGATGAACCTGCCGAGCGAACTAGTGATCATCTCGGGAGACAGCCGCTTCGATCCCGGTGCGGACAAGATGAAGAAGCTGGAGGCCCATGAACTCCTGAACGCAGCGGGTCGCGCAGGCCGGGCGGGCGACGGCGCGCAGGGCTTCGTGCTCCTCGTCCCTAGCAAGGTGATCGACTTCGACGACAAGAACAGCCGCATCAGCGGACATTGGTTGGACCTTCAGGCGATCTTCGAACAGGCGGATCAGTGCCTGAGCATCGATGATCCGCTCGAGGACGTGCTGGACCAGATCCATGCCGGGATAACGCTGAGCGGAACGCCCGGCTACCTGCTCGGCAAGCTGCCCTTGGCAGTGGCAGGTGTAGGCGAGGATCCGGCGGAGTCGATGTTGCGGCGCAGCTTCGCAGCGTATCGGGCGATTCAGGCCGGCAAGACCCAGTGGGTGGAGGCGCGTATCGCGGCGGCTATCGCTCACCGCCCGGCCGCAGCCTTGGTCGAACAGGACCGTTGGATTGAGCAGGTCGCAAGCTCAACAGGGTTGCGGGTCAACCTGTTGCAGGAACTTTCCGGGATGCTCGACGCAGGTGCCTTCAAGGGCGGGGCCCCGCACGCCGTTCAGGTGCTGCTCGATTGGATCGGCGCGAAGCCTTGGCTGATGTTCGAATTCATCCGGCCCCAGAATGTCGAAGGCCTATTCGGCGAGGCCTATAAGAACCTCAAAGACGACACGTCGCGAGGTGCGTTTGCCTTGCCCATGATAAAGCGACTGCTTCCCGTCTGGATGGCCGGCAACCCGCTGTTCAGGTTGGAGGAAGCTTATCTCGGCAAAACGACCGGTCTGCGCGAATGTCGCAAAGCCCGGCACTTCGTGTCCCGGGTCGTCCCCGACCTGGCGTTCTTGGCCGGGCTGCCGGGGTTGCTGTTGGCGGCGCGCCGCAAAGCGGCGAGCGACGAAACACCGGTACCGGCCGTGCTCGCCGCCCTCGGCGGGATCGTGCGGGAAGGGTGTGACAGTCCCGAGACCCTGGCGATGAGGATCAATTGTGGGCGGGAGGTCTCTCGGGTAGCGGCTCGCGCCTTGTACGAGAAGGTCAGGCACTTGGTCCCGGCTGGAACAGAGGACGAGACCTTTGAGCGGACGCGAGAGCGAGTCCGCCACGCGCAGCTCATTTCAACGTTTGACGACCTATAGGCCGAGCTCACGTCGAAGAGTCATTCCCGGACCGGGGTCGGGAAAGCTCGCGCAATCGCCTGACAGCCGACCTTCCGAAGGTCAGCTAAGAGTCACAAGCCGCCATCGGTCGACGCCCTTTCCCTGGAGTCTTTAACCCCTGAGGTCAGGAGCGACCGCTTCCCTCGCCCCGCGACAGCGCCCCTAGAGGCGTGGCGCACCTTCCGCTCCCTACCCCACCTCCGGCCGGTACTTGGGCTGGTCGATGGCGAGTTGGTCGCGGGCCATGGCGCCGAGGGCTTCCAGGAGGCCGGGGGTGTCCACGGTGAGGTCGCCGGCGTGGATGCGGGCGCAGAGTTCGGCGTTGAGGGTCTCGAAGTCGCCCCCCTCCCCCTTGGCGTGACCCAGGAGGCCGGTCATGGCCTGGACGGCGCGGGCCTCGGCGGCGGGGCCTTGGGTGAGTTCGCGCTCCACCACCGACAGGACGTTGACGGCGACGCGGGCCAGGAAGGCGCTGCGGGGGTCGAGGCTGGGGCGGATCTGGTCGATCCAGAGGGCGACGGCCTGGACCAGTTCCTCGGTTCTCGGGTGGGTGATCACAGGCCCTGCTCCAGGAGGACGACGAGGTCGGCTTCGGTCTCGGAGACGCGGCGGCCGATCATCGGGCGCTCGACGGACTTCTCGAGGCCGGTCTGCCAGCTCACGTACATGGTCAGGCACATGACGCCCCAACGGAGCGATCCCAGCACCTGCCAGAAGCGAACCCGCTCGAGCGGGATCGGCCGCCCGCCCGCGGCCTCGTAGCCCGCCAACAGGTCCGCATAGTCGCCGAAGCCGCCGACCGGCTTTTCGGGCCGGCCGAAGCGCCAGGAGTTGGTGCAGATCCAGCCCATGTCCTCGGCCGGGTCGCCGATGTGGGCGAGCTCCCAGTCCAGCACCGCCGCGACGCCGGTTTCGGGATCGAACATGATGTTGCCGTTCCGGAAGTCGCCGTGCAGCAGCACCGGCTGGACCGGCGGGGGCGTGCGCTGGCGCAGGTACTGGAACGCCAGCTCCAGGATCGGCCGCTGGGCGCCCGTGGCGCGATAGACCTCTTCGTAGCGATCGAGTTCGAGAGCCGCGTCGACGGTCTTCAGGTTCAGCTCGGGCGGCGGGGGCGTTGCGTGGATCTTGGCCAGGACCTCGCCGCACTGGCGCGCCAGCTTTGGGCGGATCGCATCGAACGCGGGGTCGGAGACGATCTTGCGACCGAGCGTCTCGCCCGGCACGGCGCCCATGACGTAGGCCTCGCCCAGGCCATCCTCGTGGTCGCAGACGTGCAGCACCGGCGGCGCCTGCGCCCCGTTGGCGCGGGCGGCCTTGATCAGGGCCGCCTCCGTAGAGAGCGGAATCGAGCGGGCGTTGTCAGGGTCGTAGGCCACCGTCCGGCGGCGCAGGATCATCCGGTCGCGGCCGCGGGGCCCTTCGACCTCGAAGGCCCAGGTCTCCATGCTGGCCCCGCCCGAGAGCCGCCCGGCCTGGAGGACGCGCGCGCCCTTCCCCGCCAGGCGGTCGGCCAACCGGTCCAGGGCTGAGCGGACATCCACTTCCATGACCTGACGGAACTTCCCGATGATCTAGTCTCGAGACCGATCTGGCGGGGCCGCGGCCGGCTTGTAAATGCCTCCGCAACGTCAACCCCGTCCAGGAATCTGGCCAAGAAGACGGCGTGAGGAGACGGCCATGGACTTCGACCTGCCCCAGGACATCGTCGACTATCTGAAGGAGCTCGACGACTTCATCGAACGCGAGATCAAGCCGCTCCAGGCGCAGGACGACAACGAACGCTTCTTCGACCATCGGCGCGAATACGCCCGCACCGACTTCGAGAACGGCGGCCTCCCGCGCAAGGAGTGGGAGGAGCTGCTGGCCGAGGCCCGGCGCCGGGCCGATGCGGCCGGCCACTATCGGTACGCCTGGCCGAAGGAAATGGGGGGCAAGGGCGGCAGCCAGCTGGCCATGGCGGTGATCCGCGAGCACCTCGCGGCGAAGGGACTTGGCCTGTTCAACGATCTGCAGACCGAGCACTCGATCGTCGGCAACAACCCCTTCGTGCTGATGTTCAAGGAGTTCGCCACGAACTGGCAGTACGAACGCTATGCCGACAAGCTGCTGAACGGCGAGATGCGCACGGGCTTCGGCCTGACCGAGCCGAACCACGGCTCGGACGCCACCTTCATGGAGACCCGCGCCATCCGTGAAACCCGGGACGGCAAGCCCGGCTGGCGCATCGACGGCGCCAAGATGTGGACGACCGGCATGCACGTGGCCAGCCACTGCATGGTCTTCGCCCGCACCTCGGGGAAGGACGGCGAC
Organism: Phenylobacterium sp.; assembly: GCF_031181185.1. Classification (GTDB taxonomy): domain Bacteria; phylum Pseudomonadota; class Alphaproteobacteria; order Caulobacterales; family Caulobacteraceae; genus Phenylobacterium. The sequence continues at coordinate 9,590 of NZ_JAPSKZ010000023.1, read as the reverse complement.
GCCACCGGCATCACCTGCTTCATCGTGCCGAAGGAGACGCCCGGGTTCGTGATCGAGGAGTACCTGTGGACCTTCAACATGCCGACGGACCACCCGCGCATCTCGATCACCAACTGCTGGGTGCCTGAGGACAGCTACTGGGGCGAGATCGACAAGGGCCTGGGCCTGGGTCAGTCGTTCGTCCACCAGAACCGCATCCGCCAGGCGGCCTCGTCGCTGGGCGCGGCCCAGTTCTGCATCGAGGAGAGCGTGAAATACGCCCGCGACCGCAAGCCGTTCGGCAAGCCGCTGGCCGAGAACCAGGCGATCCAGTGGCCGCTCGTTGAGCTGCAGACCCAGTGCGAGATGCTGCGGCTGCTGATCCGCAAGACCGCCTGGGAGATGGACCGGATGGACCACAAGCAGGTCGAGAAGACGATCTCGGACAAGGTCTCGATGTGCAACTACTGGGCGAACCGCCTGGTCTGCGAGGCCGCCGACCGGGCGATGCAGGTGCACGGCGGCATCGGCTATTCGCGGCACAAGCCCTTCGAGCACATCTACCGCCACCACCGCCGTTACCGGATCACCGAAGGCTCGGAAGAGATCCAGATGCGCAAGGTCGCGGCCTACCTGTTCGGCTACCTCGGACCGCGGCGGCAGATGTTCAAGGCGCGGGAGGCGGCCGGCGTGGAGTATGTCCAGCCGATCCCGGCGCCGCGGTAGGACTTCCTGAGATGCCGCGCGAGCGGCGGCCAAGTCATTTCACCACCAAGACACCAAGGACACCAAGGGACGGCGCTGTCGGAGCCCTTCTTGGTGTCTTGGTGGTTTTCTGACGGCTTCGCCGTCGCACTAGGGGCGAAGGGTCAGGCCGCGGCGGCTTCGGCGTAGAGGGCGTCGAAGGTGGGCGGAAGGCTGTCGGGAAGACCCAGGAGGGGACCGGAGGACAGGAGGAGGACAACTTCGTCGCCGGCCAGCGCGCTGAGGGCCGCGGTTGCTTCTTCGGCGGTGCGGACCCCGTCCACCGGCACGCCGGCGGCGGCGATGCGCGCGAGGATCTCATCGAACGTCGACTGCTGGTGACTGGCCGCGCCGTGGCTGGGCGGCGGCACGAGCAGGACGCGGTCCACGCCCTCGAACACCGTGTCGTACCAAGGCAGCGCGTCGCGGTTGCGCCACGAGAAGGTGTGCGGCTCGAACACGACCGTCAGCGGCCGAGTCGGATAGTGCAGCTGCATCGCCTCGATGGCCGAGCGGGCCTTCTCGTACGACGAGCCGAAGCCTTCGACCACGGGCACGCGGCTCAGCTTCGTGAGCCGATCAAGCCGCCGCCGGATGCCCTGGAAACTTTCGATGGCCTGGGCGAGCGCCGTCTCGCTGACGAGGCCGCGCTCCAGGAGATAGGCGCTGACGCCCACGATGTTCTCGATGTTGTGCTCGCCGAGCAGCGTGGTGGCCAGCCGGATGCGGCGCCCGCCGGGGCCCGTGAGCACGAAGCGGGTGACGTCGCCGAAGACGACCTCTTCGGCGCACCAGCCTTCGCAGGGATCGACGTCGTACCAGACGATGCGCGCGGCGCTTTCGGCCGCAATGGCGCGGATCGCCGGATGGTCGCGGCAGACGAGCAGGCCGTCGTCGGGCAGCAGCCGCAGCAGCTCGCGGAAGGGCGCCTCGTACTCGGCGAAGGTCGGGAAGACGTTGACGTGGTCGTGGACCAGCGAGGTGAGCAGCACGTCGCGGGGGTGGTACAGGACGAACTTCGACCGGCGATCGTCGGGACCCACGATGTACTCGTCGCCCTCGAGGATCACCTCGGGCGCCGAGCCCCAGTGGCCGGTGTCGGGCAGCGAGGGCGAGATCGCCCCGATCATCCAGCCCGCGTCACGGCCCGCCTCGCGCAGCACATGGGCCATCAGCGCCGTGCAGGTGGATTTGCCGAACGAGCCGGCGACGACGGTGTTGAGGCGGCCTTCCGTCGCCTCGCCCACCATCTGCGGGAAGGTCGTGACGCGCACCCCGCGACGGCGGGCCTCCTGCACCTCGACGTTGGCTTCGCCGCCCAGCTTGGCCGAGGCGCCCAGGACCAGCACGTCGAGGTTGGCCGGCAAGTTCGCGGCGTCGAAGGTGCGGAAGAACGGGAAGCCCAACCCTTCCACATAGGTCGACATCGGCGGGAAGACGTCCTCGTCCGAGCCCGAGACCTCGTGGCCCGCCTCGCGCATCATCAGGGCCGCAGCGCTCATGCCGGCGCCGGCGATGCCGGTGAAATGGATGCGCATGGGCGTGTTCCGGGTCGGGAGATTCTGGAACCTGCTGGTTAGCTCATCCGCGGCGTTCGTCCAGCCCGCTCCGACGCGGCCGCGACGATGCGGCGCTGCTCGCAATATCGTCAAAAGGCAGTCCCGGCGCCGAACGGCCCAGCCGTGCGTTGACCCCCAGTGAACGGCCGCGGTTTGCGTGGCCGTCGAGGAGAGTTGAACGTCATGAGCAGCGCCTTCGTGCGTGAACCTGACGACCTGCCGCCCCAAAGCCCGCCGGAGCGGCTCGTCAGCCACCATCCCAACTTCGTGACTTCGCGCGGGATGAAGATGATCGAGCGGACGCTCGCCGAACTGGACAGCAAGATCGCCGGCTGCGACGACGAGGCCGAGCTCGCCTGGCTGCGCCGCGACCAGCGCTACTGGTCCGCGCGACACGCCAACGCCCAGGTGGTCGAGTCGCCCGAAGCGCCCGACGAAGTCGCCTTCGGCACGCGGGTCACCTTCCGGCGCGACGGCGGCAAGCTCGAATCGGTCGAGCTGGTGGGCGAGGACGAGGCCGACCCGACGGCCGGCAAGCTGAGCTGGGTCGCGCCGCTGGCCCAGGCGATGATCGGGGCGATGCCCGGCGAGACCGTCGAGCTCGAGACCCGCACGCCGGCGATCGAGATCGAGATCGTCGCCGTCGAGCCGATCCGCCGCCTCAACTGATGCGGGAAAAAGCGGCCGGTCCGTTTACGCCCGCTTAACCAAAGCGGCAGACCTTCCACCACGTCTTCCTTGAAGACACCCACCATCACCGACTTTTCTCAGCCCGGCGTTCGCGCCGGGCTTTTTTTCGCCTCCGAGCGTTTCCTCCGCATGGACGACGACCTCGAGACGATGAGTCGCGAAGAGCTGCTGGCCGAGGTGAAGCGCCTGCGCGCCGGCATCCGCCAACACCGCGATTCGACCGGCCACGAGCTGTGCTGGCGCCATCCGCAGCTCTGGGGCCTCCTCCCTGAGCGCGCTGATCCGCAGATCGCCGTGCCGCCCTGGCCCCGGTTCCTGAGGGGCTGCCTCGCCTATCGCGAGTCGCTAGACCGACAGCGCCCGGACGCCCCGATCCACGACGCCGAATACGAGGGCTAAGCTTCTTTTCCATTCTGCCGCCGTGCCGCTTGCGCGGCCCCACGACGCCGCGTATATGCCCGGCCCTCGACGGCCTGATCCCCGGTAGCTCAGTTGGTAGAGCAGTCGGCTGTTAACCGACTTGTCGCAGGTTCGAGTCCTGCCCGGGGAGCCATCGAGACCCTCCACAAAAGCCGCCCGCCCTCGCCTCCGCCGCCTAGCGCCGGAGCACCTTGATGAGCGCGGCGAGCTCGGCGTCGGCCAGGCCTTCGCCTTCAGCCGCCTTCAGCCATCCGTCGAGAATCGCCGGGACCTGGTCGTTGAGGGCGAGATCACGGGACGTCTTCAGGATACGATCGATCGCAGAGATCGAGATCCGCAGCGGACTCTCGCTGACGGTGAAGTCGCCCGACTGGATGACCCCGCCCTGGTGCGCGAAGAAGGCCCCGAAGCTGGGCGAGATGTCCCGCACCAGCTTGCCGTAGGCGGCCACGTCCACGCCCACGCTCTCGGCGATCCGCGCGCCGTGCAGGAAGCCCGCATAGGCGCCATAGACGTACGACAGCGTCGCCAGGTCGGTGAACGCCGCCGCGTCGATCCGCTCGCCCAGGTGGACGAGGTTGCCGCCGAGCACCTTCAGAACCGGCTCGGCCTGGGCGTAGGCTGTCAGCGGGCCGGCGACGAAGATCGGCGTGTCGGGCTGGCCCATCTGGCTTGGCGCGGCCTGGATCGCCCCGTCGAGGTAACGGCCGCCGGCGCGGGTCACGAGTTCGCCGAATCGCCGTGCGGCGTCAGGGCCGGTGGTGCCGAGGTTCACGACCAGGCGGTCGGCAAGGGCCGTGTGGACGTCCTGGGCGGTCAGCACCGCCTCGGCGGCCGCGTCGTCATAGACGATCAGCAGGACGATGGGGCTGGCGGCCGCCGCCTCGGCCGGGCTTGTGGCGACGCGGCCGCCTCGCGCGGACAGCGCGTCCGACTTCCCGGGCGTGCGGTTCCAAACGGTCACGGTGCGGCCGGCCTTGAGCAGCAGGTCGGCGAGCGTGAGGCCCATCTGGCCGAGGCCGAGGATCGTGACGTCCGACATCTCTGGATCTCCATTGCGAAGCTGTTGGAGAGTTCCAGGTGGGAAAGGTACGTTCCGTATCGCAAGAACTGACGAAACGGTGCGGTACTGACCGAAAGGTAAGCCATGGAGAACCCGGCCTACGCCTGCGGCATCGGCCCAGCCTTCGCCGTTATCGGCGGCAAGTGGAAGGCCGCCCTGCTCTGGGAGCTGCGTGACGGCGCGCTGCGATATGGCGAGCTGAAGCGGCGGGTCGGCGGCGTGACCGAGAAGATGCTGATCCAGCAGCTTCGGGAGCTGGAGCGCGACGGCCTCGTCGTGCGGCGCATGTTCCCGCAGGCGCCGCCGCGCGTGGAATATGAGCTGACCGAGTGGGGCGGCCGGCTGAACAAGGCGCTCGCGCCGGTCGCCGACTGGGGCGAGGCCTATGCGAAGGCGACCGGCCGCTATCCCGGGGACGCCGCCTAAGCCGCTACCAGGTCCCGACGTTCGGCATCGAGGCCCAGGGTTCGGCCGGCTCCTTGGCGCCGCCGGCCTGCAGCAGCTCGATGGAGATGTTGTCGGGCGAGCGGACGAAGGCCATGCGACCGTCCCGCGGCGGACGGTTGATCACCACGCCGCCGTCCTTCAGGCGCTGACAGACGGCGTAGATGTCGTCCACCTGGTAGGCCAGGTGACCGAAGTTGCGGCCGCCCTCGTAGGCCTCGGGATCCCAGTTGTAGGTGAGCTCGACGAGGGGGGCCTTGTTCTGCGCCGCCTGCTCCTCGTCGCCGGGGGCGCACAGGAAGACCAGCGTGAAGCGGCCGGCCTCGTGCTCGCTGCGGTACAGCTCCTTAAGGCCAAGCTTGTTCACATAGAAATCGAGGGAGGCCTCCAGGTCGGTGACGCGGACCATGGTGTGGAGATAGCGCACGGCGAATTTTCCTATACTCTGTAAATCAGTGCGGAGTCGCGTCCTGCGAGTGTGTCCGCGGAGGCACAATCCAGGCTCGTCCTGCGACGAATAGTTCTACGCCGCTCGCGTGACCGCAAATTCATTTGCGCTCGCATAACGGCGGCATCACAAGCGGCGGGTCGGGAAGCGGCCGCCAATCCAGGGATTAGTGGCCGTTCGGGGGCCGGGAGACGATCGTGGGACGCCTTAAGCCACAGTATTTGTTCATCCTGATCGTGGTCGGGCTGATCGGGCTGTATTTCATTGTGGGCTCGCTCTTCGGCGGGAAGAAGGCGCCGAACGAGGCTCAGGCGAAACCGACTTCGAACACGCTTCCTAGCGTGCAGGCGGCGCTGGTTCCCGAAACCGTCCGCCAGGTGGACGTGGTGCTGCGCGGCCGAACCGAGGCCGCGCGAGCCGTCGTCGTGCGCTCGGAGACGGCGGGAGTCGTGGCCGCGACGCCGGCCGCCGAAGGGGCGTTCGTGCGCCGGGGCCAGGTGCTGTGCCGTCTGGCGGTGGACGCCCGGCAGGCGGCGCTTGACCAGGCCCGCGCCAACCTGCGCTCGCGCCAGCTGCAGCGGCAGGCCGCCGCCCAGCTGGCCGAGAAGGGCTATCGCTCGCAGACCCAGGTGCTGGAATCCCAGGCCGCGCTGGACGCCGCCCAGGCCCAGGTGCGCCAGGCCGAGATCGCGCTCTCCCAGGTTAACATCCGCGCGCCGTTCGACGGCGTGTTCGACAAGCGCGACGCCGAGATCGGGACCTATCTGGCGCCCGGCCAGGCCTGCGGCACGATGATCGAGCTGAATCCGCTGCTGGTCGTGGGCGACGTGCCCGAGACGGACGCGGCGCGGCTGCGCGTGGGCGCGCCGGCCAACGCCAAGCTGGTGAGCGGCCAGACGCTGAACGGCCGCGTGCGCTACGTGGCCCACGACGCCGACCCGCAGACGCGGACGTATCACCTGGAAGTCGCCGTCCAGAACCCGCGCATGGACGTCCGCTCGGGCCTCTCGGCCGAGCTGCGCATCGGCGCGGGCGCGGGCGCGGCCCACCTGCTGCCCGTGTCGGCGCTGGTGCTGGACGCCGCGGGCCGCCAGGGCGTGCGTTACGTGCTGCCCGACAACCGCGTCGCGTTCGCGCCCGTCACGGTGCTGGAGCAGACGTCCGAGGGCATGTGGGTGAGCGGCCTGTCCGGCCCCGTCCGCGTCATCACCGTCGGCCAATCCTTCGTCGCCGACGGCCAGAAGGTTCGGGTCGCCGCCGCCCGCTAGCGGCCGGCCGACCTCCGGAGAGAACACATGATCGGCGCCCTGATCGACGGAGCCATCAAGCGGCGGAAGGTGGTGCTGGGCGTGACGCTCATCGCCGCCCTCTTCGGCTTCTTCGCCTACCTGGGCATGCCGCGCGAGAGCGAGCCCGACATCGACCTGCCGTACATCTCGGTGGTGGTGCCCTACCCCGGCGTGTCGCCGGAAGACGCCGAGCGGCTTCTGGTGAAGCCGCTGGAGGTCGAGCTGCAGACCATCCAGGGCATCAAGTCGATGAACGCGGTGGCGCGCGAGAGCGTGGCCGTGGTGACCCTCGAGTTCGAGGCGGACTTCGACAAGGACAAGGCGCTGGAGGACGTCCGCGCCAAGGTCGACCTCGCCCGGGGCGAATTCCCGCCCGACGCCGAGGAGCCGATCATCGAGGAGGCGAACTTCTCGGGCGAGCCGGTCATCGGCATCGTCATCTCGGGCGCGGCGCCCGAACGCGAACTGCACCGGGTGGCGCGCGGCCTGAAGGAGCGGCTGGAAGGCACCGAGGGCGTGCTCGAGGTCTTCATGAGCGGCGCCCGCGAGGAAGTCCTCGAGGTGGTCATCGATCCGCTGCGGATGGAGGCCTACAACGTCACCACGGGCGAACTCGCCCAGGTGATCGGCCGCAACAACCAGCTGGTGCCGGCCGGCTCCCTGCGCTCGGGCGCGGGCCAGTTCGCGGTGAAGGTGCCGGGGGTGGTCGAGGACCGCACCGACATCCTGGCCCTGCCGATCAAGAAGAACGGCGACCGGCTGGTCACGGTGGGCGACATCGGCGACGTGCGCCGGACCTTCAAGGACGCGAGCTCGATCAGCCGCTACAACGGCCAGCAGGCCTTTATCCTCGAGGTCTCCAAGCGCGGCGGCGCGAACATCCTGGAGACGGTCGAGACCATCAAGAAGGCGGTCGAGGCGGACTCCAAGCGTTGGCCGTCCACCGTTCAGGTCAACTACATCTACGACGAGAGCGAGTTCATCGGCCGGACGCTGGTGGTGCTGGAAAGCGGCCTGCTCTCGGCCAGTCTGCTGGTCATGCTGATCATCGTGGCGAGCCTGGGCGTCCGCCAGGGGCTGATGGTCGGCGCCTCGATCCCGATCTGCTTCATGCTGGCGTTCCTGATGCTGAACGGCATGGGCATCACCCTGAACCAGATGGTGATGTTCGGCATGGTGCTGGCGGTCGGCATCCTGGTCGACGGCGGCATCGTGGTGGTCGAGTACGCCGACCGGAAGATGGCCGAGGGCTTCTCCAAGGCGGACGCCTTCGCCGCGGCCGGCAAGCGGATGTTCTGGCCGGTGGTCAACGGCACGCTGACGACGCTGTGCGCCTTCGTGCCGTTCATGTTCTGGAACTCGATCGCCGGGAAGTTCATGAGCTTCCTGCCGTTGACCCTGTTCTTCGTGCTGGGCGCCTCGATCTTCGTCGCCCTGATCTTCACCCCCGCCTTGGGTTCGATCTTCGGCCGCAAGGCCGCGGTGGACGCCGAACACCTGGCGGAGATCATGAAGTCCGAGCACGGCGACCCGCGCGAGATGAAGGGCTTCATGGGCTGGTACGCTCGCTCGCTGACCGTGCTGGGCCGCCACCCCAGCCGCACCATGGGCGTCGGCCTCGTGGTCGTCGTGCTGATCGCGGTCTGGTTCGGCAGCACGCCCCACCGGACGGAGTTCTTCCTCGAGGAGGATCCTGAGTTCACCCAGGTGTACGTCAAGGCGCGCGGCAACCTCTCGCCCGAGGCGCAGAACGCCCTGGTCGCCCAGGTGGAGCGTCGGCTCGACGGCCTGAAGGGCGTGGAGTCCTTCTACGTCCGCTCGGGGGGCTTCAGCTCGAACGGCGGTCCCAACTCGGCGCCCAACGACACCGTCGGCCGCATCCGCATCGACTTTGTGGATTTCGAGGGCCGCCAGGCCTTGGGCCTACGCGGGCGTGACATCGAGAACGAGGTCCGCAAGCGCGTGCAGGACATCCCCGGCATGCAGATCGAGGTGCGCGGCCCGCAGAACGGACCGCCCGTCGGCAAGGACGTGCAGGTCCAGCTGCAGAGCCACGACCCCGCGGCGTTGAACGCGGCGGCCGAGATCGTGAAGGCCAAGCTGGGTTCCGACCCGCAGCTGATCGAGCTGGAGGACAACCGCACCTCGCCAGGGATCGAGTGGAACCTGGCGGTCGACCGCGAAGCCGCCGGCCGCTACGGGGTCGACGTGCTGTCGGTGGGCCAGACGATCCAGTTCCTGACCGGCGGCGTGCTGATGGGCCGTTTCCGTCCCGACGACGCTGAGGACGAGCTGGACATCCGCGTCCGCTTCCCGCCCGAGGCCCGGAACGTCGCCGCCTTCAACCAGCTGAAGATCACCACCCCTCAGGGGCCGGTGCCGGTCAGCTACTTCATCAAGCGCGTGCCGACCCAGCAGGTGACCCAGATCCAGCGCCGGGACGGCCAGCGCCTGGTGCTGGTCCAGGCCAATGCCGCCGAGGGCGTGGCGGCCAACCTGAAGATCACCGAAATCCGCAAGTGGCTGGAAACCTCGCCGCTGGATCCCGCCGTCACCTGGAAGTTCACCGGCGCCGACGAGGAAGGCCAGGAGGCGGCGCAGTTCTTCGCCGCGGCCATGGCGGCCTCGATCTTCATGATGTTCGTGATCCTGCTCTGGCAGTTCAACAGCTTCTACGGCGTGCTGGTGACCCTCTCGGCGGTGATCCTGTCGACCGTGGGGGTGCTGCTAGGCGTGCAGGTCAACCTCGCCGGCACGTTCGACTACATCTCGGTGATCATGGTCGGCACGGGCGTCGTTGCGCTGTTCGGGGTGGTCGTTGGCCACAACATCGTGCTGGTGGACACCTTCTATCACCTGCGCCACGAGGGCCACGCGGCCGACGAGGCCGCCGTTCGCGCCGCGGCGCAGCGGTTCCGCCCGGTGCTGCTGACCACACTGGTGACCGTCGTGGG
>NZ_JAPSKZ010000022.1 GCF_031181185.1 Phenylobacterium sp. | reverse complement strand
GGACCCGATCGTCACCGCCGGGATGCCCAGGCTGATCGGCATGTTGGAGTCCGTCGAGCTGGCGCCCAGCACCGGCTGGTAGCCGGCCGCGCGCACGGCGGCGGCGGTCAGCTGCACGATCTCCGCGTCCTCGCGGGTGGCGCCCGTCGGCCGGTCGCCGATCAGCTTGAGGTCGGCGCTGATCTTGCCGGGCGCGGTGGAGCGCGCGGCGTTCTCGGCCTCAACCGCCTCCTGCACCAGCTGCTTGAATTTCGCGTCCAGCTTGGCGAGCTCGTCCGGGCTTTCCGAACGCATGTCGACCTCGAGCCAGATGGACTCCGGGATCGAGTTCACGCTGGTCCCGCCGCCCACGACGCTGGTCGCATAGGTGGTCCGAGGGCTCTTCGGGACCTCGATCCGGTTCATCGCCACCACGGCGTTCCCCATGGCGGCCATCGGATTGACGATGCCGAACGCGCCATAGCTGTGGCCGCCCGGGCCGTTGAAGGTCACGCGATACCGCCGCGAGCCCACCGCGCCCGAAACCACCCGCTCGGCCGCCGTTCCGTCCATCGAGAAGAAGGCCGCGATCCGGTCCTTGTACTTGCCCTTGGTGAACAGGTAGCGGACGCCTCGCAGGTCGCCCGGGCCTTCCTCGCCGACGTTGCCGACGAACAGGATGTCGCGCTTGGTCTGCACCTTGCCCGCGTCCAGCGCGCGGACATAGCCCAGCAGCACCGCCAGGGAATGGGTGTCGTCGCCGACGCCCGGCGCGAACAGCTTCGTCCCCTCGCGGCGCACCTTCACGTTCGTGCCTTCGGGGAACACCGTGTCCAGGTGGGCTGCGATCACCACCACCTTGCCGCCAGCCGGCCCGGCGCCGCGGCGCAGGCCCATGACGTTGCCCTCGGCGTCCATCTCCACGTCGGTCAGGCCGTGGGCCTTCAGCATCTCCATATAGGCTCGGGCGCGCTTCTCCTCCTTGAAGGGCGGCGCCTCGATCTCGGTCAGGGTGATGGTGTCGGCCACGATGCGTTCGTGCTGGGCGTCCAGGGTCGCCACGGCGGTCTTGAAGCCGCTCGAAGCGCGGATCTGCTGGATCGTCCGGTCCGCCTCCTGAGGTTTCACCTGTGCGAAGGCGCCCGTCGCGAGGGACAGCGAAAGGACGGCGGCCAGTCCGGCCGGCGAGACACGTAACATCGTGATGGAATCCTTGCGTCGGAGCCCCGGCATATCAGCCGATCCGACCGCCTTTTCCTAGGGCGGGCGGCAAGCTCATGCCGCATTACCCGGAATTAATGCACGCTTTCGCGCCCCTTCGCTTGCCGGACGCGCGCTGCGGCCTCTAAGCCTTCGCGCACGAGAGACGTCGAAGGGGAGGCGTGCGTGCATAACCGACGCCAGCTGATGATCGCTGCGGGGGGCCTCGCCGCGCTCGCCGCCACCCGGGCCTATGGCCAGCCCGCCCCCGGCGCCGAGGCCCAGCTCACGAAGCTGCTGGACGAGATCTTCCAGGAGACCCTGGACGACAGCCCCGAACTCGTCACCTCCCTCGGCCTCGACAAGGGCGCCCGCGCCGGCGCCAAGGCCCGCCTGCACGACGCCTCGCTTGCCGGCGTCGAGAAGCGCAAGGCCCGCACCGCCGACCAGCTCCGTCGCCTGAAGGCCATCGACCGGCGCCGGCTCGGCGGCATGGCGGCGGTGAACTACGACACCCTGCTGTTCGAACTGGAAACCACGGACGAGGGCAACCGCCGCTTCGCCTATCCGACCAGCAACAGCCCCTATGTCCTGGCCCAGATCTGCGGGTCCTGGCAGGAGGTGCCCGACTTCCTCGACAGCCAGCACACGGTCGAGACCCGCGAGGACGCGGAAGCCTACCTCGCCCGCCTCGAGGCCTTCGCCGCCAACATGGACGCCGAGGTCGAGCGCGTGCGTCGCGACGTGGGCCTGGGCGTCGTCCCGCCGGACTTCGCGCTCACCGGCGCCATCGCCGGCATGAAGGTGCTGCGCCAGCCGGCGGACAAGTCGACCCTCGTCACTTCCCTGGCCACGAAAGCCAAGGCCAAGGGCCTCTCCGGCGACTGGCAGGCCGCCGCCGCAAAGGTCTACGAGGGCAAGGTGGTCCCGGCGCTGGACCGGCAGATGGCCCTGCTCGAAAGCCTCAAGCCCAAGGCGACCCATGACGCCGGCGTCTGGCGGCTGCCCGACGGCGAGGCCTATTACGCCCACATGCTGAAGGCGCAGACGACCACGACCATCAGCCCGGCCGAGGTCCACAAGCTGGGCCGCGACGTGACCGCCGAACTGTCCGCCCGCGCGGACGTCCTCTTCAAGCAGCTGGGCTACACCAAGGGCACGGTCGGCGAGCGCTACATCGCGCTCTACGAAGCCAAGACCGGCGTCTATCCCAACACCGACGCGGGCAAGGCCAAGATCATCGCCGACCTCAACGAGGTGGTGAAGAAGATCACGCCCCGTCTGCCCGAGCAGTTCGGCACGCTGCCGAAGGCGCCGCTGGAGATCCGCCGCATCCCGCCCGCGACTGAGGGCGGCTCGTCCACCCATTACGAAGGCCCCAGCCTCGATGGCTCGCGACCGGGCGTCTACTGGCTGAACCTGCGCGACACGGCCGAGAGCCCGTACTGGTTCCTGCCCACCACCACCTATCACGAGGGCCTGCCCGGCCATCACATGCAGATCTCGATGCAGCTCGAGGCCGACCTGCCGATGATCCGCCGCGTCATGGGCTTCGGCGCCTACGCCGAGGGCTGGGCGCTCTACTCCGAGCAGGTCGTCCAGGAGATGGGCCTGTACAAGGGCGAGCCGCTGAACGAGCTGGGCTACATCCACGACGCCCTGCTGCGCTCGGCCCGCCTCGTCTGCGACTCCGGCCTGCACAACCTGCGCTGGAGCCGCGAGAAGGCCATCGCCGAGATGCGCGCCATCGAGGGCGACCCCGAACCGCTCGCCGCGCAGGAGATCGAGCGCTACTCCGTCTGGCCGGGCCAGGCCTGCAGCTACATGGTGGGCAAGGTGACCATCCTGCGCCTGCGCGAGAAGGCGAAGAAGGAACTCGGCCCCAAGTACGACCCCCGCAAGTTCCACGACGCCGTCCTGCTGTCGGGCTCGATGCCGCTGACGGCGCTGGAGAACGTCGTCGACCTCTACATCGCCCGCGAGAAGGCCTAGTCGCCGCGGCCGGAACGACAGAAGAAAAAACGGAAACGCATCAGATGACCGCCCACCTCAACCGCCGCAGCTTCCTCGCCACCACGGCCGGCGCCGCGCTCGCCGCCGCCACGCCCGCGCTCGCTCAGGGCTCGGAGGACGCCAAGCTCCGCGCCCAGCTCGACGCCATGTTCGAGACCCTGGTCGACGACAGCCCTGAGTTCGCCACTTCGCTGGGCCTCGACAAGGACCGTCGGGCCGGCATGAAGGCCCAGCTCGACGACAACTCCCTGGCCGCCAAGGCCCGGCGCCTAGAGCGCACCCGCGGGTGGGTGAAGCAGCTGAAGGCCATCGATCGTTCGAAGCTCTCGCAGGGCTCGAAGATCGACCTCGACACCGTCCTCTACGTGCAGGAGCGGGCGGTCTATTCCGGCGATCGGTACAAGTTCGGCGACGTCGGCCGCAACTACAGCCCCTTCGTGGTCAGCCAGCGCACCGGCTCGTACCAGGACATCCCCGACTTCCTGGACAGCCAGCACAAGGTGGCGAACGCCGCCGACGCCGAGGCCAACCTCGCGCGCATCAGCGCCTTCGCCCGCCAGATGGACCAGGACCTGGAGCGGCTGAAGCATGACGTGGCCCTGGGCGCCGTCCTGCCGGAGTTCGCCGTGCCGCTGGCCATCGGCCAGATGAAGGCCCTGCGCGACCAGCCCGCGGCCCAGACGGTGCTCGTCACCTCGCTGGCCAAGAAGGCCCAGGCCGCAAACCTCCCCGGGGACTGGGCCGCGCGCGCCGAGAAGATCGTCCAGGCCGAGGTGTTCCCGGCGCTGGACCGCCAGATCGCCGCCATGGAAGCCCTCAAGGGCAAGGCCCGTCCGGACACCGGCGCCTGGGCCCTGCCGGACGGCGAGGCCTACTACGCCGACGCCGTGAAGAGCTCGACCACCACCGACTACACGCCGGAACAGGTCCACCAGATGGGCCTCGACCAGGTGCGCGAGATCACCGCCCAGATCGACGCCATCCTGAAGGCCCAGGGCATGACCCAGGGCTCGGTCGGCGCCCGGCTCGCGGCCCTGAACAACGATCCCAAGCAGCTCTACCCGAACACCGACGAGGGGCGCGCCCAGATCCTGGCCGACCTGAACAAGCAGATCGCCGACATCTACAAGGACCTGCCGAAGGCCTTCCGCACCATGCCCAAGGCGCCGGTCGAGGTCCGCCGCGTGCCGGTGTTCATCCAGGACGGCGCGTCCAACGGCTACTACCAGTCCCCGGCGCTGGACGGCTCGCGCCCGGGCGCCTTCTACATCAACCTGAAGACCACCGCCGACTGGCCCCGCTACAACCTGCCGACGCTGACCTACCACGAGGCGGCGCCGGGCCATCACATGCAGATCGCCATCGCCCAAGAGAACCAGTCGATTCCGATCCTGCGGCGCACCGGCTTCGGCAACTCCGCCTATTCCGAGGGCTGGGCGCTCTACGCCGAACAGGTCGCCGACGAGATGGGCGTCTACGCCAACGACCCGCTGGCCCGCGCCGGCTACCTGCAGTCCCTGCTCTTCCGGGCCGCGCGCCTGGTGGTAGACACCGGCATCCACGCCAAGCGCTGGACCCGCGCCGAGGCCACCCAGTACATGGTCGACACCATCGGCTATCCGGCGACCCGCTCGCAGCGCGAGGTCGAGCGCTACTTCGTCAGCCCCGGCCAAGCCAACACCTACAAGGTCGGCCACGTGGTGTGGGTGCGCCTCCGCGAGGAAGCCCGCCGGAAGCTGGGGCCGAAGTTCCAGATCGCCGACTTCCACGATGCGGCGCTGCTCTACGGCAACATGCCCATGACGGTGCTGGAGCGGCACATCGCCGACTGGGCGGCGGCCCAGGCCTAGCGCCAACCGGCCTGCTTCAGCGCCGCGGCGTTGCTGCGGCTGACGGGGACACAGAGCCCGCCGGTCAGCCGCGCCTCGCCCGCGCCGCGCCGCCAGCGCACGTCCTCGATGTCGTCGGCCGCCACCCACCACGAGCGGTGGGTGCGGAAGCCTGGCGCCCCGTCCAGTTCGGCGAGCGCGTCGGCGAACCTGGCCGTCACCAGCTCGGTCCCGACGTTGGTGTGGACGCGCAGATAGTGGTCCTCGGCCTCGACGGCCACCAGCCGCGCCGCCCGCCGTTTTGCGGATAGCCGTTGGCGGAAGGTTGCCGTCGGGTCGGGCGCGTCGGCGCGTTCGACCGTCACCACGACCGGCGCCCGGCCCAGGGCGAACTGGCGCAGGGTCATGGTCGCCACGCACAGCAGCAGCACCTCGAACAGCAGCCGGGCGGGCTGGAACGAGCTCAGGGATGCGCCCGTCATGGCGGACGCCAGCGCCACGACGAACGCGGCCACCAGCGGCGTCATCAGCAGGCAGACCAGCGCCAGCCGCAGCCAGAACCGCGCCACCTTCCGCCGCACCGCCTCGTCGACCGCTACGCCGATCAGGCCGCCGCCGAAGATCGCGCTCACCCAGTAGACGATGCGCCAGGCCAGCGGCCGGTCGGACGAGTCGAAGGGCGCCAGGAAGCTGACGATCAGGCCCGTCGAGATCAGCAGCACCAGCTCGGCGGCGACGCGGCGGAGGAGGGGCGGTGCGACTCGCATGCGGTGGAAGTCTGCCATGCGGCGCCGCTCGCGCAGAATTGGCGCCATTTGCGGTTTGCCGACTTCCGTCCCGCGCCAGCCGCGGCAGGCTCGCGCCTTCTCGCAACGAGGGGCAGAGCATGAATACGTGGATTTCCAGGAGCTTGTGGTCGCTGGGCGCGGTCCTCAGCGTGGCGGTGGCGCTGTTCTCCTACCGCTACGTGGTCTTCGCCGGCCTGCTGGCCGACAACGTCATGGCCAATCTGATGGCCAGGCCTTGGATCGCCGTGCACGCCGGCGGCGCTTCGACCGCCCTGCTGGTCGGGGCCTTCCAGCTGCTGCCCGCCATCCGTCGCCGCCGCGCGATGCATCGATGGCTGGGCCGCCTCTACGCCGCCGGCTGCGTCGTGGGCGGCGTGGCCGCGCTGGTGCTTGCGCCCACGACCACCGCGGGTCCGCTGGCCTCGGTGGGCTTCGCACTCTTGGGCGTGATCTGGCTCGGGACGACGGTCCAGGCCTGGCGGCTCGCGCGCGCCCGCCGCTTCGACGAGCACCGGCGCTGGATGATCCGCTCGTTCGCCCTGACGTTCGCGGCCGTGACCCTGCGCCTCTACCTGCCGATCGGTCCCGTCCTCGGCATGGACTTCATGCAGAGCTACGTCCTGGTCTCCTGGCTCTCGTGGGGCCCGAACCTGCTCGCCGCCGAGCTCTACCTCCGGCGTCATCGCGGAATCCGGCCGCTGCTGACAAACCCTGTCAGCAGCGCGGGCTAGGATGCGCCCGGGTTAGGCGACCCTCCGAAAGGGAGACACCGATGTCCGACGAACTCGTCTTCTACACCAATCCCATGTCGCGCGGCCGCATCGTCCGCTGGATGCTCGAGGAGATCGGCCAGCCCTACACCACCAAGGTGGTCTCCTGGGGCGAGAACCGCGGGCCCGAATACCTGGCGGTTAATCCGATGGGCAAGGTGCCGGCCATCGTGCACGGCGGCGTGCTGGTTACCGAGTGTGCGGCCATCATCGCCTATCTCGCCGACGCGTTCCCGCAGGCGAACCTGGCCCCGCCGCCGGGCAGCAAGCTGCGCGGATCCTACTACCGCTGGCTCTTCTTCGGGGCCGGGCCGATCGAGCAGGCCGTCTCCACCAAGTTCCTGGGCGTCGAGCCCAACGAGGAACAGCGCGCGACGGTCGGCTTCGGCACGATGCAGGACGTGCTCGACACCCTGGAAGGCGCGCTGAAGGGCCGGGAGTACCTCGTCGGCGACAGCTTCACCGGCGCCGACCTCTACATCGCCTCCCATCTCTGGTGGGGCATGAACTTCGGCACGCTCGAGAAGCGCCCGGTGTTCGAGGCCTATGTCGAGCGCTGCGATGCGCGGCCCGCCAGCGTGCGCGCCACCCAGATCGACGACGGCCTCATGGCCGAGCAGCAGCAGGCTCAACCCGAGCCGGCTGAATAAGGTCCCATCTGTTGCCATAGAGGTCCTGGAACACCGCGACGGTCCCGTAGGGCTCCCGTCGCGGCGCTTCCAGGAACCGCACGCCCGCCGCCGTCCAGGCCGCGTGGTCGCGGTCGAAGTCGTCGGTCTCCAGGAACAGGAAGACGCGGCCGGCCGCCTGGTCGCCCACGCCGCGGGCCTGTTCGCCCACCGCCCGCGCCAGCAGCAGGCCCGCGTCCGAGCCCTTCGGCCGCACCACCACCCACCGCTTGTCGCCCTGCGGCGTGTCCTCGACCAGCTCGAAGCCGAGCTTGCCGACGTAGAAATCGATGGCCTCGTCGTAGTCGTGGACGAGCAGGGCGGTGAGCGAGAGTCGGAGCATGAATCGCATCCTACCTCCCGCCGCCCGAGGCGGGGGAGGTAGGATGCGCCCCTTACGCCCCTTCGCGCGCCAGCTTTCCGGCCTCCTCCGCGAGGCGGCCGTGGAGTTCGCTCATGTGGTCGAAGTCGGCTTCGAAGGCGCCCAGGCCCTGGGTCAGGCCCCGAAGCTCGGCGATCAGGTCCTGCCGCTCGCTCTGCGGGAGGTAGGCTTCGATCCGCTCCCAGCCGCGCCAATCCTCCCTGGGCGACAGCCCGAGGATCTGGCCGCGCCGGGCGGTGAGCGCCGAGGTGACGTTCGACGCCGCCGGCGACGGCGAATAGACCACCAGCTTCTCGATCGGCTCCAGCAGGATGGTGCCCGACGCCCGCAGCGCCTCCTCGATGGCCATGCGCCCGACGGTGCGGAACGCCATTTCGGAGGAGTCCACCGAGTGGGTCTGGCCGTCGATCAGCGTCACCTCCAGGTCGGTGACCGGGAAGCCCAGCGGCCCCTTGGCCAGGCCGTCGCGCACGCCGTCCTCCACCGCCGGGACCCACTGCTTGGGCACCGCCCCGCCCACGATCTTCGACTGGAAGACGAAGCCGGAGCCGCGGGGCAGGGGCTTCACCTCCACCGTCACGTCGGCGAACTGGCCGTGGCCGCCCGACTGCTTCTTGTGCCGCGAGCGCTGGGTCACCGCCTGGCGTAGCGTCTCGCGATAGGCGGTGCGCGGATGCTGGGTGTCGATCTCCACGCCGAACCGCCGCTTCAGCCGCTCCAGCGCCAGCCGGACGTGGCCTTCGCCCTGGCCGGCCAGCAGGATCTGGCGCGTCTCGGGGTCGTGCGTCAGCGACAGGCCGGGGTCCTCCTCGACCAGCTTGCCGATGGCGCTGGAGAGCCGCACGTCGTCGTTTCGGTTCTTGGCCACCAGGGCCACGGCGAACAGCGGCCGCCTGGGCCGCGCCGCGGCCGCCACGCTCTGCGGCTGGCCGGTCGTGGACAGGATCTGTCCGGCGACAGCCTCCTCGACCTTGCCGATGGCGCAGACGTCGCCCACCGGCGCCTCGCTGATCTTCTTCAGCGCCGCGCCTTGGACCAGGAACAGCCCGCCGGCCCGGCGCTTCTGGCCGTCGGGCAGGACGAACTCGGCGCCGTCGGCGAGCTTGCCGCCGAACACCCGCGCATAGGCCATCTTGCCGGACTGGCCGGCGTAGGCCGCCTTCAGCACATAGGCGCCCGAGCTAATCCCGATCCGTTCGGCCGCCCGCAACGATGGCGGGGTCTCGTGGCGCAGGGCCTTCAAGAGCCGACGCACGCCGAACCCGTTCTGGGCCGAGCCGAAGAACACCGGCACGATCAGCCCCTCGTTCATCTCCCGCACCAGGTCGGCGAAGACCGCGTCGCGGCTGGGCGTCACGTCGGACAGGAGCTGTTCCGGCAGCTCGTCGTCGAAGTCGGCGATCTGCTCCAGCATGTGGAAGCGCGCCTCGGCCTCGGCCTCGCGCAGCTCGCCGGGGATCTCCACCTGCTGCGACGGCTCGCCGGGCCGGTAGACGAAGCACCGCTCCAAGGCCAGGTCGATGAAGCCCGAGACCTTCTCGCCCTCCCAGGTCGGGATCTGGCGGGCCACCAGCGGCGCGGAGGAGACCGGCGCCAGCGCGTCCAGCAGCTCCTGCAAGCTGCCGCGGGCGTGGTCCATCTTGTTGATGAAGAGGGCGTGCGGCACGCCAAGCCGCTCCAGCTCTCGCAGCGTCGGCTGCAGCAGCACGGCCTTGGCCGGGTCGGGCTCGGCCACGACCACCGCCAGGTCCACCGCCGGCACGGCGGCGTCCAGTTCGGCGCAGAACTCCAGGGATCCGGGGCAGTCGACGACCACGTAGCGGTCGCCCATGAACTCGAAGCCGGCCAGGTTCAGCTCCACCGAATGCCCGCGCGCCTTGGCCTCCGGGCTGGTGTCGCCCACCTCGCCGCGCCGGTCGGCGGCGCCGGTGGCGTGCAGCAAGGCTTCCATCAGGGCGGTCTTGCCGGCGCTTGTGGGGCCCACGAGCGCGAGCGCCCGAACGGACCCCTTTTCCTGGATTGCCATGGTCGTTCTCCCAGCATCGCTGGCGTCCTGGACGTTTGCGCGTGGCGACGCATCCAGGGCGCGATGAGGGGCGGCCGACGACCGAACATGGGCTGGCCGACGCCGCCCGGTGGGAAAACCCTACGCCCGCCGTCGCGGGCTTGGCGAGCGGGCGCCCGTTCCCGAGTTCGTGATCAGCGCGCCAGCGCCGGCCGTATCGCGGGCGGGCGGATCTTCGTCTCCGGCGCGTCGGCCGCGGCGCCGTAGTACCAGCCCTGGGCGTAGTCCACGCCGGCCAGCCGCACGGCCCGCTCGGCGTCCGAGGTCTCGACCATCTCGGCCAGGGTCTTCACGTCCAGCTCGCGGCACATGTTCACCAGGTGCCGGATGAAGGTGCTCTCGCGGCCGCCGTGCTGCAGCTCGCGGATGTAGCGCCCGTCGATCTTCAGGATGTCGATGGTCAGTTGCTGGAGGTAGGCCAGCGACGCCGCGCCGGCCCCGAAATCGTCCAGGCACACCTCGCAGCCGGCGGCGCGCAGGGCCTGCAGCCGCCGGTCGGCGGCGGGCAGGTCGTCGATGGCGGCGCTTTCGGTGATCTCCAGGATCAGCCGGTCCTTCGCCGTGGGTCGGGCCTGCAGCAGCGCCACGGCGCGCGTGACGAAGGCGTCCGAGCCGATGGTGCGGCCCGAGACGTTCACCGCTAGGGAGACCTTCGGCTGGGCCCTCAGCACATCCAGCGCCTCTTCCAGGATCGCAAGATCCAAGGGCTCGATCAGGTCCATCTCCTCGGCCGCTCGGATGGTCGGGAAGGGGCTCGCCTCCTCGCCGAAGCGCACCAGCACCTCGTGATGGCTGACCCGGCCGTCCATCAGGCGGACCACCGGCTGATAGGTCAGGCGGAACTGCCGGTCGCGGATGGTGGCGCCCAGCGCGCGGGCGTCGTCCAGCGCGCCCTCCAGCGCATGGTCCAGCGCAGCGGACAGGCTCTCGGGCTGGGCGTCCGACAGGCCGTCCTCGACGAAGCTGTTCAGCGCGAAGCGCAGGGCGCGGATCGCCTGCTTGGGGTTCTCGACGCCGCCCATGCGCACGGTCCCGGCCCCGGGCGTCACCGGCGCCTGGATCAGCCGCTTCAGCCGCGCCTGGAGGGCGCGGGCGTCCTCGCCCTTGGCGCGCACCAGGGCGAACCGGTCCTCGCCGAGGTTGGCGGCCGCCTCGCCGCGATGGGCCAGCGAGCGCAGCACGCCCGACAGCTGGTCGGCCAGCACGTCGCGGGCGTCCTCGGGCGCGCCGTCCAGCGCCTCGGTCAGGCCGGCCAGCTCCACCAGCGCCAGCTCGAGGGTGGGATCATCGGCCAGCTTCAACGCCATCGCCTCGAAGTCCGCGCGGCTGAGCAGGCCCTGGCCGCCCTGGCCGCCGACACGGGCGAGTGCGCACGAGATCGCCCCGCTGTTCTGCGGCAGCCGCAGCGCGGCCAGGCTCGCCCGCCGGCTCGCCGGGCCGTCAGGCGTGTCGAGCGCCACGACGATGGGCCCGGCGCGGGCGCCGGAATCCAGGCCGTCGAACAGGGCCGCGACCATGGCGTGGTCGCAGCGGGCCACGAACTCCCGCCAGGGCCGACCCGTCAGCGCGGTCTCGGCCTCGCCCGAGAGGGTCTCGGCGGCGCCGAGCGCGAACGCAATGCGCCCGTCGGCCCCGATCTCCATCAGAAGGTCGGCGCCGGCGAACGCAAAGCCCAGCATCCGTTGCGAGATCGGGTCCAAAGCAGGGGAGTCCTTGCCAAAAGTTCGTAACCTTAAGGCGAGCCAGCTTAAGCCCCGGTTGCGGAGGGTGGTTTACGGAACGTTGATATCGGCGCAAGGTGGGGCAAAACATACGGGAGGTTCGAAAAATGCCGTACGCCCAGGGCCGCGTGATCCATGACGCCGACAGCCACATCATGGAGAGCCTGGAGTGGCTCCCGTCGTACGCCGAGCCGGCCATCCGGGACCGGCTGCTGAGCCTCAAGCTCGAGGCCGGGGGCGCCGGCGCCGCCAAGGCGATCCGGCTCGCCCAGGAGCGTCAGCAGGATCCCGCCGCCACCGCCGCCATCGCCGAGAACGTGGTCGCCGGGCCCAAGGGCTGGGCCGCCTACGGCGCCATGGACCCGTCCGAACGCCGCCGGGCCCTCGACGACCTGGGTTTCAGCCGCCAGCTCGTCTTCACCACCTTCGCCGGCTCGCAGTTCATGCCGTCCAAGGACCTGAACGTGAAATATGGCGGGGCCCGCGCGCTCAACCGCGGCATCGCCGAGTGGTGCGCCGGCGACGACCGGCTAGTCGCCGTGGGTGTCGTGCCCTTGGACGATCCCGAGCGCGCCCGGGCGGAGGTGGAGTTCGCCATCGGGGCGGGCTGCGGCGCCATCTGGGTGCCCGCCGCCCCGGCCGGCGATCGCTCCCCCGGCCATCCCGACCTCGATCCGGTGTGGCGCCGACTGGCTGAGACCGGCACGCCCTTCATGCTGCACGTAGGCGCGACCGCCCCGGTGCTGCAGCCGGCCTACCACGAAAACGGCCATCCGCGGCCGAAGGACTGGCTGGGCGGGGGTGAGAACCTGCGGGCCAAGGACTTCTTCGCGCTGTCGTTCGCGCCGCAGAACTTCCTCTGCTCGCTCGCCCTCGACGGCGTCTTCGACCGGCACCCGGGCCTGCGCGGCGGCGTCATCGAGCTGGGCGCGGGCTGGGTGCCCGACATGCTGCGCCGGCTGGACCAGGCGTGGAAGGGGTGGCGCAAGACGGATCCGGTGCTGGGCGCGCTGTCCATGCCGCCGTCCGAGTTCATCCGCCGGGCGGTGCGCTTCACGCCGTTCGCCACCGAGGACGCCGGCACGATCATCCGCGAGGGCGGCCCCGAGCTCTTCCTCTTCTCCTCGGACTTCCCGCACCCCGAAGGCACCAAGAACCCCATCGAGCGCTTCGAGGCGACCTTCGACGGCCTGGGTGAGGACGTGAAGGACCGCTTCTACCGCCGCAACTTCGAGGATCTCTTCACCGCGGCCTAGGCCGCCGCGTTCGTCCGGCGCGGCTTCAGCATCCGCTGACGGTCCTTCAGCACGCTGTAGAGCCGCTCGCGCTGGTGCTCGCCGCCGGGCAGGGCGGTGCGGCTGTTCTGGATCTCCAGGTCGTGGCCGGCGTCGGCCGCCAGCTTCTCCATCGCCTGGGGATCGACCCGCCACAGGAGCTCGACCAGGTCGGCGACCAGCAGCTCGAGCGTCGCGACGCGCGAGACCAGGTCACGGCGGCTGGTGCGGATCTCCTCGGCCATCTGGCTTCGACCCCGGGCTTACGCGTACGATGGCGGCGATGCTGCGCCGCTACATCTTAAGGTTTCAATATCGGCCGCGCCGACGTGCGGGAGCCGCCGCGTGACCGACCTGCCGGTGCGGCCCACCGCGCGGGTCATCCTGCTGGACCCGCACGACCGCGTGCTCCTGATGAAGGGCCGGATGCCCACCGCCCGCGACGGCCCCGGCGCGTGGTTCGCGATAGGCGGCGGCGTCGAACCGGGCGAGACGCCCGCCGAGGCGGCGATGCGCGAGATCGTCGAGGAGACCGGCATCGTCGATTTCCAGTTCGGTCCGCTGCTGTGGTTGCGCGAAGGCGTCATGCGCATGCCCGCGCCGACGCTGTTCAAGGAAAGCTACTTCCTCGCGCGCTGTCAGGGCGGCGAGCCCGACCGCTCCGGCTGGCAGGCGCTGGAACGCGAGCTGGTGGACGACATCCGCTGGTGGCGGCGCGACGAGCTGATGCTGACGCAGGACCGGGTCTATCCGCCCGGCCTCGCCGACCTCCTGGAGGACGTAATCGCCGGCCGGCTCCCGGCCGAGCCCCAGGCCATCCCCTGGACGTGAGCCGCTAGACCGGCGGCGGCTCGTCCGCCGTGTCCGCCTCCAGTTCGGGGTCGGGGATCTCGGCCGGATCCTCGACGGGCGGGACGGGCTCGGCCGCGGCCGGCAACGCCTCCACCGCCGCCGGCGGCGCGGCGTCGATCGCGGGAGGAGCGGGCGGCGGCGGGACGGTGGCCGCCGCATCCACGGCGGCTTCGGTGGTGGCGGCAGGTGTGGCGGCGGTTTCGACCGGCGGCTGCGCCGCCGTGGGCTCAGGCGGCGGCGGGGCTTGGGCCTGCAGGACCTCCGCGTCCTTGTTGTCCTCGTCCTTCTTGTCGTCGTCGCCGACCACCGCCTTGCCGATCTGCTTGCCGACGAAGCTGCCGGCGATCTTGCCGATCGGTCCGCCCGCCGCGCCGGCCAGGCCGCCTAGCAAGCCGCCCACCGTGCTGCCGGCCTTCTCCTTGGTCAGCAGCTTCTTTTTCTTCTTCTTGCCGCCCTCCACCTCGGCCGGGGCCACTTCCGTCACCGGCGCCGGGGCGGGGGCTCCCAGGGTCGGCGCCTCGGGCGCGGTGGTCGCCGACGGGACGGTGGCCGAGGCGTCGGCCGGCGGCAGGGTCTCGGGCGACGGAGACGGCGCCGGCGGCGGGGCGGGGGCGCCCAGGACCGGCTCACCGGCCGGCGGCGCCTGCGCCAGGGCGGCGGCGGGAGCGATCATCGCTCCACACAGGGCGGCGGTCAGGATCGGACGCATCGCGGTCTCCTCAAGGCGTCCCCCCGAATTCGAGGGGGATCAACGCCTTAGGAGCGCTCGCGTTTCCGCGCGGCTGCGCTCAGCCCGCTGATGTGGGCTGCTCGCGCACCGGCGCCACAAACAAAAAGGGGGCCGAAGGCCGCGCCGCGCGCCGCCCCCGACCCCCCGCTGTTTTTCGCCTCCCCGAAGGGAAGGGGTCTTACCCCGTGACCTTCAGGTTGGTCGCAGAGGTCTTGCCGCTGCGACGGTCCTGTTCCAGGTCGAACTGGACCGTCTGGCCCTCGTTCAGCCCCGACAGGCCGGCCTGCTCGACCGCGGAGATGTGGACGAAGATGTCCTGCCCGCCGTCTTCCGGACGGATGAAGCCGAACCCCTTGGTGGGGTTGAACCACTTCACCACGCCCGCGCCCGAGCCCATCACCGCGCCGCGGGGACGATCGCCGCCGCCGCCGCCGCCGAAGCCGCCGCGCGAACCACCGCCGAAGCCGCCGCGATCGCCGCCGCCGTAGCCGCCGCGGTCGCCACCGTAGCCGCCGCGGTCTCCGTAGCCGCCGCGATCGCCGCCGCCGAAGCCGCCCCGGTCGCCGCCGCCGAAGCCGCCCGAGCGGCGCGGTTGCGGCGCGCCTTGCGCCGTCACTACGATCGAGGTCGCGGCCAGCTTGCCGGAGCGCCGATCCTGCTCGAGTTCGTATTCGACCTGGTCGCCTTCATTCAGGGCGTCGAGCCCTGCCTGCGCCACCGCCGAGATATGGACGAAGACGTCTTGTCCGCCGTCGTCCGGTTGGATGAAGCCAAAACCCTTAGCGGTGTTGAACCACTTGACCGTGCCGCTCGCCATTCGCCGTCAACCTACGAGATAGAAGTCTTTGCGCCGCTTTCCAGGCGACGCCCGGCCAATCCACGCGACGAGCCGTGGCGACGTTGTAGCTGGCGAATTTGACCAAGGCCAGCGCCGGTGACACGGGTCGCCAAACGGCCTATTTAGCGCCCCCTTTTGGGCACAGGTGGAGCTAGGGCCCTCGTGCAGAGCATTTGCGTCTATTGCGGTTCGTCTCCGGGTACGGATCCCCGGTTCATGGAAGAGGCGGTCACGGCCGGGACCCTCATCGCGCAGGAAGGGCTCACGCTCGTCTACGGCGGCGGTCGCGTGGGCCTGATGGGCGCGGTCGCCGACGCCGCGCTCGCCGCCGGCGGCAAGGTGGTTGGCGTGATGCCCGCCGACCTGGTCAGCCAGGAGATCGCCCACACCGGCCTCACCGAACTCGTCGTGGTCAACTCGATGCACGAGCGGAAGTGGAAGATGGCCGAACTCGCCGGCGGCTTCCTCTGCCTGCCGGGCGGCCCCGGCACCTTCGAGGAGATCTTCGAGCAGTGGACCTGGGCCCTGCTCGGCTTCCATTCCAAGCCCTGCGGCTTCGTCAACGTCAGCAACTACTACGACCTGCTGCGCAACACGGTGCAGCACATGGCCGACAACGGCTTCATCGCCCAGCAGTACGTCGACATGCTGATCTACGCCGACAGCACGAAGGACGCGATCGACCGCTTCCGCGCCTACGTCCCGCCGCCGCCGAAGTGGGGCGTCGCCGCCGTCGAGCAGCGCTACTAGGGGCGGATGGCGTCGCGGGGCGCGTGCACCACGCCGCGTCCGGGACCGCCGGCGCCCGGGATCTTGGTCTGAGCCAGCAGCGCCACGCGCACCTCCAGGGGGTGGCGGCCGCGCGCCGGCCAGTAGCAGCCGAGGGGCAGCGGGGTGGCCGCCAGCTGGGTCTTCAGGAGCGTGCCCGCATAGAGGCCGCGCGCCTTCGGTCGGCTCAGCATCACCACCGCGTCGCACGCCAGCTCCTGGTCCAGCCGCAGCAGGCGGGCGGCTACATGAACCAGCGGATTGAACCAGCACAGGCACTGGGCGGCGGCCATGTAGGCTACCGCGCGGGGGTCCTTACGGGCGACGTGGGTCCGTTCGTGCGCCCGGATCAGCTCCAGCTCCTCAGGGCTATAGCCGGCGTCGTCCGCCGGCATGACGATCCGCGGCGAGATGAAGCCCACCACCGCGGGCCCGGCGCGGCCGGCCCGCAACTCGGCGTGGAACCGCCGCTGGGCCAGGGCGAAGACGGCGGCCATCGCCACAACGCCTGCCATCCAGACCGCCAGCGCCAGCTTGACGGTCGCGGGGGGAGCGAACGGCGCCTGGGCCGACCCTGCGGTCAGGTTCACGAAGAACAGCACCGCGCCGATCAGGCCCGCCGCCGGTGGGATCACCCAGAGGTGGTAGGCCGCCTCGGCGCCGTAGAGACGGCGCACCGGCAGCCGCACGGCGGTTACGAACAGGATCGCAGCCGCCGCCGCCAGGTTGGCCTGCAACCCGGCCGCGGCCAGGGTCACGGCGGGCTCGGGCCCGAGGATCGCGTGCAGTGCCTCACCCATCGTCCTCAGCCTTTCGTCCCACGCCGGCTATCATGTCTTACAACTGTAGCCTTGTCGCCAAGCTACAAGCGTAAACTCACCTGTCAAGCAGATCGGTGGTCCCGCGCCGGCCGACAGGTTAGCCTTCAAGTCGAGGGGAGAGTCCATGGCGCAGGCCGAAACCACCGCCGGCCACCACGGCCGCATCGGCGTCCTGGGCGCCACGGCTCTCGTGGCCGGCAGCATGATCGGCTCCGGTGTCTACCTGCTCCCCGCCACCCTCGGCGCGGTGGGCTCGATCTCGATCCTGGGCTGGGTGGCGGCCACCGCCGCGGCGCTCGCCATAGCGGGCATGTTCGCGTGGCTGGGCCCGGCGGCGCCGCAGGCGAGGGGGCTCGCCGGCTACGTCCAGGCGGGGCTGGGGCGGCTGTTCGGCGTCCAGACCACCGTCGTCTACTGGTGCCTTTGCTGGTTCGGGAACGTGGCGATCGCGCTGGCCGTCGCCGGCTATGCGGGCTTCCTCGTCCCGGCGCTTGCGGGCGAGGGCGCGCGGCTTGCGACGACGCTCGCCATCATCTGGGTCGCCGTGGCGGCCAGCTGGATCGGCCCGCGCACCGTCGCCCGGATCGAAGGCTGGACCCTGGCGCTGGGGCTGCTGCCGGTCCTGCTCGCGGCCACGGCGGGCTGGATCTGGTTCCGCCCCGAGACCTTCCTCGCCTCGTGGAACCCGCAGGGGCTGAGCGCGCCCGCCGCCATCCAGCAGTCGGGCCTGAACGCCTTCTGGGCCTTCCTGGGGCTGGAGTGCGCCGCCGCCACTGCCGCGGTTGTCCGGGACCCGGCTCGCAACGTGCCGCGGGCCACCATCTGGGGCGTGCTGGCCGCCGCGGCCATCTACATCGCCGCCTGCGCCGCCATGATGGGCCTCCTCCCGGCCGCCGAGCTGGCGAAGTCCCAGGCACCGTTCGCCGACGCCGCGCGGGTGGGCCTAGGGGTCGGCGGGGCGGCGGCCATCGCCTTCTGCGCCTTCCTGCGCACCTCCGGCTGCCTCACCGGCTGGACGCTGGTCGCGGCCGAGACCACCCGCGGCGCGGCTGACGAGGGCGCCTTCCTCTCCGCCTTCCGCACCCGTCCCGGCGAGCAGGCCTCGGCGGTGAACCTTCTGGCGGTGGGCCTCCTGATGAGCCTGGTCGCCGTCATGACCGCCACGCCCACGCTCGGCGAACAGTTCGGCGTGCTGATCAACGTCGCCGTCCTGCTCAGCCTTTACGCCTACATCCTGGCCGGCCTGTCGCTGATCCGCCTGTCGCGCGGCTTCACCCCCGGCAAGCGCCTCGCCGCCTGCGCCACCGCCGGGGTCGCCATCGCCTGTTCGGCGGGCCTGATCGCCACCGGCAAGCCGATCGAGCTCGCCTACAGCCTGATCCCGATCCTGGCCGGGGCGGCCCTGTATCTTCCCCTGCGGCGCAGATAGAAACACCCATCGAGGGAGGCGCGGATGATGCTGCCGGTCGAACTTTACCAGGGCGAGGAGGCGCTGAAGGCCGACCGCGCCCGCATCCTGCGCCGCACGTGGCAGTTCGTCGGCCACGTCTCGATGCTCGCCGCCAAGGGCGACTACATCGCCGACGTGGTGGGCGGCGCCCCGGTGGTCGTGGTCCGCAACGACGAGGGCTTGGCCGCCTTCCACAACGTCTGCCGCCATCGCGCCGGCGGCCTTGTGGCCGACGGGACCGGCAACTGCGGCGGGCAGTTCGTCTGCCGCTACCACGGCTGGCGCTACATGCTGGACGGCCGCCTGCGCAGCGCTGTCGACTTCGGCCAGGCGCCGGGCTTCGACCCCCGCAACTTCAGCCTTTACCCGATCCGCGTCGACACCTGGCGGGGCATGGTCTTCGTGAACCTCGACATGGCGGCCGCC
The DNA here is from genome assembly GCF_031181185.1 of Phenylobacterium sp. Taxonomy (GTDB): domain Bacteria; phylum Pseudomonadota; class Alphaproteobacteria; order Caulobacterales; family Caulobacteraceae; genus Phenylobacterium. The sequence continues at coordinate 13,368 of NZ_JAPSKZ010000022.1, read as the reverse complement.
CCGCTCGCCGACATGATGGCGCCGCTCGACCGCCGCTGGGCTGCCGATTTGCCTGAGTTCGGCCTGACCGAGCAGCGCACCCACCACATCGGCTGCAACTGGAAGACCTATGTCGAGAACTACCTCGAGGGTTACCACCTGCCGATGGTCCACCCCGAGTTCGACGAGGACATCGTCGTTTCCGACTACCAGGTCGAGATCGAGGGGGAGATCGTCTTCCACGCCGCGCCGGCCCGCGACGGTTCGGTGAACGCGGGCCTCTGGGCCTGGATGTGGCCTAACCTCGCCATCAACACCTACCGACACGGCTACATGGTCGAGCGCATGACGGCGACGGGGCCGGACTCCACCCGACTCGACTACTTCTACTTCTTCGACCCGGCCCGCACCGCCGAACTCGCCGAGATGTTCGTGGTGTCAGACCGCGTGACCGCCCAGGACAAGGACATCTGCGAGATGGTCCAGCGCAACCTGGCCGCCGGCGTCTACCGCCCGGGCGTGCTCTCGCCCAAGCACGAGGCGGGCATCGCCTGGTTCCAGTCCCGCGTGGCCGAACACCACGACGGCCCGACCCCGCTCGCTGCTGTTTCCTGAAGGTCTCCGAATGAAGTTCCGCGCCGCCCTTGCCGGGCTCGCCCTCGCGTTCTCCGCCGTCACCTGCGCGTTCGCTGCGCCGGAACCGGTCACCCGGGACTACCTGATCAAGGACTTCCGCTTCCGCACGGGCGAGAGCCTGCCGGAACTGCGCCTGCGCTACCACACGCTGGGCCAGCCGCACCGCGACGCCAAGGGCGAGATCGACAACGCCGTCCTCATCCTGCACGGCACCGGCGGTTCGGGCCGCCAGTTCCTGTCGCCCCAGTTCGCCGACGTGCTTTTCCGGCCGGGCGGCCTGCTCGACCCGGCCAAGTACTTCATCATCCTGCCCGACAACATCGGCCACGGCGGCTCGTCGAAGCCGTCGGACGGGCTCAGGGCCAAGTTCCCCAAGTACGACTACGCCGACATGGTCGAGGCCCAGCACCGCCTCGTCACCCAGCGCCTGGGCGTGAAGCAGCTCCGCCTGATCATGGGCACCTCCATGGGCTGCATGCACGGGTTCATGTGGGCCGAGCAGTGGCCGGCCGGCGCCAGGGCGCTGATGCCCATGGCCTGCCAGCCGGTGGAGATCGCCGGCCGCAACCGCGTCTGGCGCCAGATGGCCATGAGCGCCATCACCTCGGACCCCGCCTACCGGGGCGGGGACTACCAGGCTCAGCCAGCACAGGGGCTGACGTCCGCCGCCATGCTGCTGGTGCTGGCCGGCTCATCGCCCATTCCGTGGCAGCAGCAGATGCCGACCGGCGCCGCGGCCGACGCGTGGATCGCCCAGGAGCTGCCCCGCCGGGTGGCCGCGATGGACGCCAACGACTTCGTCTGGCAGGTCGCCTCCTCGCGCACCTACGATCCCTCGAAGGACCTCGAGAAGATCACCGCGCCCATGACCTGGATCAACTTCGGCGACGACTTCATCAACCCGCCAGAGCTCGGCATCGCCGAGGCCGCCGCCAAGCGCCTGAAGACCACCCGCTTCATCCTGATGCCGGCCTCGGAGAAGACCCGCGGCCACGGCAGCCACACCTGGGCCGTCCTCTGGCAGGACGAGCTCGCCGACCTGCTCAAGCGCTCGGAGTAGGCTCTAGTCCCCGAAGCCCCGGAAGACCGCCGCCTCGGCCACGGACTTCCGCTCGGACACGACCGCATTGGCCGGGAAGCTGTCGTCCGGCCAGCCGAGCGCGATGCTCTTCATGATCACCTGGTCGTCGGGGATCTGCGCGTGCTCGCGCACCACCGGCGACTGCATGATCCCCTGGCTGTTGATCACGCAGCCCAGACCCCGAGACCAGGCGGCGTTGACCAGGCAGTTGGTCACCGCGCCGCAGTCGAACGGCGTGTCGTCGCTGCCGGCCAGCACCTTGTCGTAGGTGACGATGATGCAGACCGGGGCATCGAACTGGCGGAAGCCCCGCAGCACCCAGTCCTGCCGCGCCGCCGTGTCCTCGCGCGCGATGCCCATGGCGCCGAACAGCTGCTTGGCCACGCCAATCTGCCGCTCGCGGTGGACGCCCGCGAACGCCTCGCCGGTGCGGAACTCGCGGCTGTGCGGCACGCCCGCCAGGTTGCGCTCGGTGTTGCCCTTGCGGATCCGGTCCAGCGGCTCGCCCGTGATCACGTAGAAGTTCCACGGCTGGGTGTTCATCGACGAGGGCGCGCGCATGGCCAGCGTGAGGATCTCTTCGATCAGCGCGCGCGGCACGGGATCGGGCTTGTAGCCGCGGATGCTGCGGCGGCCGAGGATGACGTCGTCGAAGTCCATGCCGCACTCTTAAGAGCCCTTCCGCCGCGGCATGGAACCGGCCACGAAGAAGAGGTGTCTGAGTCGCCTCCCCAACCTGCGCCCCGGTACGCGCTCGCATTCCTCACCAACGAGTGGGAATGGACGGAAGCGCTCGAGGTCGAGGGCTTCGACGCCGCCAAGGCCGCGGCGCGCCAGGCCCTGGAGAGGGTCGTGCGCGAGGAGAAGCCGGAACTCGCATGCGTCACCCTCATGGAGGCCGGCGTGAAGATCGGCGTCTGGGACTGGGTGCTGGAACGGCCCTACTGGACGCCGCTCTGAGGCGTCATCCGCGTGGTTCCGCTCGGGGGTGAGCGCGCGCCCGATCCGCCCTGGCGATCATCCGATTGTGCGCGCGGGAGCTTGGCCGCGCACCGCAAGATGCATTGGTGTCCGCACAGGCTGGCCCAAGGGTGACAGCCCGTCCTTGCTCGCAGGATCAGGAGCTCCGAATGACGACCCCCGCCATGCTCTGGAGCGGCCGCGTGCTGTCAGGCCTGTTCGCTCTCTTCCTGCTTACGGCCTCCATCCCGCCTAAGCTGCTGCGTCTCCCGATCGCGGAGCGGACGATGGCGGAGCTCGGCTGGCCGGCCGGCTATGCGTTCATGCTCGGCCTGATCGAGCTCGGCTGCCTGGTCCTCTACCTTCTTCCGCGCACGAGCGTCCTGGGCGCTGTGCTCACCACCGGTCTTCTCGGCGGGGCCATGGCCACTCAGATCCGCGCCGAGAACCCGCTCTTCAGCCACATCCTCTTCAGCGTCTACCTTGGCCTCTTCATGTGGGGCGGACTGTGGTTGCGCGACGCGAGGCTGCGTGCGCTCTTTCCGCTGGTGGGGCGAGCCGCCGGCGGCACGGCTCGCGCAGACATCCTCGGCGCCGAGCGGTCCTAGCCGATGGGAATGGAGGAAGCTGCGGCCATGAGCGAACTGACGATCTGGACCTACGACTGGGTCCCTGAAGGCCCGCGCGGCTTCGTGCGCGACCTCAGGCTGAGGTGGGCGTGCGAGGAAGCGGACCTTCCCTACGTCGTCCGCACGGTCGCCTTCGACGATCGCCAGACCAACCACCTGGACCGGCAGCCCTTCGGCCTGGTCCCGTTCCTGAACGACGGTGAGCTCGAGATCTTCGAGAGCGGCGCGTGCCTCCTGCATCTGGCGCGCAAGAGCGAGCGGCTGATGCCCCGCGACCCGGCCGGGGAGGCCGAAACGCTGCAATGGACCATCTCGGCGCTCAACTCGCTCGAGATGGTCACCGTCCCCTGGTGGTTCCTGAACATCTGCGGCGAGCCCGACAATCAGCTGACCGGATGGTTGGGCCAGCGCCTCGAGCACCTCGAGAACGTGCTGGCCGAGCGGGAATGGCTCGCCGCCGGCCGCTTCACCATCGCAGACCTGCTGATGGCCGACGTGCTGCGGGTCCCGCTGGTCCGCGCGTTCGGCGACAGGCCCGCCAGCGAGGCCTATGTGGCCCGCGTCACCGACCGGCCCGCGTTCAGGAAGGCCCACGCGGACCAGGTCCGCCAGTTCGAAGCGGCCGACGCGAAGAGGGCGGAAATGGCGCCCGGTTAGCCGGCCTCGCGCACCCCGACCACCTCGACCTCGGCGCCGTTCACGGTCACCACATCGCCCACCGACTTGCCCAGCAGCGCCCGCGCCAGGGGCGAGACGTAGGAGATGGTGCCGTTGGCGGGGTCGGCTTCATCCTCGCCCACGATGCGGAAGGCCTGGCGGCGGCCGTCCTCGCGTTCGATCTCCACCGTGCGCCCGAACTGCGCCTTGTCGGCGGGGCCCGCAGGCTCGGTCAGCTGGGCGTTGGCGCGCCTGGCCGACCAGTACCGGAGCTCGCGGGTGGCCCGCGCCATGGCCGTGCGGTCGGTGCTGACCTGACCCTGCGCCTGGGCGGCGGCATACGCTGCGCGGGCCTGCGCCAGCGCCTCGTCGATCGCCGCAAGCCCGCTCGCGGTCACCAGGTTCGGATGCGGCGAGATCGGCCGGTCCGGCAGGTCGGCCGCCTGGGCCTCGTAGTCTTCTTCCCGGGTGAACGCGACGGCCATCCCGACAAGGTAGGCCCTCGCGCCCGCGACCGCAAAGCGCGGAGGCGGGGCGGGCGCCCGAAGTCAGTGCAGGCCGGCTAGTTCTTCTGCATCCAGGGGCCCAGGCCGCCGCGCTGGATGCGCTCGGTGGTCTCCTTGGCCGCCCGCTCGTGCGCGTCCCGCACGCTCTTGGGCGCGCAGGTCCGCCGGGCTAGGCGCGTGCCGACCGGCGTTTCGTTGCGGCAGATCATGGGATCGTCCTTGGCCTTGGCCGCCGGCGCAGCCGTGGCGGGGGCCGGCGCTGCGGCCGCGGTCCCGGTTTCGTTGGTCGCTTCCGCGCCTTGCGCCGCAAGGGCCGCGGCAAAGATGAGTACGCCGATCACGTGGCTTTCTCCCCTGTATTGGCCATACAGTAACCTCCGGTGGTAACCGAGGCGAGTCCCGTCCCAGCGGTCGTGGAACGCAGGTCTCGGAATTGGACGAACTGCCGCATGGCTCAGGACGGCGAGGCGGCGAAGGCGCGTCGGAGCTCGGCGTCCGGATCGGCCTTCACACGGGTCAGTTCGCGGGCGAACGGGTCGGCGCCGGCGGGGGCGCGCACATGCTCAAGGGCCAGCCGGTAGGCGGCGGCGAGCGCCTCCTCGGGCGGGGTCTTCACGTCCGGGACCACGCCCACGCCGTTGGGTGAGCCCTTCGTGACCGGGTGCTCGGAGCGGCCCGTGGCGACATAGGCGCCCATGCCCGCGCCCAGGTCGAACAGCGGGCGGTTCATCGGATTGGCCCCGCCGCGGGACGTCTCGCCAACGACGGTCGCGCGCCCTGCGACCTGCAGCTGGTAGGCGAAGGCTTCGGCGGCCGAGATCGTGAAGTTGGCCGTCAGCAGGAAGACCGGCCGGTCGTAGCGCTTCTCGGCGGGATAGGACCGCGTTTCCGGCGTCACCCGCTCGAACCCGCCGTCGGGCCGACGCCAGATCAGCGTCGAGCGGGGGATCGGCGTGGAGGCGAGACGGCCGATCAGGACGTCCATCGCCGTGCCGCTGCCGCCGCGGTTGGCGCGCAGGTCGATGATCAGGGCCTCGGTCCCCTGGACCAGGTCCATGGCCGCTTCCAGGTGGGGCGCGGCGGCCTCGCTGCCCGCGAACTGGCGCAGGTCGATGTAGCCGACGTTGCCGGGCAGGCGCCGCACGGACGCCAGGCCGAAACCGATCTTCGCCTCGGCGGCCGCCATGGCCGCCATGTCGGGCGCGCCGCCGCGCGCCGCGGGGGGCGCGAAGGCCGTGTTGACGTAGAAGTGCTTGTCGTCCAGCGCGGCGCCCACCTCCGCCTTCATGGTCTCGGCGAAGGCCTTCTTGTCGGCGATCGCCAGGTAGCGGGTGCGGTTCTTGCGCAGCACGGCGCGGGCCGCCTGGGCCTTCTCGGGGAAGATGTAGGCGTCGAGGGCGCGGTCCAGCGCGTCGAGCGCGAAGGCGGTCTGCTCCCGCGTCAGGGGCGAAGGCGCCTCGGCGGCGGCCGCGACGGGCGCCTGCGCCCAGGCGGGCGCGGCGGTCGCAAGGACCAGCGTGGCGAGCAGCAGGCGAACCATGGAGTCTCCGTTCGTTCCCAACCGGCGCCATAGCGCCGCGCCGCGCGGGATCGAAGTGAGAAATCGGTAACCCGGGGACTTCCTGCGACGAACCGTGACCGTTCCGCGACGATGAGCGGATGCCGTCTTCGCGTGTTATCCTTCCAGCCATCAGGGAGGCCGACCCGCATGAAGCTCTCCGACGAGGACCGCGACCGTCTCGCGCTCCACACCGCCTTCGCCGTCCACCAGATCGCCCGCTGGATCGCCACGCGCCAGGACGTGCCGAACGACATCCGCGAACGGCTGCGCGGCCACATCTCGGCCATCGAGGGCGTGCTCGTGACCACCGGCCACGACTGGATCAAGGACGAGATCGAGGCGACCGAGCAGGCCCTCGGCTAAGGCCGCCCCTAGCGGACGAACGAGGCGCCGTTGGCGTCCAGCACCGCCCCGGTCATCGAGGGCGGCGCCTCCAGCGCCAGATAGGTCGCGATGCTGGCGATCTCGTCGGGCATGGCCACGCGCCCAAGAGGGATGTCGGCCAGGAGCTTGTCGCCGCCGCGGCTCGCCAGATAGTCGTCGGCCATGCCGGTCATCACGAAGCCCGGGCACACGGCGAAGGCCAGGATCTCCTCCCGCGCATAGCCGCGGGCGATCGACTTGGTCATGCCGACCATGCCGGCCTTCGACGCGGCGTAGTGCCAGTGCGCCGGACTGTCGCCGCGGTAGGCCGCCCGGCTGGCGATGTTGACGATCCGGCCGCCCCCTTCACGCTCGCGGAAGTGCAGCACCGCCCGCCGGCAGAGGTCGGCCGAGGCCTGCAGGTTGATCTGCAGCGTGCGCGACCACGCCGCCTGCCATTCGTCGGCGGGGGCGTCGACCGCCACGCCTTCGAAGACGCCGGCGTTGTTGACCAGCACGTCGACGCGCCCGTCCAGCGCCTCAAGCGCCCTGTCCCACAGCCCGTCCGCCGCCACAGGCTGCGAAAGGTCGGCGCCGATCACGCCGGGCCCGTCGCTGCGGCCGTGCCCGACCACCCGCGCGCCCTTGGCGGCCAGCGCCTCGACGATCGCCGCGCCGATGCCGCGGGTGGAGCCGGTGACGAGGATGTGGGCGGGCATGGGGATCGACTCCGGACGGCGACTGTCGTTCCGGCCGTAGCAAAGCGGAGAGCCGGGACCCAGGGGTTTTGCAGTGTGCTGGTCCCTGGATCCCGACGCCTGCGGCTCCGCGCCGGCCGCGGGATCAGACCGTCGTCACCGTCGGCCGCACGATGATCTCGTTCACGTCCACCTCGGCGGGCTGCTCGATGGCGAACCGCACCGCGCGTGCGATGGCTTCGGCCGGGATCGCCTTCTTGCGGTACTCGTCGATGAAGGCGGCCGTCTCGGCGTGGGTGATCGTCTCGGCCAGCTCCGAGGTGGTGACGCCCGGCGAGACCACCGTCACCCGCACCTTGTCCGTCTCCTGGCGCAGCGCTTCGGAGATCACCCGCACCGAGAACTTGGTGGCGCAATAGACCGCCGCCGTCGCCAGGATCTGGTGTCCGGCCGTCGACGCGATGTTGATGATCTGGCCCGACCCCTGCCTCTCCATGACCGGGAGCGCGGCGGCGATGCCGTGCAGCACGCCGCGGATGTTCACGTCGATCATCTGGTCCCACTCGTCGACCTTCAGGGCCGCCAGCGGCGACAGCGGCATGACGCCGGCGTTGTTGACGATCACGTCCACCCGGCCGAACGCCTCGCACGCGGCGTCGACGAAGCCCTGCACGCTCTCGCGCGAGGTCACGTCCAGCCCGACCGCCAGGGCCTTGCCGCCGGCGGCCTCGATCTCGGCCTTCAAGGCCTCCAGGCGCTCGACGCGACGCGCGCCGATCACCACCGCCGCGCCGGCCGCGGCCAGCTCGCGGGCCGTGGCCTCGCCGATGCCGCTCGAGGCGCCGGTCACCAGAACCACCTTGTTCGCAACTCCAGACATCGCTGTCTCCTCTTCGTGTTTGGCGAGGAGACAGATGCGCCACTTGGAGGATCGTGCGTTAGAACGGTCCTCCGCGGTTCTTGCCTGATCCTCCAGGAGGCGCCCGCACTGCTTGCTGGCTGGCCTCGCCCGTGCGAGGCGTTCCGCATGGAGAACCTCGCCTCACTCGTCATCCGGCATGCGCCGGAAGACGGCATGTACGACATGCCCGTTCCTGGCCTGGCCCTGATCCGCTACGGCGCGCCCACCGATCGGGTGCCGGTGCTGCATGAGGCCGCGCTGTGCATGATCGTACAAGGCGCCAAGGTCGTGATGCTGGCCGACGAGGTCTATCGCTACGACACCGAGAGCCACCTGGTCGTCTCGGTGGATCTGCCCCTGGCCGGCCAGGTGGTCGAGGCCGCGCCCGAGCGGCCGTACCTGTGCGTCCGCATCGACCTGGAGCCCGGCCTGCTGAACGAGCTGATGCTGCAGCAGCCGCCGTCGCCTCGGGCCGAGAGCGCCCGGGGCCTGCACCTCAGCCGCAACACGCCCGAACTGACCGACGCCGTCGCCCGCCTGCTTCGCCTGCTGGACCGGCCGAGGGACATCGGCGTGCTCGCGCCGCTTATCCGGCGCGAGATCCACTACTGGCTGCTGACCGGGGACCAGGCCGGCATCGTCCGCCAGATCGGCGCGCCCGACAGCCGCCTGTCCCAGGTGACCCGCGCCATCGCCTGGATCCGCGAGAACTTCGACCGGCCGTTCCGCATCGAGGCCGTCGCCCGCGCCGCCGGCATGAGCGCCTCGGCCCTGCACCAGCACTTCAAGGCCGTCACGGCCATGAGCCCCTTGCAGTACCAGAAGCAGATCCGCCTGCAGGAGGCCCGCCGTCTGATGCTGGGCGAGGCGGTCGACGCGCAGGCCGCCGGCTTCCAGGTGGGCTACGAGAGCCCCTCCCAGTTCTCCCGCGAGTACGCGCGCCTGTTCGGGGCGCCGCCAGCTCGCGACGCCGCCCGTCTGCGCGCCAGCGGCCCGCTGCCGGTGGCGGTCTAGCGGCCGATCCCCAGCACCTTCTTCAGGAACTGCACCTCGACGGTCCGAACCGCCTCCTGGTTGGCCTTCTTGTAGATGCCGTGGCCCTCGTCCTTGGCCAGGACGTACCAGACCTCGGTGCCCTGGGCGCGCAGCTTGGCGACCATCTGCTCGGACTCGGTCCTGGGCACCCGCGGGTCGTTGGCGCCCTGGAAGACCATCATCGGCTTCTTCATCTTCGGGCTCATCTTGATCGGTGCGATCTTCTCGAACACCGCCCGCATCTTGGGGTCCCGCTCGTCGCCGTACTCCGCGCGGCGCAGATCGCGGCGATAGCCCTCGGTGTTGTTCAGGAAGGTGATGAAGTCCGAGATGCCGTAGAGGTCGATCACCCCGGCGATGCGGTCGTTGTAGTGCCCGGCCACCGCCAGCACCATGTAGCCGCCGTACGACTGGCCCACCACCGCCACGCGGCTGGCGTCCAGGTCCGGCTGCTTGGCCACCCAGTCCAGTAGGGCCCCGATGTCCTTCACCGAATCCTCGCGCTTCTCGGCGTTGTCGAGGGACAGGTAGGTCTTGCCGTATCCCGACGAGCCGCGGACGTTCGGGATGATCACGGCCGCGCCCAGCTCGTTCACCCACGACTGCCGGCGCGGGTTGAAGTTGGGCAGCTCCTGGCTCTCGGGCCCGCCGTGGATCTGGATGATGACGGGCAGCTTGCCGCCCGTGGTCCCTTGGGCCGGCGGCTGCTTGGGCCGGTAGATGAACGCCGGGATCGTGCGCTTGTCGAAGGTCGGGTAGCGGAACAGCGTCGGCTCGACCAGCTTGGCCGGGTCCAGCCCGCCCAGTTCGCTGTGCGTCCAGCGGGTCAGCGTCCCGCCCGCGAGGTCGTAGCTCCAGACGTCGCCCGAGCTCGTGGACGTCGACAGCGACAGCCCCAGCTTGGACCCGTCCGGCGAGAACTTCAGGGCGGTCAGCACGCCCAGCGGCAGCTCCGGCCCCTTCAGCAGCCGGCCGCTCGCCACCTCGCGCAGCACGATCTTGGAATAGCCCTCCTCGTTCACCGCATAGGCGATCACCTTGCCGTCCGGCGACAGGTCGAAGTCCTCGGCGCCCCACTTCGCGCCGGGATCCAGGTCGCGGACCTTGCCGGTCGCCACCTCGATCACCACCGGGCGCTGCACCTCGGAGCCGTCGTCCGACAGCGTCACCACGGCGCGGCCGCCGTCGATGAACGCCCCGCCGGCGTAGGCGATCTTGCGTCCCTGCGGCCCGATCGGCGAGATCTTCCCGCTCTCGGCGTCCAGGACGAACAGTTCGCTGTGTTGCGCCGAGTGGTATCGGCTCACCAGCACGCGCTTGCCATCCGGCGCCACGTCTTCCGGCGAGATCGCACCCACGCCGTCGTGCGCCATCCGCCGGCTGGCCGGGTTCGCCGGGTCGGCGATCATGATGTCGTAGTTGGGGTCGCCCGGCGTCACCTGAGCCCAGGCGACCACCTTGCCATCCTTCGAGAACTGGAAGCTCTCGTTCCGGGTCTTGGGAGCGGTCAGCTGGACCTCGTTCCCGGCGAGGTCGCGCAAGTAGGCCTGGTAGTACTCGGCCCCGCCCACGTCGATCGGGTAGAGGAAGCGCTGGCTTCCAGGCTGGACGCGCGCCCAGCCGATCGGCTCGTCGGCGAAGGTCAGCTGGGTCCGGGCCGCGCCGGGCGCCTTCACGTGGTGGATCTGGTTCGTCTCGCCGAACCTGGTGGCGATCAGGATGGAGCCGTCCGGCAGCCAGTCTTCGAAATAGGCCGTTCGGCTGTTGTAGTAAGGCGCGACGGCGGCCTTCAGCTCGGCCGGAGTGGTGGGCACGCCCTCATAGACGATCTGGCCGGCCTCCCGCCGCTCCACCTGGGCCTCGGCGCCCACGGCCAATGACAGCGCCAGGGCCGTACCCGCCAGCAACGCACGCGACAGCATCTCGATAACCCCCCCCCACTCGCGACAGGCGCCGACCGAAGCGCGCCCTGGACGCGCCGTCAATCCGCGGTCGTGCTAGCCCTGTTCGATCAACAGGAGTCGGGGAGGGCTCTTCATGAAACCGCAGGACACCTTGCCGAGGCTGGTGCTGGCCGCCGCCATCGCCGGCGGCGTCGCCTACTTCTTCGCCCGCGACGGGGTGGTTCCCGAGGCCGTCTCCACGGCGGTGAAGGGTTCGGGCGTCGGCCTCCTGGCCATCTACGCCGCCCTGCTGGCCAAGGATACGGACGGCTGGCTGCTGGCGCTGGTCATGCTTCTGGGCATGCTGGGCGACGTGCTGCTGAACGCCGCCGGCCTGACCACCGGCGCGCTCGCCTTCCTGGCCGGACACCTGGTGGCAATCGTTCTCTATCGGCGCAACGCCCGCGGGCCGCTCACCCCACGCACCTTGGTCGCCGTCGCCTTGTTCGTAGCGGTCGTCACGGCCTTCGCCGCCTGGCTGCCGGGCGATCCCGCCCAGGCGCCCGGCATCGGCCTCTACTCGGCCGGCCTGACGCTGATGGCCGCCTGCGCCTGGCTCAGCCGCTTCCCGCGTGGCCTGGTGGCCGTGGGCGCCCTGATGTTCGTCGTCTCCGACCTCCTGCTCTTCGCCCGCATCGGCCCGCTCGCCGGCCAGGCCTGGGCCAGCCTCGGCGTCTGGAGCCTCTACTTCGCCGGCCAGCTGATGATCTGCCTGGGCGTGACGCGCACGCTGGCAGCCCGGATCTCTGCGTCCGCTTCTGACGCACTGCCTGCCTAGCATCTCAACATCGATGCGGACGGGCAGGGCTCGTCCCCGACGGACTGAGACGACGACGCCAGGCCACCGCCCTCCCGGGCGGCCGGAACATCTTGCGAACGCGGAACAAACGCGGTACGCATGAGTCCTCGGCGGGCGCGTGAGTTCGACGGCCGGGTTGGCGGAATCGTGGGATACAAAGGGCTGTTGAAATGGCACAGACGGCGTTGAAGCTCGTGGGCAAAGAAGACGGTGAAAAGCAGCGCGCGCTCGAGGCGGCGCTGGCGCAGATCGACAGGGCCTTCGGCAAGGGCTCGGTGATGAAGCTGGGCGACAAGGGCAAGGTCGTCGAGATCGAGTCCGTGTCCACCGGCTCGCTGGGCCTCGACATGGCGCTGGGCATCGGCGGCCTGCCCAAGGGGCGGATCATCGAGATCTACGGCCCGGAAAGCTCGGGCAAGACGACGCTCGCCCTGCACGTGGTGTCCGAGGTCCAGAAGGCCGGCGGCACCGCCGCCTTCGTCGACGCCGAACACGCGCTCGACCCCTCCTACGCCCACAAGCTGGGCGTGAACCTGGACGACCTGCTGGTCGCCCAGCCCGACACCGGCGAACAAGCGCTCGAGATCACCGACACGCTCGTCCGCTCCAACGCGGTCGACGTCATCGTGGTCGACTCGGTGGCCGCCCTGACGCCGCGGGCCGAAATCGAAGGCGAGATGGGCGACAGCCTGCCCGGCCTTCAGGCCCGTCTGATGAGCCAGGCGCTGCGCAAGCTCACCGCCTCGATCTCGAAGGCCAAGACGCTGGTCATCTTCATCAACCAGATCCGCATGAAGATCGGCGTCATGTACGGCTCGCCGGAGACGACCACCGGCGGCAACGCGCTGAAGTTCTACGCCTCGGTGCGCCTCGACATCCGCCGCACCGGCTCGGTCAAGATCCGCGACGAGATCGTCGGCAACAACGTCCGCGTGAAGGTGGTCAAGAACAAGGTCGCCCCGCCGTTCCGCGAGGTCGAATTCGACATCATGTACGGCGAGGGGATCTCCAAGCTCGGCGAGATCATCGACCTGGGCGTCAAGGCCGGCGTGGTCGAGAAGTCGGGCTCCTGGTTCTCCTTCAACTCGCAGCGCATCGGCCAGGGCCGGGACAACGTCCGCGAGTTCCTGAAGCAGAACCCCGACATCGCCGCCCAGATCGAAGCCAAGGTCCGCGGCTCCAAGACCAAGATCGAGGAAGAACTCCTCGTCGGTCCCACCGAGGGCGAGGGCGACGAGGCCGACGGCTCGCTGTAGGCCCATCCTCTCCCTTCGGGGGAGGTGGTCCGGAGGACCGGGGGGTTCCGCTCGAGCCCCCTCGGTCTCCTTCCATCCCGCTTCACCCCCGCCGGGCGGTGAACGAAGTTCCTCCGAAAGCCGAGCCGCGCCGCGGCGGCGGGCCTCCCCGCCAACCCGGCCCACCGCCGCCACCCTGCGCGCAGGCCCGGCCGACGAGGCCCGGACGCCCGAGGCGAAAGCCCCGGGCGTCCTTTTTCTGTGGAAACGCGACGCCGGCGCGACGCCGGGCGGTTCAGGACGCCGCCGGGGCCCGCGCCGGTTCCGGCTCCTCGCGCCCGCGCTTCGACCCGACCAGCGCCCGGACCGTGTGGGTCAGGGCGTC
>NZ_JAPSKZ010000021.1 GCF_031181185.1 Phenylobacterium sp. | reverse complement strand
TGTCGGGCGAATGGGTGGCTCATCAGGCCGGGCTTGGGCGCGGTCCAGAGCGCGTTCAGGCCGCGGTCGAGCTTCAGCGCCGAGTCGGCGCCCAGGTCCCGCCGAAAGATCTCGTGATACGCGCCGACCTGCCGGATCGCCTGGTAGGCCCAGTCCTTCGGCAGGCCCAGCAGCGGTCCGAGGTCGCCCTCGACGCCTAGCAGGCGACGGGTCTCCGGGTCGGTCGCCGTCTCGCGGGTCTGCTCGACCGTCCGCGACGACAGCCCCAACTCCTCGGCCAGGATCAGGGCCCGAACCGTCCAGGCCACCACATCGGCCCAGGCCGGGTCATCCTCGCGCACGACCGGCCCCAGCGGCTCCTTGGAAATCACGTTCGGCAAGATCTCGTGGGCGCCCGGCGTCGTCAGCAGGGACCGCGAAGCTGCGAGGGCCGAGATGTCCGCGGTGAACGCATCGCAGCCGTCGTTCTGGTACTTCTCCCGCGCTTCGGCCTCGGACGCCACCATCACGGGCCGGTACCGCATGCCGCGCACACGGAAGAAGTCGGCCAGGTTCGCCTCGCTGGCGGCGCCCGCCTGCACGCACACGCGCGCCCCGCTCAGCTCCTCGGCGCTCGCCACGCCCAGCGCACGGGGCACGAGGAAGCCCTGGCCGTCGTAATAGGTCGTGGCCGGGAAGCTCAGCCCCAGGCCCGCGTCGCGCGACAACGTCAGCGAGGTGTTGCGCGAGAGGATGTCGATGCGCTTGGCCCGCAACAGGGCGAAACGGTCGCCGCCGTCCACCGTCGCGAACCGCACCCGCGAGGCGTCGCCGAATACCGCGGCCGCCACCGCTCGGCAGACGTCGACGTCGAAGCCCCGCCATTCCCCGCGAGCGTCCTTCAGCGCGAAGCCCGGCAGCGCCGGGTGGACTCCGCAGACTAGGTGGCCGCGCGCCCGCACCGCCTCCAGCGTCGGGCTCTGAGCGGGCTTGTAGTCCGGAGCCTGCGTGGCCGTCTTCGCGGGCACGGGGGGCGGCGCCGGCTCGGGCGCAGGCTGGACCTCGCAGCTTGCGAGCAGAAGGCCCACGGCCGCCATCAGCGCCAGGCGGATCATCCCTGCTCCTTGAATCGGAGAAACGCGGAGGTCTAAGTGCGTAAGGCACTTTCGCCAGCGTCGCCGAAGCCCGCAACCCCCGCATGTCCCGAGGCCACTCCGACCAGACCCGCCTGATCCATGCCGGGAAGACGACGGAGCCCCTATGCCGCACGGTGGGGCCGCCGGTGCAGAAGGGCTCGACGGTGCTGCTGCCCGACGCCGCCTCGCTGTACGACGACGACAATTGCGTCACCTACGGCCGCGCCGGGCTCTCGGCCCAGGCCGCGCTCAGCGACGCCTTGGCCGCCATGGAGGGCGCTGTCGGCGTCAGCCTTTATCCCTCGGGCCTCTCGGCGATCTCGGGCGCGCTGCTGGCGGTGCTGAAGGCCGGCGACGAGGTGCTGGTCGTCGACACCGTCTACAAGCCCGTGCGCCGCTTCTGCGACGAGGTCCTGACGCGCTTCGGCATCACGGTGACCTACTACGATCCGCTGCGCTCGCCTGAGGAGCTGGTCGGCGGAGCGTCCGACAAGGCCCGGCTGATCCTGATGGAGAGCCCGGGCTCGCTGACCTTCGAGATGCAGGACGTGCCGCGCATCGCTGCCTTGGCGCGCGAGCGCGGCATCCTGACGGCTTTGGACAACACCTGGGGCGCGGGCTTCCTGTTCCGCCCGCTGGAACATGGCGTCGACCTCTCCATCCAGGCCCTGACCAAGTACGCCGGCGGCCATTCGGACGTCTTCATGGGCTCGGCCGCCGCCCGCGACCCGGCTCTGGTGCGGCGACTCGACGACGGCGTTCACCACCTGGGCTGGTCGGTCTCTGGCGAAGACTCCTATCAGGTGTTGCGCGGCCTTCGCACCCTGCCGACGCGGCTCGCCGCCCAGGGCGAGGCGGGCCTCGCCGTCGCCGGCTGGCTGAAAGGCCAGCCCGAGGTGGCCGCCCTCCACCACCCGGCCCTGCCCGGTTGCCAGGGGCACGAGCTCTGGGCGCGGGACTACAGCGGCGCCTGCGGGCTCTTCGCCTTCGCACTGAAGCCCGCACCGCAGGCCGCCGTCGAGGCGTTCCTCGACGCGCTACAGGTCTTCGGCCTGGGGTTCTCCTGGGGCGGCTTCGAGAGCCTCGCCATCTGGTCCGACCCGCAGCTGAAGCGCCGCCGGTTCAAGCGCGACTACGGCGGCCCGCTGATCCGGCTGCACATCGGCCTCGAGACGCCCGGCGATCTGATCGCCGATCTGCGTCAGGGCCTGGACGCCTACGCGAAACTCGCCGGCTGATCCGGAACCCCTGCGCCCCTGCGGGATTGGTCCGCCGACGGCGACCTTCCAGAGGAGACGGGGCCATGACCAGCCAAGAATCCGGCGATTTCCAGCAAGACGCCGCGCGCACCGCCGAGCATGAGCGCGAAATCCAAGATCGCATCGAAGCCAAGGAGGAGCGCTCCTTCCAGCCGAAGGAAGGCGGCGAGGACAAGCCGCCCCAGACCGGCGCCCGCGAGTACCCCATCCCGCCCCTGCCGCGGGAGGCGCTGGAGAAGCCCGGCCTCGAAGGGGACCTCTCGCTGAAGCCGATGTGGGACGCGCCCTACTACAAGGGCTCGGGCAAGCTGGCGGGCATGGCCACCCTGGTCACCGGCGGCGACTCCGGCATCGGCCGGGCCATCGCCGTCCTCTTCGCCCGCGAAGGCGCCGACGTGGCCATCGCCTATCTGGACGAGCACGAGGACGCCGAGCTCACGAAGCAGGCGGTCGAGAAGGAAGGCCGCCGCGCGCTGCTCCTGCCCGGCGATGTCGCCGATCCTACCTATGCCGAGGACGCCGTCCGAAAGGCCGTCGAGGCCTTCGGCAAGCTGGACGTGCTCGTCAACAACGCCGCCTTCCAGATGCACGCCAAGTCGATCGAGGACATCGACTACGACCACTTCGACCGGACGCTGAAGACCAACCTCTACGGTTACTTCAATATGGCGAAGGCGGCGGTCCCGCATCTGAAGGCTGGGGGCTCGATCCTCAACTGCGGCTCGGTCACCGGCATCCGCGGCTCGCAGGAGTTGCTGGACTATTCGATGACCAAGGGCGGCATCCACGCCTTCACCCGCTCGCTGGCGGGCAGCCTGATCAAGAAGGGTATCCGCGTGAATGCGGTGGCGCCGGGCCCCGTATGGACGCCGCTCAACCCGGCCGACAAGCCCGACAAGACGCCCGAGTTCGGCGCGAGCACCCCCATGGCCCGTCCCGCCCAGCCGGAGGAGATCGCGCCGGCCTTCGTTTTCCTCGCCTCGCCCCAGACGGCCAGCTACATCACGGGCGAGATCCTGCCGGTGATCGGCGGCTACTAGAGGGCGGCGGACATAGAGGCCTGGCTCGACGATTTCCTGACGGCGGAGGGCCTGCCGTCGTCCTTCGCCGAGACCGTCGAGCAGGTCTGCCGGCCCCTAGCCGACGAAGCAGCCCGTGCGGCCGCGGTCCGTCCGGCGGTCGTCGGCCTCTGCGGCGCGCAGGGATCGGGCAAATCCACGATCGCGGCGGCGACGGCGCGTCTGCTCGAGGCGCGGGGACTGAAGGCTGCTGCGCTCTCGCTCGACGACATATACCTCAGCCGTGAGGCGCGGGGCTGGCTCTCGCGCCAAGTGCATCCTCTGTTGGCCGTCCGCGGCCCGCCGGGGACGCACGATATCGCCCTGGGCTGCGGCGTGCTCGACGCGCTGGCCCTGCCCGGCCGGACGGCCCTGCCTGCGTTCGACAAGGCCGCGGACGAGCGCCGGCCGGCCGCCATGTGGCGAGCCATCGTCGGTCCCGTCGACGTGGTGGTCTTCGAGGGTTGGTGCGTCGGCGCCCTGCCTCAGCCTGAGGTCGACCTCGTTCGCCCGGTGAACCGCCTGGAGGCGGAGCATGATCCTGACGCCGTCTGGCGGACCTACGCCAACCGCCAGCTCGCCGGGCCGTACCAGGCCCTGTTCGGGCGCCTCGACCGGCTGGCGCTGCTGGAAGCCCCCGGGTTCGAGGTGGTCCGGGCCTGGCGCACCGAGCAGGAGCACAAGCTGCGCGCCCGCACCGGACGGGGAATGTCGGACGCCGAGGTCGCCCGCTTCATCGCCCACTACGAACGCCTCACGCGTTGGATCCTGGCGGAGATGCCCGGCCGCGCCGATATGGTCTTCCAGCTGGATGCGCAGCGTCGTCCCCGCGCCGTCCGCCTGCCTCCCGGAGATCCGCCATGACCGAGCGCCCCGTCTTCCAGACCGTCGATCCCGCCACCGGCGAGCCGGGTCGCCGTTACGAAGGCCACACCCCGGACGAGGCGCTGCAGATCGCCCGCGCTTCCCGCGCGGCCTTCGATGGCTGGCGCGCGACCTCGTTTGCCGAGCGCGGCCGGCTGATGCGCGCCGCGGCCCAGGTGCTGCGCGACCGGCAGGCGGAGTTCGCCGAACTGATGTGCGCCGAGATGGGCAAGACCCTCGCTGACGGGCGGGCCGAGGTGGAGAAGTGCGCCGGCGCCTGCGATCACTTCGCCGAACATGCTGAAGCCTTCCTGGCGGACGAGGACGTCTCGTTCGGCGACGCCAAGGCCAAGGTCGCCTACCGGCCGCTGGGGGCCGTCCTGGCCGTGATGCCCTGGAATTTCCCGTTTTGGCAGGTCTTCCGCTTCGCCGCCCCGACGCTGATGGCCGGCAACGCCGGCGTCCTGAAGCACGCCTCCAACGTGCCGGGCTGCGCGCTCGCCATTGAAGACGTGTTCAAGGCCGCCGGTTTTCCCGCCGACGTCTTCCGCACGGTGCTGATCCCCGCCTCGGGCGTCGAGGCGCTGATCGCAGATCCGGCCGTCGCCGCCGTCAGCTTGACGGGCAGCGTTGAGGCCGGTCGCAAGGTCGCCGCCCAGGCCGGCGCTGCCTTGAAGAAGTGCGTGCTCGAACTGGGCGGCAGCGACGCCTATCTGGTCCTCGACGACGCCGACATCGAGGCGGCCGCCAGGACCGCCGCCCAGGCCCGGATGGTCAACGCCGGCCAGAGCTGCATCGCCGGGAAACGCTTCATCGTGCTGGCTTCGGTCCGGGAGGCCTTCGAGCGGGCGCTGGTCCGGGAGATGGAGGGGTACATAATGGGCGATCCCCGCGCCGACGGGACGAAACTGGGCCCCTTGGTCCGGGTCGCCGACCGCGACGGAGTCCACGACCAGGTGCAGCGCAGCGTCGCGGCCGGCGCTCGTCTGCTGACGGGCGGCGAGATCCCCAACCGTCCAGGCGCTTGGTATCCCGCCACAGTGCTCGCCGGGGTGAAGACCGGCATGGCGGCCTATGACGAGGAGGTCTTCGGCCCCGTCGCCGCGGTCATCGAGGCGGCCGACGAGACCGAGGCGGTCCGCATCGCCAACGACAGCGAGTTCGGCCTGGGCTCGGGAGTACTGACGGGCGATCTGGCCCGCGGCGAACGGCTGGCCACCGACGCCCTGGAGGCCGGGATGAGCTTCGTGAACCAGAACGTCCGCTCGGACGTGCGCCTGCCCTTTGGCGGCATCAAGCACTCGGGTTACGGCCGCGAACTCGCTCGCTTCGGCATTCACGAGTTCGTCAACATCAAGTCCGTCGTGGTGGCGAAGGCGTCTTCCGCGGACCGGACGGAGTAGAGGCGCGGACCATAGCCTCGCGTTCGTCAGCGCTCAGCATCCGCCAGCGGCCCTCGGGCAGGTCACCCAGTCGCAGAGGACCGATCCGCACGCGCAGCAGGTCGGTGACCCTGAGGCCTACCAGGTCGCACATCCGGCGGATCTGGCGCTTGCGGCCCTCCTTCAGCACGAAGCGCAGGGTGTTTCCCTGGATCACGGTGACCTTGGCGGGCTTCAGCTGGCGACCGTCCAGGCTCAGGCCGTGCCTCAGCTTCCCGAGCTTGGTCTCGTCCACCTGACCGGCGACGCGGACGACGTATTCCTTGTCGAGGTCGGACTCCGGCCCGATCACCGCCTTCGCCAACACCCCGTCGTCGGAGAGGATCAGGAGCCCTCGACTGTCCTCGTCCAGCCGCCCCAGCGGCGGCAGGCTGGCGTTCGGGGCCGGCGCCGCGCCCTCTCCCAGCAGATTGGCGTTGGTCAGCAGCCGCACGGCCGGGGTGTGCCCAGGCTCGGGTTGTCCAGAGACATAGCCCACCGGCTTGTTCAGCACGGCGGTGAACCCCTGCAGCTGCTCGGAGGCGCGGTCGGCCAGGGTCAGGATCTGGCCCCGCAGGATCTTGCGGCCCGCGTCCGTCACCGTTTCGCCGTCGATGCTGACCAGCCCGTCGGCGATCAGCGCCTCGGCCTCACGCCGGGAGCAGACTCCGCTCTGCGCCAGCCACTTGTTCACCCGCTGGGGTTCGGGCTCGTCGTATCGGCGGGTCCAGGCCATGGCCGTCTGTAGGGGCCCGGGCCGCCTCCGGGCAAGACCTCAGCCGTCGGCCAGCCAGGCGGTGATATACGCGTGGGTCTTCCGGACCAGGGCTGAGGGCCCGGAGAAGTAGAACTCACTGCCGAACAGGCCGCGTTTCTCGGTCCACCGCAGGGCGCCGGTGTCCTCGGTCTCAAGCACCCTGCGCAGCTTGTCCCGCTTCGATCGCGGCACGAAGGACATGTAGGTCGCGTCGCTCATGGTGGCTTCCCGGTCTTCCCCAACGCAGACGATGCCGCCGCGAGTCTGCGGCAATCCCGAGGCGAATGGTCAAGCTTGATCCCGCCGGCTAGTCCGCGCAGGCCTCTTCCATCGCCTGCATGTGACCGAGGCCCGAGCGTTCCAGCGCCGCCAGATCCGGCGGCGAGGCCATCACGGAGGAGATTCTGGCGCCGCCCTCCAGCGTCCGATGCACCGGGCAGCGGTCGGCGATCTCCATCAACCGGCGGCGCTGGTCGGCGTCCAAACCGCCCTCCAGAGTGACCTCGCGGTGGAAACGATCCTGACCCGCCGCCGAGCGGCTGTGCAGCACCCGCACCGTCGCCCGCGTGAGAGGCCAGCCCTTCCGTTCGGCGTAGAGGCGCAGAGTCATCGCCGTGCAGGCCCCGAGCGCCGAGCCCAGCAGCTCGTAGGGATTAGGTCCGGAACCCAGCCCGCCGACATCGGTGGGTTCGTCGGCCAGGAAGGTCGCTCCGGCCGCCAGGACCTCCACCTGGAACTTTCCGATGCCTGTCTCTGTGACGGTCACCGCGTCGGGATCGGCTTCGGGACGGGTCATCGGCGCTCTCCTCGCTAGCCTCAGGAGTTGGCGCGCCCGGCAGGATTCGAACCTGCGACCACATGCTTAGAAGGCACGTGCTCTATCCAGCTGAGCTACGGGCGCCCAAAGGTGCTCGGCCCGGACCGGTCAGTGGGTCCAGGGTATTTTCCGCCCGAAAGCGAAGTTGTCGGCGTAGGCCTTGATGATGCGTTTGGCGGGCTTGGGATCGATCAGCTGGAAGGCGATGCCGTGCTGTTCGGCGTAGCGCACCGCGTCTTCCTTCGTCTCGAACTGCAGCCGGATCTGACTCGACTCGGTGTCCGACGTCTGGGTCCAGCCCATCAGCGGATCAGGCCGGCGCGCGTCCTTGGGCTCGAATTCGAGCACCCATTCGTTGGTCTTGGCGCGCCCCGACTGCATGGCGGTCTTGGACGGGCGGAAGATGCGCGCAAGCATGCGTCTCTGATCCCAAAGCCTTCAACGTCTCGCCCCCAACGCTGGTCGGGGCGGCAGGATTCGAACCTGCGACCCTCTGCTCCCAAAGCAGATGCGCTACCAGGCTGCGCTACGCCCCGGAGCGTCGGAGAGGCCCTGCAATATGGGCGTTTCGGGATTTCCGCAAACGCCGTGAAGGCCTAGGCGCGTCTGGCCATCAGCTTGAACACGCCCGAGGCCCTTACGACGTCCACGCCGCGGGACCGCGCCACGCCCTCGGCGAAGCCGATCTCCTTGGTGGCCCGCGTCATCCGCGCCTCGCCGACCACCCACTCGCCCAGCCGCGCCATGTGCAGGAAGTCGGTCGACAGGTGGATGGTCATCGCCACCTGCCCTGTGCCGCGGCCGACCGCCATGGCCAGCAGGCCGTCCATGAAGGCTGAGAGCATGCCGCCGTGGACCAGGCCCAGGCCGTTGGCGTGCCGCGGCAGGGCGAAGAACGCCTGTCCCACGGTGTCGGGCGCTCCGCCGACCCGATGGAAATACGGCCCGTTGTGCGTTGAAAAGGGGCCGCGCAGCTCCGAGCGGACGAAACCCTCCGGCGGCGCCGGAACCTGATCATCCACCGGCGATCGCCCGATGCTGCACCTTGTCGCCCGGCAGGAGCCCGATCTGGGCCGCTCGGCCCCCCGCCAGCTCCAGGACGAACTTCGCCGGAGCGCTCGACGGCAGCGGCGTCTCATCCAGAGGTCGGGCGTTGCGAACGATGGAGACCACCCGGCCGTCCGCACCGATGTAGATGATATCCAGTGGGATCAGCGTGTTCCGCATCCAGAAGGCCTGGTAGTCGGCCTTGGGGAACTGGAAGAGCATCCCGCGGTCAGGCGCCATCCGCTTGCGGCACATCAGGCCGTATTCCCGCTCGCGTGGGCTGTCGGCCAGCTCGACCATGAACTTGAAAGCGCCCTTGTCGGTCGTCAGCGTCAGGGGCTGCAGGGGCGTGAGCTCAGCCTGGCCCTTGCAGCTCGAGGGGTTCTGCCGGGGCAGCTGGGCCTGGGCCGCGCCGCCGGCGGTCAGCGCAATTGCGGCGGCCAGCAGCACGCGCCAGCCGATCGTTCCTGGATACAAGGGGTCGGGCTCCGAAGCAGTCTCAGCTCAGACTAGACGCTTCGATCTCGGCCACAACAAGACCCTTGGGGCCCTCGGCGAACCGCACCATCACGTTGTCGCCCGGCTGGAGGTCCTCCATGCCCGACCGGCGTAGCGTCTCGATGTGCACGAAGATGTCGCCCGGCTGGCTGTCGCGGATGACGAAGCCATAGCCCTTGGCGCGGTTGAACCACTTCACCTTGGCCTGCTCGAGCGGCCCCGTGGCCTCGAGCGCCCGCCTTGGCGGCCGCGCGGCGGCGAAGCCCATGCCCTCCCGGCGTAGGCCGCTCTCCCGCGACCGATCGGGCGGCGTGGCGGTGCTTTCGTCAAGCTCGACCACCTCGGCGACCTGCCAGCCCTTCGGGCGGCGAACCACGTCGCAGGTGATCATCGAGCCTTCCAGGCAGTGTTCGCGGCCCGAGCTGCGCAGGCTGGTCACGTGCAGCAGCACGTCCTTCAGATCGGTCTGGCCCGGGTCGTCGGGGACGATGAAGCCATAGCCCTTGCCCGCGTCGAACCACTTGATCCGACCGGTGATCCGCACCGGCGCAGGCGCGTCCACCTGCTCGAATTCAAAACCCGCCATTCGCCCCTCGGCCCCTCACCCCCGAAACATTCGGATGGGCCGGTTATAACAGTGTTCTCGTAATGCCTTGGGCGTCAATGGTGAATCGCTTCCGCACAACCTGCGGAAGTCAAGGGTTCACCGATTTGCGGGAAGGTTTCGCGTGGCAGTCCCTAGGGGAGTCGAACCCCTCTCTCCAGGTTGAAAACCTGGCGTCCTAACCGATAGACGAAGGGACCGCGTGCGCGAGGCGGGCTCTATAGCGACCTTCTTTTTTGGGCGCAAGCGGCCGAAATGAACTTATGTGCGACGCGGATCGGCGACGTCTTCGATCTCGAGTTCGACGCTCTCGCGCCCCTGCCAGTCGTCCGGCTTCAGACGGCCTACGACGTGCACGGCGCCGCCCTCCTGCATCAGGCGCTTGCCGGCCTCAGTGTCGCCCATCCGCCAGGCGACGGCCTTCAGCTTGCCCCCCGAGCCGTCGGTCAGCGTGCAGCGCACGTGACCGCCCTTCAGCGCCATAGGACGTTCGATTCGCACGTCCGCGGCGGCGAACAGCGGCTCCGGATTTCCAGGGCCGAACGGGGCGAGCCGCTGGAACTCCGTCCACAGGCCGCGATGGCAGCCGCGGGTGGTGACCAGGGCGTCGATCTCCAGGGCGTCTTCGGCCGCGGCCTGGGCCTGCTCGGCGGCCAGGCGCTCGCACAGGAAGGCCCGAAGTTCGGGAATCGCATCGGGCCGGACCGACAGGCCCGCGGCCATGGCGTGGCCGCCGCCGGCCAGGAGCAGGCCCTCCTCGTAGGCCGCCTGCACGGCCTGTCCCAGGTTCACCCCCGGCTGCGAGCGGCCCGAACCCTTGCCGACATTAGCGGCGCGATCGACGCCGATGACGATGCAGGGCTTGCGGTATCGTTCGCGAAGCCGCCCGGCGACGATGCCGATGACGCCAGGATGCCAGTCGTCCTGCGCCACCACCAGGCAGGGCGCGTCGGCCTCGTTGCTTTCGGTCTCGATCCAGCGGACCGCCGCCTCCTGAACGTCGGCCTCCACCTGCTTGCGCGAGGCGTTCAGCGCGTCGAGTTCGGCGGCCAGGACTTGCGCCTCCTCGGGATCGTCCGTCGAAAGAAGACGGGCGCCCAGGTCCGAACGCCCGATCCGGCCGCCGGCGTTGATTCTGGGACCAAGCAGGAACCCTACGTGGAAGGTTGAGGCTGCGCCGTTCGCCTTCGCGACCTGCATCAGGGCGGCCAGGCCGGGGTTCTTCCACCCGGACATCACCTTCAGCCCCTGGGCCGCGAGCGCCCGGTTGAAACCGGTCAGCCGGGTGACGTCGCAGATCGCCCCCATGGCGGCGAGGTCCAGCCAAGTTCGCAGATCAGGCTCGGGTCCCAGGCCGCGCTTCCGCGCCTCGCGGTTCAGCGCCGCCAGCAGCACGAAGGTCACGCCCGCCGCCGCCAGGTGCCCCTGCCCCGACCCGCAGTCCGGCCGATTCGGATTGACCAGCGCCTCGACCTTGGGGATTTCGCCCGGCCGCATCAGGTGGTGGTCGATGACCACCACGGGCAGACCGATCTCGGCGGCGCAGGCCAGGGCGTCGTGCGCCGCGGCCCCGCAGTCGACGGTCACGACCAGTTCGGCCCCCTCGCCCTTCAACCGCCGGAACGCGGCTGGCGACGGCCCGTAGCCCTCGGTGATCCGGTCGGGGACATAGATGGCGATCTCCTGGCCCATCGTCCGGAACCAGCGCACCAGCAGCGCGGCCGACGACGCGCCGTCCACGTCGTAATCGGCGAAGACGACGATCCGGCGCTTCGCCTCGAGGGCGCTGACCAGGATCTCGGCCGCCCGGTCCATATCGGCGAAGGCTGAGGGATCGGGGAAGAGCGCCTTGAGGGTCGGATTGAGATAGTGGCCGCCATCGGCCTCGCCGACGCCCCGCGACGCCAGCGCGCGCGCCAGCAGCTCGGAGAGGCCCAAGGACAGCTGGTGCCGGCGGGTCAGGTCGGCGCAGGCTGGCCGCTCGCGCCAGGCGCGGCCTGACAGCGAGCGCACCACGCCCAGGTATCCCAACTGCCCGCCGCCGTCCGCCATGCGCCTGTTATCCGCCGCCGGCGCCTGAGTCGCCAGCGGCGGCAGAGTCGCAGCGTGCTGCGTCAGAAGCGGTCGCGCCTTAGGCCGGCCGCTTCATTCGCACTTCGCGGACCGTCTGGGTCGCCGAATCCATGACGATTGTGTGGGTATGCACGTGGCCATCCGAGTAGCGCACGCCGTCCAGCAGCGCGCCCTTGGTCACGCCCGTGGCCGCGAAGATCGCGTCGGCGCGGACCATTTCGTGCAGGTCGTACTTCTTGTCGAGGTCGGTGATGCCCACCCGCGCCGCACGCGCCCGCTCGTCGGCGTTGCGGAACACCAGCCGGCCCTGGAACTGGCCGCCCACGCACTTCAGCGCCGCGCAGGCCAGCACGCCTTCCGGCGCGCCGCCCGAGCCGAGGTAGAGGTCAACGCCCGTTTCGGGATCGGCGGTGTTCATGACCCCGGCCACGTCGCCGTCCGTGATGAGGAAGATCCTGGCCCCCACTTCACGGATCGAAGCGATGATCTCGGCGTGCCGCGGGCGGTCCAGCACACAGACCGTGATCTCGGAGGGCTCGACCCCCTTGGCCGCGGCCAGCGCGCGAACGTTCTCGGCCGGGCTCTTGTCCAGGTCGATGACGCCCTTGGGATAGCCCGGCCCACAGGCGATCTTGTCCATGTAGGTGTCGGGCGCGTTCAGCAGCGTGCCCTTCGGCGCCCAGGCCATCACCGCCAACGCATTGGCCATGGCCTTCGCCGTCAGGGTCGTGCCTTCCAGCGGGTCGAGGGCGATGTCGATCTTCGCCTTGCCGCCCTTGCCCACCTTCTCGCCGATGTAGAGCATCGGCGCCTCGTCGCGCTCGCCCTCGCCGATGACGATCTCGCCATCGATCTCGAGATCGTTCAGCGCCGTGCGCATCGCATCCACGGCGGCCTGGTCGGCAGCCTTCTCGTCGCCGCGGCCCACCAGCTTCCAGGCGGCGATGGCGGCGATCTCGGTCACCCGCGCCGCGTCCAGCACCAGACCGCGGTCAAGACCTTCAGAACTCATGTCGGTAGCGTCTCCAGCCTATTGGCGCAGCGCCTTAGCCGATGGCGCAGGTTCCGTCAGTATCAGATGCGAGCGATGCGCAGCATTCTGGGCGTCTCGATCACCGCCGGCAGGTCTGCGATGCGCGCGATCGCGGCCGTCAGCACCGATTCCGCCACCGCGTGGGTCGTCAGCACGATCGGCACGCCGTTCGCGCTCTCGACCGGCTTCTGCAGGAAGCTTTCGATCGAGACGCCCGCCTCGGCCAGGGTCTCCGACACCGCGGCGATGACGCCCGGCTCGTCCTTCACCAGGAAGCGCAGGTAGGCCCGGCTTGAGTTCTTCGACGGGTCCACGGGGTCGAAGGGGCGCAGCGTCTCGGCCGGCGCCTGGAACACCGGACGCACCGCGCCGGTCATCACGTCGGCGATGTCGGCGGCGACCGCCGCCGCCGTCGGTCCCGCGCCGGCGCCAGGCCCCTGCACGAAGATGCGCCCCACCCGCGTCCCTTCGATGAAGAGCGCGTTCAGCGCCCCGCCGGCCATGGCCAGCGGATGGTTCAGCGGAGCCAGGGACGGATGCACCCGCACCAGTACGCCGTCGGCCGAGCGGTCGGCCGAGGCCACCAGCTTGATCCGGTAGCCCAGGTCGCGGGCCATGTGGATGTCGAGGAGGTCGACCTGATCGATGCCCTCGATCTCGGCTGCGGCGTAGTTCGGCGCGCAGCCGAACGCCAGCGCCGCCAGGATGCTGATCTTGTGGGCGGCGTCGAAGCCGCCGACGTCCATCGTCGGGTCCGCCTCGGCGTAGCCCAGCCGCTGGGCCTCGGCCAGCACCTCGGCGAACGAACGGCCCGTCGCCTCCATCTCGGTCAGGATGTAGTTGCAGGTGCCGTTGAGGATGCCCGCCACCGACTTGATCTCGTCGCCGACGAGGGCCTCGCGCACCATCTTCACCGCCGGCGTGCCGCCCATGACGGCGGCCTCGAACAGCAGCGGCGCGCCCTTCGCCTCGGCGAGGGCCGCGAGTTCGGCGCCGTGCTCGGCGATCAACGCCTTGTTGGCCGTGACGACGGGCTTGCCGGCGCTCAGCGCCGCCTCGACGGCCGCCTTCGCCGGGCCGTCCGAACCGCCGACCAGCTCGACGAAGATGTCCGTCTCTTCCGACTGGGCCAGCGCCACGGGATCGTCGAACCAAGCCAAGCCCGAGATGTCGAAGGGTCGCGGTCGCGACCTCGAGCGCGCTGAGACCCCGCTCACCACAGCCTTGCCGCCGGCGGGCGCGAAGCCCGGATGCTCGGCCAGGAAGGTCAGGAGGCCCGCGCCGACGGTGCCCAGGCCCGCGACGCCGATGCGCCAGGTCTTCGTCATTGTGCTGCGAGCGCGTTGTGCGCCCGTCCCAGGATCTCGTCGGCGTTCGACAGGAACTTCTTCACGTTGCGCGCCGCCTGGCGGATGCGCTGCTCGTTCTCGACCAGGCCGATGCGAACGTAGCCTTCGCCGTACTCGCCGAACGCGATGCCTGGGGCCACCGCGACGCCGGCTTCCTCGATCAGCAGCTTGGAGAACAGCATGGAGCCGGCCTCTTTGTACTGCTCGGGCAGAGGCGCCCAGGCGAACATCGAGGCAGGCGGCGCGGGGATGTCCCACCCGGCGCGCTTCATGGCGTCCACCAAGGTGTCGCGGCGGCCCTTGTAGATGGCGCGGATCTCGTCGACGCAGTCCTGCGGCCCGTTCAGCGCCGCCGCGGCCGCAACCTGGATCGGCGTGTAGGCGCCGTAGTCGAGATACGACTTCACGCGGGCCAGGGCCGCGCACATCCGCTCGTTGCCGACCACCATGCCGACCCGCCAGCCGGCCATGGCGTAGGTCTTGGACAGCGAGTTCACCTCGACGGCCACGTCCTTCGC
Source organism: Phenylobacterium sp. (assembly GCF_031181185.1). Taxonomy (GTDB): domain Bacteria; phylum Pseudomonadota; class Alphaproteobacteria; order Caulobacterales; family Caulobacteraceae; genus Phenylobacterium. The sequence goes on along the minus strand of NZ_JAPSKZ010000021.1, from coordinate 17,751 downwards.
GCCCTCGACCTGCAGGATCGACGGCGGCGGGTTGTCGTCGAAATAGATCTCGGAATAGGCGATGTCCGAGAGCACCAGCATCTCGTGCTTCTTCGCCAGGGCGACGACCTCCTTGTAGAAGTCGAGATCCACCCACTGGGCCGTCGGATTGGACGGATAGCTGACGATCAGCACGTTCGGCGGCGGCGCAGAGTGCTTCACCGCGCGGCTGATCCCCGACAGGTACTCCTCCGGCGAGGGCGCCGGCACATGACGGATCACGCCGCCCGCCATGATGAAGCCGTAGGCATGGATCGGATAGGCCGGGTTCGGGCAGACGATCACGTCGCCGGGCGCGGTCAGCGCCTGGGCCAGGTTCGCGAAGCCCTCCTTCGAACCCAGCGTGGCGATCACCTCGGTGTCGGGATTCAGCTTCACGCCGAACCGCCGGCCATAGTAGTTGGCCATCGCCTTGCGCAGGCCGGCGATCCCCTTCGAGGCCGAGTAGCGGCCGGCCTTCGGGTCCCGCGCTGTCTCGATCAGCTTTTCAACGATGTGCTTGGGGGTCGGCATGTCGGGATTGCCCATGCCGAAGTCGATGATGTCGACGCCCTGACCGCGCAGGCGGCCTTTGATCTTGTTGACCTCCTCGAAGACGTAGGGAGGCAGGCGTCGGATACGGTGGAACTCGGGAGTCATGTCGGAAGCTCTTCGCGCCGCGTTCTCGCCCATGCGGCTCTGAGGTGAGCTGGGGGTGGCATCGATAGACTCCGGGCCGGAGTCCGCCAAGCCGGTTTGGGGAATTTTATGCCTCCGACGCGCCTCAGCGCGGCGGAGGCGGGGTAGCTCGTTCCCTCAGCTCACGCGCGAAGGCTTCCGAATCCCGCTGGGGACCTTCCTCAAACCGCGGGCCGGCGTCGCGCTGCGCCTCGGCCGCGAAGGCTTCCGTGTTCTTCAGCGTCCAGGTCCCGGGCGCCGTTTCGGCGATCAGGCGCTCGCCCGCCGCCTTAACCGCTTGGGCCTCACGGCCGTACAGCCGGACGGGCCGCAGATCCTGCGGGATGGCCGGGATGTCCGCGAAGCTCGGATAATCGGTGTTGGTTTTGGCCACCCGGGCCACTTCCGCCGCCACCGGCGAGGCGGGATCCACCTTGGCGTCGGCGAACGGGTTGCCGATGCAGCCGGCCAGCAGCGTCCCTGCCCCGCTCACGACGCCTGCGGTCAGCAGGAGCCGGGCGGCGCGGCGGGCGTTCGGAAAAAGCGGGCGCGGCGCATTCATCTCCGTCACGCTCTTATGCGATGATCGCCCGGGGCGGAAGTCCGTGAGAGACTTATCCCCGTTGGAGGACGCCTGGATGAGCGAACAGACGACGGCGAAAGGTGGCAAGGGCCGCATGAAGAAGCCGCCGCTGCCCGAGGAGCCGGTCGCCGCCGAGCTGCTGGACGCCGCGACCACGACGCCCAAGGCGGAGCCCGAATCCCCCTCGTTCGACGCCGCCCAGCTCACCGCCGAGCAGCGGGCCCAACTCGAGAAGCTGTCCACGAACCTTGCCCGCGCCGCCCTGGCGGCTCAGGGCGCCATCGCCGAGATGGCGCTGCGCCAGGCCGACCGGCCGGCGGCGCTGACACCCGACCCGTTCCACGTGGCCCCGGCGCTCACCGAAGTGATCGGCCGCCTCGCCGCCCAGCCCGACAAGCTGATGCGGGCCCAGGCCGACCTCTTCGCCCGCTACCTCGACCTCTGGCAGTCCGCCGCCCGGCGCATGGCCGGCGACGAGGTGAAGCCGGTGATCGAACCGGCCAAGGGCGATAAGCGGTTCCTCGACCCGGACTGGTCCGCGAATCCGGTCTTCGACGTCATCAAGCAGTCGTACCTGCTCACCTCCGGCTGGCTGAACGGACTTGTGGCTGACGTCGACGGCGTCGATCCGATGCAGAAGCGGCGCGTCGAATTCTTCATGAAGATGCTAACCGACGCGTTCTCGCCGTCGAACTTCCTGGCCTCGAACCCCACGGCCCTGAAGGAGGTGCTGGCCACCGGCGGCGAAAGCCTCGTCAAGGGCATGGAGAACTTCGCCGCCGACCTGCACCGGGGCGGCGGCCAGCTGTCGATCGCTCAAACGGACTACGAGCGCTTCAAGATCGGCGAGAACGTTGCGACGGCGCCCGGCAAGGTCATTTTCCGCAACGAAATCATCGAACTGATCCAGTATTCTCCCACCACCGAACAGGTCCACGAGATCCCACTGGTGATCTTCCCGCCCTGGATCAACAAGTTCTACATCCTGGATCTGCGCCCCGAGAACTCGATGATCCGCTGGCTCGCCGACCAGGGGATCACCGTCTTCGTCGCCTCGTGGGTCAATCCGACGCCGGAGCTCTCGACCAAGACGTTCGAGGACTACATGCGCCAGGGCATCTACGAGGGGACCGCCGCGGCCATGGCGCAATGCGGCGTGCCGCACGTGAACGCGGTGGGCTACTGCATCGGCGGCACCCTGCTCTCCTCGGCCTTGGCGCACATGGCGGCCAAGGGCGTGCAACCGGTGAACTCGGCCACGTTCTTCGCCGCCCAGCAGGACTTCTCCGAGGCCGGCGACCTGTTGCTCTTCACCAATGAGGAGTGGCTGCAGGAGCTCGAGCGGCGCATGGACGAGGGCGGCGGGGTTCTCTCGGGCCAGGCCATGGCCGACACCTTCAACGCCCTGCGCGCCAACGACCTCATCTGGTCGTTCTTCGTGAACAACTACCTGCTGGGCCGGGAGCCAAAGCCCTTCGACCTCCTGTTCTGGAATTCCGACCAGACGCGGATGCCCAAGACCCTGCACCTGTTCTACCTGCGCAGGTTCTACGGCGAAAACGCCTTGGCCAAGGGCGAGCTGGTGTTGGACGGCGTGAAGCTGGACCTAGGCGCGGTGAAGATCCCGATCTACGTCCAGTCCTCCAAGGAGGATCACATCGCCCCCGCCCGCTCCGTGTACAAGGGCGCCAAGCTGTTCGGCGGACCGGTCACCTTCACCATGGCGGGCTCGGGCCATATCGCCGGCGTGATCAATGCGCCGGCCGCCAACAAGTACCAGCACTGGACCTGCTCGGACCTGCCCGACACGCTCGAGGCCTGGCAGGCCAGCGCCAAGGAAAGCGCCGGTTCCTGGTGGCCGCACTGGATCGGCTGGCTGAAGGACAAGTCCGGCCCGCTGGTCCCGGCCCGCGATCCCGCGAAGGGCAAGCTGAAGCCGCTGGGCGACGCCCCGGGCGAGTACGTCAAGGTCAGAAGCTAGGCGGCGTCCCTCCGTCGCCGTGGGTGAGCCGACACGTTACTAACGTTTAATGCCCGCTACCTTGCGTCACCCAATACCTGTCGGTACACCGGAGCCCAGCAAGGAGTTCCGATGTGCCGGAAGCCATAGAGATCCAGTTGAAGAAGGGCGCGCTGGAGCTGTGCGTGCTGGCTCTTCTCCACCACCACGACAGCTACGCCTATGAGATCGCGAGCCGCCTGTCCGACCTGATCGGCATGGGCGAGGGTACGATCTATCCGCTGATGCGCCGCCTGCAGTCGGACGGCCTCGTCGAAACCTACCTCGTCGAGAGCTCGGCCGGCCCGCCGCGCAAGTACTACCGGCTCACCGACACCGGGAAGCGCAGCTTCGAGAGCCAGAAGGACGCGTGGAGTTCGTTCTCGGGCGCCGTCGATCAGATCGTTTTTGGAGGGGCCAAATGACACGCCAGGCTTTCATGGCCCGGCTGCGGGAGGGCCTTCGCGGTCTGCCCCCGCAGGCGGTCGCCGACATCGTCGCCGACTATGAGGCGCACTTCACCGAGGGCGAGGCCGCCGGCCGCAGCGAAGCGGACGTGGCCGCGGCCCTGGGCGACCCCGAACGGCTGGCGCGCGAACTGCGGGCCGAGGCCCAGCTGACCCGCTGGCGCGAGGAACGTAGCCCCTCGTCGGCCGCCGCCGCCATCTTCGCGGTGCTGGGCCTGGGCGCGATCGACATCCTGATCCTGCTGCCCATCCTGATGGGTGTGGCCGCGGCGCTGTTCGGCTTCTTCATCGCGGTGATCGCAGTGTTCTTCGCCGGCGGCTTCCTGTTCGCTGCAGCGCCCTTCGTCGATCCGCCGGGCGGGACCGTCGCCGGCATCTTCGCCGGCATCGGCCTGATGGCCGGCGCCACCTCGGCCGGCGCCGTCCTCACCCTCATCAGCATCGGCCTGATCAACGCCCTCGTCTGGTATGGCCGCCTGCATTACCGGCTGCTCAAGCCCGCCCTGGAACCTCAAGGCTAAGGAGACGAACACCATGATCCGCAATCTTGTGGTGATCGCCGTGGCGGGCTTCGTGCTCGCCCTGGCCGCCCTCTCCGCCGCCTTCGCCATCGGCGGCCCCGACGCCCTCGCCCGCGGCGGCTGGCACTGGGCCGGCGACTGGGACAAGGACCACTGGGATCACGACTGGGACATCGACGTCGCCGAGGGCGGTGGCCCGGTCGCCACCCGCACCTTCGACTGGGATGACAGCGAGCGCCTCAGCCTGAGCATTCCGGCCGACGTCACCTACACGCAGGCCGACGGTCCCGGAAAGGTCACGGTCACCGGCCCCCAACGCCTGCTCGACCGAATGCGGATCGAGGAAGGCCGGATCCGCGTCCGGAAGGCCGGTTGGGGCGTGGGCAAGGTGAAGATCGTGATGACCGCGCCGAACGTCCGCCGCTTCCACTTCTCGGGCGCCAACCGCCTGACCATCGAGAACTACCGGCAGCCCAGCCTGTCGGTGGACATCTCTGGCGCCTCGGAAATCACCGCCCGCGGCGAGACCGAGGCCCTCGACATCGACATCTCCGGCGCCGGCGAGGCCCACATGGGCGACCTGAGGACCCGCGACGCCGAGGTGGACATCTCAGGCGCCGGCGAGGCCACGGTCGCGCCGACCGCCAAGGCGCGGCTCGAGATTTCCGGCATGGGCGAGATCAACCTGCTGACCGACCCCGCCGAACTGGAGAGCGACATCTCGGGCGCCGGGCGCATCCACCGCCCGCGTCCGGCCCAGTCCACGACCGCGGCCCCCGCCCCGGCCAAGACCACGACCTGACCGGTTCCGCAGACGGACCCCAAGCCTGTTTGCGACAAACTCGGGCCCGCGCTCCCCCGCGGGCCCGCTTCTTTTTATGGATCAGGCCGGGATGAACCTCAGGGCCAGGCCGTTGTTGCAGTACCGCAGGCCGGTCGGCTTCGGCCCGTCGTCGAAGACGTGGCCCTGGTGCCCCAGGCACTGAGCGCAGTGGTACTCCTTGCGCGGCACGCCGATCTTGTAGTCGGTCTTGGTCGCCACGGCGCCCGGGATTACCCGGAAGAAGCTGGGCCAGCCCGTGCCGCTCTCGAACTTCCACTCCGACCGGAACAGCGCCAGGCCGCAGCCGGCGCAGGCGAAGGTCCCCTTCCGCTTCTCGCCGTTCAGAGGGCTGGATCCCGGCCGTTCGGTATCCTCGTGGCGCAGCACCCGGTAGGCCGCCGGCGACAGGCGCTGCTTCCACTGGGCGTCGCCCAGCTTGCGGAACGGCGAGCTCGCATACTTGTCCGCGGCCAGCCCCGAGCCCGGCAGGCCGGACAGGGCGATCAGCGATGCGCCCAACAGGAAGGCGCGGCGTTCGACGTGCGTGTCCATGTCCGGATTACGTGGCCCGGAACACGGCGGATGCAAGCGCTACAGTCCCGCGTCCTCGTCGAGGCCAAGCATCAGGTTCAGGTTCTGGACGGCCGCGCCTGAGGCGCCCTTGCCCAGGTTGTCCAGCAGGGCGATCAGCCTCGCCTGCCCCGTCTGGGCGTTGCCGAACACGAACAGGCGCATGCGGTTGGTCCCGTTCAGGGCCTCCGGGTCCAGGGCCTGCACATGACCGGCCGCGCCGGCGCGCGTCGCCTGCAACTCGGCGCACTCGGCGCCGCTCGCCACCTCGACGAACGTCTCGCCCGCGTAATGGGCCTCCAGCGCCACGTGCAGGTCGGACGGGGCGGGCTTCCTCGGCAGCGCCCAAAGCTGCAGCGGCGCCTCGACCAGCATCCCTTGGGCGTAGCGGCCGACCGAGGGCGCGAACACCGGCGGGTGCGCGAGCCCCGTATAGGCCTGCATCTCGGGCAGGTGCTTGTGGGCCAGCGGCAGACCGTAGGCGCGGAACACGTCGCGCGCGCCCTGCTCCTCGAACTCGGCGATCAGACCCTTGCCGCCGCCGGAATAGCCCGAGATTGCGTTCACGGTCAGCGGGAAGTCCGCGGGGATCAGTCCTGCCTCCACCAGCGGCCGCACCAGGGCGATGAATCCGGTCGGATAGCAGCCCGGATTGGCCACCCGCTTGGAAGCGCGGATCGCCTGGCGCTGGTCCTTCGACAACTCGGGAAACCCATAGGTCCAGCCGGGCGCCACCCGGTGCGCGGTGGAGGCGTCCACCACGCGGACCGCCGGGTTCTCGATCATCGCCACGGCCTCCTTGGCCGCGTCGTCCGGCAGGCACAGCACCACAGCGTCAGCGGCGTTGAGCAACTCGGCGCGCGCGTCGGCGTCTTTCCGCCGGGCGGGATCGATCGACAGGATCTCGATGTCGCGGCGGCCTTCCAGCCGCTCGCGGATCTGCAGTCCCGTGGTGCCGGCTTCGCCGTCGATGAAGACCGTGTGGGCCATTCGCAGCTCCGATAAGAGAAAGGGCGCCTCGGTTTCCCGAAGCGCCCTGTCCGTAAACGCGAGTTGTCGCGCGCGGTTAGCGCTTCGAGAACTGGAAGCTGCGTCGGGCCTTCGCCTTGCCGTACTTCTTCCGCTCGACGACGCGCGGGTCGCGGGTCAGGAAGCCGTGCGGCTTCAGCACCGAGCGCAGGCCCGGCTCGTAGTAGGTCAGCGCCTTGGCGATGCCGTGGCGAACGGCGCCCGCTTGGCCCGACAGGCCCGAACCCTCGACCGTCACTTCGACGTCGAACTGGCCGAGGCGGTCGGCGACCTGCAGCGGCTGGGCAATCATCATCCGCAGCACGGGGCGGGCGAAGTAGATCTCCTGGTCGCGGCCATTGATCGTGATCTGGCCCTTGCCGGGCTTGATCCACACGCGGGCGACCGCGTTCTTCCGCTTGCCGGTCGCGTACGAGCGGCCTTGGGCGTCGATCTTGGGCTCGCGAACGACGGCTTCTTCCTGCGTGCCGAGGCCCTTCAGGGCGTCGAAGCCGGTCGCTTCTTGGGTGTTGGCTTCGCTCATTACGCGCTCCGCACGTTCTTGGCGTTCAGGTCGGCGAACGCGATGGTCTCGGGGTTCTGGGCCGCATGCGGGTGTTCTTCACCCGTGTAGATGCGCAGGTGCGTCATCTGCTTGCGGGCCAGCGGGCTTTCCTTCGGCAGCATGCGCTCGACAGCCTTCTCCAGCACGCGCTCGGGGTACTTGCCGCCGAGGATCTGGCCGGCGGTGCGTTGCTTCACGCCGCCCGGGTGGCCGGTGTGCCAGTAGAAGATCTTGTCCGACAGCTTCTTGCCCGTGAACTTCACCTTGTCGGCGTTCACGACGACGACGAAGTCGCCGCAGTCCACATGCGGGGTGTAGTCGGGCCGATGCTTGCCGCGAAGGCGCATCGCGATGAACGAAGCCAGGCGGCCGACCACGGCGTCCTTGGCGTCGATCACGATCCACTTCTTCTCGACCTCGGCGGGCTTCAGCGAAGCCGTCGTAGCCTTCAACATGGTTCAATCCGTCAGAATGGTGCGGGTGCGCGAACGTGCGTCCCCGACGTGAGGCGCGGCATATGCCGGTCGCGCTCGTCGTTGTCAATGCCGGCGAACGCGCCGGATCTGTGAAATGGCCAGCGAATACAACGACCTAGTATACACGGTATTATTATACCGCGATTTTCTTCCTCAAATCCGCCGCACGCGCCAGGCGAAGGCGGTCGCCAGCGCCAGGATGAGCGCCGCGATCAGTTGGTGGGCGATCGACAGGCCGACCGGCGCGCGCAGGACGAGGGTCGCCACGCCCAGGGCCGCCTGCAGCACCACGGCGGCGGCCACCGCCACGGCCAGCAGCTTGCTCTCGCGGTGCAGGTAGTTCGACCGCCACGCCGCCAGCCCGACGGCGACGGCGACGCCGGTCAGCAGATAGGCCGCAAGCCGGTGATGCAGCTGCACCGCGCCCTGGCTGTGCGCCAAGGTCCCCCACAGCGTGGTCGCCGCGTAGTCCTCAGGGACCAGCCGCCCGCCCATCAGGGGGAAGTCGTTATAGACCAGGCCCGCATCGTTGCCGGCCACCAGCGCGCCCAGCAGGATCTGGAAATAGATCAGCGCCAGCAACCAGGCGGCGCGCCGGCCCCAGGGGCTGGGCAGCGTCTGGCGCGCCCCGCCCGCCCAGGCGTCCAGCGCCGTCCAGATCAGCGCGGCCAGCAGGGCGAAGGCCAGGCCCAGGTGCACCATCAGCCGCTCGGGGGCGACCGAGACCCGTTCCGACAGCCCGCTCGCGACCATCCACCAGCCGACCGCGCCCTGCGCCGCGCCCAGCACGAAGATGCCGACCAGCCGCCAGGTCAGCCGTCTGGGAATCTCGCGGCGGACCGCGAACCAGACGAACGGGGCGAAGAACACGAGCCCGGTCAGCCGCCCCAGGAACCTGTGACCCCACTCCCACCAGTAGATGGACTGGAACTCGGAGAGGCTCATGCCGCGGTTCACCTGCTGGTACTGCGGGATCTCGCGGTACTTGGCGAACTCGGCGTGCCAGGCGGCCTCGCTCATGGGCGGGATCGCTCCGGTGACCGGCTTCCACTCGGTGATCGAGAGGCCCGAGCCGGTCAGCCGGGTCGCGCCGCCTACGACCACCATGGCCAGGACGAAGGCCGCCACCACCAGCAGCCAGATGGCGACGGGCTTGGAGCGGTCGGAGCGCAGGAACGAGGTCATGGGTACGCGAGGGGCAGCGCCGCTGGGGGCCGAACTTGGCCGGTCTCTTTATCGGTCTTGGGTCGGAAGCGCGACCCCGCTATAGCCCGGCCATGTCCGCCCGCCTGCGCAAGCTCATTGGCCTCTTCGCGATCTTGGGGTTCCTGATCCTCTACGTGTGGGCGGCCGTCTTCATCGGCGAGCGCATCCCTGAGCGCTGGTGGGCGCAGCTTCCCTACTACGCCCTCGCCGGCTTCTGCTGGTGGCTGCCGCTCGCGCCGCTGTTCCGCTGGATGAACCGCGGGCGCTGACGTCTTCGTCTGACATTCGGGATTGCCCGTCGCGGGCGAGCCTGCCTATAAGGCCCGCCTCGCCGACCGGCCTGCGGAGCGTAGCGCAGCCTGGTAGCGCACGAAGTTCCCGGCAACCTCCGACACATTGTCTACAAACGAAAATCCGCTTTCCGCCTCGGTGGAAGGCGGAAACTGTCGGAAATTGTCGGCAACGTTTAACGCCCCCAGCGGGCGTTAACGCCCGCCAGAACGCCCGCCGCCGAAAGCATTTCGGGCGCGAGCAAAGCTCGCGCCCGACGCCTTCGAAGTAGGCTCTCGTTAACCCTACGCGGCGATCTTCACCGGCAGGCCACGCGAGTTGGCCGTGAGGTTCAGGCCGTGGATGCAGTCCTGCTGGTTGATGTACCCCTCGCCCGAGTTGGCGATTTTCTTGCCGTTCGCAGCGTAAAGGGTCCATCGCCACTGGCGGGAAACGTCCAGATAGACGTAGTAGTACATGAGTTCTGATTCCTTATGCGAAGTGCCAAACCGGTATCTCTTTGAGTACCGGCATGAGGGATCGGACTGGGCCCTCGAGGTGCGGGCTCGCGACCTGGACGACGCTAAGGCTCGGCTGAGAACTCTGCCTTTTGCGACGTACTTGGGCGAGATCGAAACCTCGGGGCCCCTCCCGAACGCCGAAGATGTCCGACGCCCGGCCAATGAGCCCTGATTCGTAGACCTCTGCGCTGCGCGATCAAGGTTATCCACAATCCATCCACAGGGTTCGGAATCGGATTTCCGATAACGCCTGTGTACGAAATGTGGATAACTTTATCGGCTTAGCGGCGGTGCCGCTTCGGACTACGTGACCGCCCCCGGTTGGCCTTCCGCTGCTTGTCTGTGGGTTCCAAGACGACGCGCTCCAGGCTACCCGAAGACAACGCCAGCAAACGCTGGAGCGAGCCATTCTCCCGCAAACGCGCGAGTGACGCGCTGATCCGACGATCGTCCGCCGCCCGCTCCGCCGCCCGGGCGCGCACGGTGTTGCGACTGACGTAGGCTTCAAGCTCGGCAGCTGGAACCAGAACGTTCCCGCCATTGAAGACCGCGAGCTCGCCCTCCTCAATCAGCTGAAACACGTGCTCAACGGTACATCGAAGTCGCTGCGCGACCTCTTCTAGCGTCAGCAATTGCGTCCCCGACATCGGCCGAAAATGACACGTATAGGGGACAGATCAAGCCGTACGATTTGCGCCAACTCTGCCCATGGATCTCGTCCGGATTCTTGGCTGGAACGTACGTGCGCGTCGGAGGCAGCTGGGCATTTCCCAGGAGGAGCTGGCTTACGAAGCCGGGATGAAGCGCAGCTATCTGAGCGATCTTGAACGGGGAACGCGCAACCCCTCCGTAAGAGCAGTTGAGCGTCTCGCAATCGCACTCAAGGTGCCACCCGGCGACCTCCTGGCGGCGCCCGCACCTGAGCCTAATGCCGGGCTAAGCGATACGCCCCCCTAACACTCGACATATGTCATTGATGTGATTGGTATTTGTGAGATTAGCCCCCCGCATAATGCCCCCCAAATGCGCGTCGCCTGCTCTATTTCTCACGGTGACGATTTGGACTTGCCGATACGAACCAACGGGTTAGAAGGACGCCTCGCCGCCGGACCGGAGCGTAGCGCAGCCTGGTAGCGCACTTGACTGGGGGTCAAGGGGTCGTGGGTTCGAATCCCGCCGCTCCGACCATCGGCCGGCGGCGAGGTATTCCCGACCATCTGGTTCACGGCGCAGGCAGGGTCCTCTCCTCGGCCGGGCCCGTCCCGGTCGCCTCTCCTTCGCGGGCGAGCAGCTCGTGAACGGTCAGATAGTTGCGCGCCGCCAGCTCCTCGAGGCTCCGTTTCAGGTTCGCCAGGTCGGTGAAGACGCGCCCGCTGAGCGTCAGCTCGCCTTCGCGGCGCACGACCCAGCCCGCCTCGGCCAGTTCGGCCACCTTCCGTCGAACGGTTTCCTTCGGCATGTCCAGTGAGGCTGCGATCGATCGGATGTTGGTCCCGCGACTGGGCAGCTCCGCCAGCGGGACCAGATCTTCCACCGACGAGGCGCGGAACTGGGGGTCCTCGGTCACGCGCACCGCGATGACGAGCAGGATCAGGAAGGACTCGGCGTCTCCGGTGCAGAGGCGCGACAGGCGCAACAGCTCGAGCATCGGGTTGAGCAGGTCTCGCGCAACCAGGGCATAGTTGGCCGCGACGAGTTCGACGAGCGGCTTCAGCTCGGTTCGAGACGCAGATGGCATTGCGCCCTCCCATCTCGGGCCGTGGGTTGCGGCTCCTTCAAGGCGCCGTAAGCTCCACTCAAGTATCGTTGTTATTCATAACGTACGAGCAGTCAGTTGGAGCCAGGCCTTCCGGGACGCCCCGCAGGGAACGGCGGGGCTCGCCCTCAATGAACCCCGATCCGGCCCAGCATCTTCAGGTGACGCGCCACCATCGGCCGGCCGCCCCTGGCGACGGACCGGAGCTGTGGATTGCCGCCGTTCTCTGCATAGCCGTCGTGAAGCGCCAAGGTCTCCTGGTGGGCCATGCGTTGCTGATCCAGGTACGTATGATCGAAGACGTCGTCCGCGGCCTCCTCCAGATGCTTCAGCATCCCGGCGCGGCGCGCATCCAGCGCCACGACGGGCGCGGCGTCGGGGATCTCATCCGTGACCTCGTGGCTCCGGAGCGCCGAGCGCATCTGGTGCATGGCGGTCGTGTGGTGCTCGACCATCATCGCGCCGAACTCGCGGACCGCTTCCGACCTGCCGCGCTGGATCGCCAGCCGGCCCGCCTCGATCTCATAGAAATCGCCGATGCACGCATTCGCGATGTAAGCGCGGGCGTCGTGGGAGCCCGCCGTCGCGGCCGAGGCCATGCCCACCATCCCGCCGACCATGTCCTGCACCTTGTTGGCCGCGTCCTTGAGGCCGCCGTTCTCGTGTTCGCCAGACATAGCTTCCTCCTTCAGAGACTCGTCGCCTGCCCGCTCGGTCCGCCGGCGGCTTGCCAGTACCCCAGCTCACGGTGCGGCCCGTCCGCCCGCAGCGGCGCGACGGGATGCGGGCCTTCGGGCTCGAAGCGGTACTCCTCGCCGAACTCTTCGCGGTGGCGCTCGATCACCTGTTCGGACGGGACGCCGCCGGCGTTCACGATCGCCTGGTGCTCGAAGTAGCGATGCTCCTGGGGCAGTTCGCCCACCGGCACGAACTCGGAGTCCCAGGCCGTCAGCTCGACCTGACGCGAGACGACCTCGCGCAGGTAGGCCTTGTTCTCCTCGAAGGTCATCGGCGCGTCGTAGCCAGCGCCGATCAGTTCGGCGGCGTCCTTGCCCTCGATCTCCTCCAGCGCCCGCGCCGCCACCTGCAGGTGCTCGATCTCCATGGCCAGGTGCAGCTCCCACAGCGCCCTGATCCGCGGGTCCGTCTCGGTCTCGAAGCAGGACCAGTAGAGCCAGCATTCGTGGTTCTCGTGCAGGACCCAGTTCGCGAGCCAGCTGATGGTGGGGTCGAGGCAGGACTCGTAGTGGCTGACGTGCTGCTCCTCGATCTGGGCGATCTCCAGGTACAGCGCCCGCGCCAGCGGGTCGGTCGGCCGGTTCCCGACGGTCATGTAGTAGTTCATCGTCTGCTGCTCGGCCGACACCAGCGTCATGGCGTTCAGGATCGATTGCCGGTGCGCCGCCTGCACCGTCATGGGACGGCGGATGTCGTCGTGCGGATGGCGGTGCTCGAAGATCGTCGGCCGCCCAGGCGTGATCTCCGTGTACGACCCGGTGATCTCCTCGGCGCGCCGGCCGTTCCCCATCAGGTCCATGAGGTTCGCGTAGCGGTAGAGGTGGTCGAAATCCTCCAGCAGGCCGAACTCGTAGACCTGTTTCAGGTACGGATCGGGTTCGTGGCGGGCGAGCCAGGCGGTGAGGTCGACCGCCACCTGCTCGTAGCCGATCGTGACCTCGACGGCGTTCTCCTGCTGCTCGCCTGGGATCAGCCAGTTCACGGCCTTCTGCTGCTGCTGTTCGACTCGGCGGATGCGCTGCAGCCGCTGCTTCAGCTCCACGTCGGCGAGATGGCGGTTGAAGTTGTGCGAGAACATCGCCGCCTCGACCTCGACCCCGTTCATCAGGATCACGCGGCAGCGGGTGTACGGGTGTACGGCGCGCGTGTCGTAGGGCTCGACGTTCAGTTCCGACCAGCTGCGAAGTTGGCGCTCGAGCGGGATGCCTCGCTCGGCGAGCGGATTGAAAGCCATGGCCGTCTCCCTGGATGACCAGGGGCTAACCATGGGCGCTACGCTAGGTTGCGGCGCCGCCTGATGACTTTAGATTGCAGGGTTAGCTTTTGAGCAGGTCGTCCAAGCGGCGCTTGGCGGCTTCCAGATCGCGCAGGGCCGTCAGCAGGGCGTCGGCGTCCCCGGCGGCGGCGTGGCCGGGGGGAGGCTCAACCCGCGCGGCGGACGCGCCCTGCCCCTCGCCGGCGGCGATCAGGCGCTTCAGGCCCTGTTCCCGGTGCAGCTTCTGCACCCCCTTGATCGTATAACCCTCGTCGTGCAGCAGCCGGCGCACGCCGCGCAGCACAGCGATGTCGGCCGGCCGATAGAAGCGGCGGCCGCCCGCCCGCTTCATGGGCCGGATGAAGGCGAACTTGGTCTCCCAGAACCGGAGAACGTGCTGCGGCACGTTCAGCTCTTCCGCCGCTTCGGAAATCGTACGAAAGGCGTCCGGGCCCTTGGCCACGGCCTAAGGCGTCCTCACCGCGATAACGCCCGGTCGACCCGCGCCTTCATCACTTGGGAGGCGCGGAAGCCGATCACGCGGCGCGGTTCGATGGCGGCGGGCTCGCCCGTCTTGGGGTTGCGGCCCATACGGGCGCGCTTGGAACGGACCTGGAAGACGCCGAAGCCGGAGAGCTTCACCTGCTCGCCGCGCTCGAGGGCTTGGCACATCAGCTCGAGGACGCGCTCGACCAGTTCGGCGCAATCCTGGCGGGTAAGGCCCACCTGCTCGTGCACCGCCTCGCAGAGGTCGGCCCGGGTGACCGTCGCCCCCTTCATCCTTACGCTGACCCCTGCCGAGACATCGTTCATGGACCTTGATTGTCCTATTGGCTCAAAGACTTCAAGTCACGCTTTGTGGCCGATGGTGAGGGCCTTAGAGGCGCAACACGCAGGCGCCCCAGGTCAGGCCGCCGCCCATCGCTTCCAACAGTAGAAGTTGTCCTGGCTTGATTCGTCCGTCGGCGATGCCCTGGTCCAGGGCGAGCGGGATCGAGGCTGCCGAGGTGTTGGCGTGCTCCGCGACGGTCGAGATCACCTTGTGCTCGTCGATGCCCAGGCGCTTGGCCACGCCTTCCAGGATGCGCTGGTTGGCCTGGTGCGGGATGAACCAGTCGACGCTCGAGACCTCCAGGCCGGCATCGGCGGCGGCGGCGGTCACCGCCTCCGAGATGTTCACCACGGCGTGGCGGAACACCTGGTTGCCCTGCATCCGCAGATAGCCCGTGGTGCGCGTGGTCGAGACGCCGCCGTCCACATAGAGCAGATCCTGCTTGGTCCCGTCGGCGCGCAGCGCAAACCCCAGCAGACCGCGGTCTTCCGTGGTTCCCTCGCCTTCGACCGGTTCGACCACGACGGCGCCGGCTCCGTCGCCGAACAGCACGCAGGTGCCGCGGTCGGTCCAGTCCATCAGCCGGGTCATGCACTCGGCCCCGATCACCAAGGCGCACTTGGACCGGCCGCGCGCGACAAAGCCGTCGGCGGTCGAGAGCGCATAGACGAAGCCCGAGCATACGGCCTGGACGTCGAAGGCGATGCCGATCGGCGCGCCTAGCTTCCGCTGGACGATGGTGGCGGTGGCCGGGAAGGTCAGGTCGGGCGTCGTGGTCGCCACGACGATCAGGTCGACGTCCGCCGCAGTCCGGCCGGCGGCGGCCAGCGCCCGCCTCGCCGCCTCGACGGCCAGGTCCGAGACCGGCTGGTCGTCGGCAGCCTTGCGGCGCTGGCGGATGCCGGTGCGCTCCCGGATCCACTCGTCCGAGGTGTCGACCGTCTTGGCGAGGTCGTCGTTCGTGACGACGCCTTCCGGCAGATAGCCGCCGACGCCGGTCACCACGCTACGCACGACTCTGGACACTCAGACGGCTCCGTCCGCAGGCGCCGCGCTCGAAAGGACGGCGGGAAGGCGCCTCATATTCCGTTCGATCTCGGAGGCAAACCCGCTTTGCGCAACGTCAGCCGCCGCCTTGATCGCCTTGGCGAACTGGCGATCGTCGGCGCCGCCGTGGCACTTCAGCACCAGGCCGTTCAGGCCCAGCAGCGGCGCTGCCGGCGGCGGATTGATCCGTTCGCGGAACCTCAGCAGCGACGGCTTGGCCAGCAGAGCGCCCAGGCTGGACAACGGCCCGGCGGTCAGGGCGGCCCTCAGCTCGCCGTACATGAACTTGGCGGCGCCCTCCATGGACTTCAGCGCCACATTGCCCGTGAAGCCGTCGGTGACGATCACGTCCACCGTGCCCTTGGTGATGTCGTCGCCCTCGACGAAGCCACGGTATTCCAGGTCCAGCTGGGCCTCGCGCAGGATCCGGTGCGCCTCGCGGACCTCCTCGTGCCCCTTCATCTCCTCGGAGCCGACGTTCAGCAGACCGACGGTCGGCTTGGCCACGCCGTGGGCGGCGCGGTGATAGGCCTCTCCCATGATGGCGAACTCGACGAGGCGCTCGGCGTCGCAGTCCACGTTGGCGCCCACGTCCAAGAAGGTGCTGACGCCCTTGGCGTGCGGGATCGAGGCCACCAGCGCGGGCCGGTCGAGGTCCGCGCTCATCCGAAGGATCAGCTTGGAGATCGCCATCAGCGCGCCGGTGTTGCCGGCCGAGACGCTCACGGCCGCCTCCCCGTCGCGGATAGCTTCGATGGCGTTCCACATGGAAGTGCCCTTCGCCCGGCGCAGCGCCTGGGCGGGCTTCTCGTCCATGCCGATGACGCGCTCGGCGTGGCGGATCTCGCTGCGCGCAGCCAGGCCCGCGCACTTGGCCACCTCGGCGCGCAGCTGCGCCTCGTCGCCGTGCAGCAGCAGGCGCGCGTGCGGCGGCAGCTCCTTCAGCGCAAGGGCGGCGGCGGGCGCCACCACGGACGGCCCGTGATCTCCGCCCATGGCGTCGATCGAAATCACCAGCGATTGGGTCAAGTCGGCGCTTTCGTCCCTCGGCGGCCTTCAGCCGGAATCATCGCGACCATACGCGGCGGCTTCAGTTCTGAAAACTGGGGCGCAGGCTGTTCGCTCAGCCCTTCGGTTCCTGCAGCTTCTTCAGCACCGCGAAGGGCGACTCCTCCTGCTGCGGCGGCTGGTAGTCGAACGTCACGCCCGGCTTGCGGGGGAACGGATCCAGTTCCAGCGAGAGATGTTCGACGACGTAGTTGGAGACGTCGATGGCGTCCCCCGACAACACGTCCGGCGGGTCGTCGGCGTCGGGATCCAGCTCCAGCTCGCCGCCCTCCTCGCTCGCGGCATGCGGGCTCCCCGCCGGCACGACCCGAGCGAACACCTCACCCGAAACCGGCTGTTCGAAGGGATCCAGGGTGACGCCACACACTTGCTCGACCACGGCGTCGAAACGGCCCGAGAGTTCGGCCCCATCCAGCCACGGCTTGACCGTGACGTCGGCTTTGAACGCCGGCAGGCTCTTCAGGCCCAGGCGCTTGGCGACGGCGGCCCGCTCGGCCTCGTCCGGCGCGAGCGTGAGCTGAACCGGGCCGCGGCCCAGCTCGTGCAGCTTCACAGGCTTGTCCCACGCGTGGCTCAAAGCGGCCTCCAGTCCACGGCGCCCTCGCACAGCCGCTCCAGCGAATTACCCGCCAACGTTTCGCGCTGCGCCATCACATAGTCGGCGAGTTCGGGCGACCGGTCTGTTGCGCCCGCGTAGACCGTCCGCGCCAGCACGGTCTGCAGCGGCTGGCGGTCCGGCAGGGCGTCCAGCGCCGCCTGATAGTTCTTGCCGCGGCCGTAGAACGCCTCCCCCAGCTTGCGCATCTTCTTGCCCACCGTCACGTCGCTGACGCCCATCTCGCGCAGCGCGTCGTCCAGGCCCTTCACATAGGCGTCGAACAGCGCCTGCGACACGTCGGCGGCCAAAGCGCCCTGCCCCCGCAGGCGCTCCAGCAGCAGCACGACGTGCAGGCTGTAGACCTCGAAACGCCCCTCGACAGTGTCCGGCACGCCCAGGTCGCGGTAGAGCCCGGGCGAGCGCGACTGTTCCACCACCCGCGCATAGAGCGCGCGGCCGGCGATCTGGGCCGGCTTCCGCTTGAACAGGCTCTTGAGCATCGGGTCGGCCTCGATTTCGCCCGAAGGGGCGGGTAAAGGGCGGCATTGAACTAAGGGGCGGCCGGCGATAGGTCAAAGCCTCTTGCCTTTCAGGTGATTGGAAACCCAGACCGCATGTTCCGCAATGCCGCCCCCGCCGCCCTCGCCGCCGGCCTCGTCGCCGGTCTTGGGCTCGCCGCTTGCGCGCCGATCACCACCTACTCGGGTTTCCAGGCGATCGACGCCAATCCGCAGGACGTGAAGGTCGGGACC
>NZ_JAPSKZ010000230.1 GCF_031181185.1 Phenylobacterium sp. | reverse complement strand
TCCAGCGCTACAAGGGCCTGGGCGAGATGAACCCCGACCAGCTGTGGGAGACCACGCTGGACGCCGAAGCCCGCACCCTGCTGCAGGTGAAGGTGACCCACGCCGACGACGCCGACGACATGTTCACCCGCCTGATGGGCGACCTGGTCGAGCCGCGCCGCGAGTTCATCCAGGCCAACGCCCTCGACGCCGAGGTCGACGTCTAGTTGAGCAATCGGGCTGGGCGTCGTGCTGTAGCCGCGCAAAGGCGCTCACTTCTTCGGAAGGCACCGGAGAAGCTCCGCTGTCTCGCTTGCGAACGCGTGGGTCAGCAGATGACCAAGGAGCATATCTGGCCACGCTGGATCATAGAGCGAGCCAATGCAGGAGGCGATCAGTTCAAATGGATCGGCGGTAGCAGGGCAACGCCCAACAAGGCTGTCGTTCCGCTTTGCTACGACTGCAATCAGCGGCTTGGCACGGAACTAGAGGGACCAGTCTCCGAAGCATTTCGTGATGTCGAAGCCGGTCACGGGCTCTCAGGCCGCCAATGCGCGCTGCTCGTCAAATGGCTCTGGAAGTTCGAGGGGCTGTTTTGGTGTTGGGAACACCCGCATGGCCGCTACTCCGACCTGTGGTCGGTCACCGAGCGAACCACGCAAGATGCAGCGATCGAGTCGATCGCGGACGGTTTGTCGCTTGGAATCGGGCTGATCCACGCCAACGAGAGAGAGGACGTCTGGCCCGTTGGAGTTGACACACCTTTGGGAGAACAGGGGGTGTGCGTGGCAGGCGTTTTCAGCCGCGTCGCAATCGCGGTCTCGTACTCAGATCTCACGGGGGTCTTCGTGGGCGGGCTGGACTTCCAACCTCTCTCGAGAGACTTCATACGCTCGGATGAGAAGAGCTTTTTCCCCGCCACTCGCTTCCCGACATCAGGCGCTGCCATCGATTTCATGAAGACTGCCGGACCGATCGCGGCCGATCTGCACGAGCGCGCCATGCTCTCGGCTAGGACGCACAGATTTATCCACCCCGCGCCGCGTCGGCGAGTCGAACTGCCGCACTGAGGGCGCACTAACCAGCCAGATTAGGCGAACGCCGTTCCCTGTTGCTCTGCGAACACGCGCCCGCGCCTTCTTGAAGGCGCGAGCGTCTCCTTATGACGCCTGGGTGAAGCTCTGGTGTAGAAGCCGCGACATAAGGCCGAGTCGGGCGGCCGACACATCGACAGGGATCCATGATGAAGATGACGGCGGGTTCGCGGCGCGCGGCGCTGGCGGCGGGCGCGGCTATGGCGGTTCTGGCCGGGGCGAGCCAAGCGCAGGCCCAGGATACGACCCAGGTGGGCGAGGTGATCGTCACCGCCCAGAAGCGGGCGCAGAACATCAACGACGTGCCGGCGGCCGTCACGGCCGTGTCGGGCGAGAAGCTGGACGCCATCCGCTCGTCGGGCGGCGACATCCGGGTGTTCTCGGCCCGGGTGCCCAGCCTGACCCTGGAGAGCTCGTTCGGCCGGACCTTTCCGCGCCCCTACATCCGCGGCCTCGGCAACACCGACTTCGACCTGAACGCGTCGCAGCCGGTCAGCTTCGTCTATGACGAGGTCGTGCTGGAGAACCCGGTGCTGAAGGGCTTCCCGCTGTTCGACATCGACCAGGTGGAAGTGCTCAAGGGTCCGCAGGGCACCCTGTTCGGCCGCAACACCCCGGCCGGCGTGCTGAAGTTCGACAGCGCCAAGCCGACGCAGACGCTGGAAGGCTACGGCCGGGCGTCCTACGCCACCTTCGACACCATCAATCTGGAAGGCGCCGTCTCGGGCCCGATCGTCCCGGGCGTGCTGGCTGGCCGGCTGTCGGCGCTCTACCAGCACCGCGGCGACTGGGTCGACAACACCCTGACGCCCAAGGACAAGGACACCGAGGGTTACGACCAGATCGCCGTCCGCGGGCAGCTGCTGTGGACGCCGACCGAACAGCTCTCGGCGCTCTTGAACCTGCACTACCAGCACCTGGACGGCACGCCGCGGCTGTTCCGGGCCAACATCATCCAGAAGGGCACGAACAACTTCGTCCCCGGCTTCGAGCGCGACGAGGTCAGCCAGGACGCCCAGAGCCGCGCCTACCAGAAGATCGAGTCGTCGGGCGCGAACCTGAAGCTGACCTACGACCTGGGCGACGCCGAGATCACCTCGATCACCGCGTATGAGCGGGTGGACGCCTATTCGCGCGGCGACATCGATGGCGGTTTCGGCGCGGCGTTCCTGCCCGAGTCAGGCCCCGGCGTGATCCCGTTCCCGGCCGAGAGCGCCGACGGCATCCCGTTCCACCGCCAGTTCACCCAGGAAATCCGCGTCAGCGGCGACACCGGACAGCTGGGCTATACGGTGGGCGCGTTCTACTTCAACGAAAGCGTCAAGATCGACAGCTTCGACTACAACACCCTCGCCGGCGGCGCCCTGCAGGGCTATGCCTACCAGAACCAGAAGTCCGAAAGCTGGGCCCTGTTCGCCAACCTGGACTATGACGTCAGCGAGCGTCTGAACGTCGGCGGCGGCGTCCGCTATTCCGACGACAAGAAGGACTTCCTGGCCCAGCGGGCGCTGTCGCCGTTCGGCGCCCCGCCGACCCCGATCCTGCGCACCAGCCCTGACTCGAGCGAGGTCAGCTTCAACGTCAACGCCACCTATGCGGCCACCGACGACCTGAACCTCTACGCCCGCGTCGCCCGCGGCTATCGCGCGCCGTCGATCCAGGGTCGCCTGGTGTTCGGCGACACGCTGTCGATCGCCGAGAAGGAAACGGTGATGTCGTACGAGGCCGGCGTGAAGGGCGTGCTGACCGAGCTGCGCGCCCGCTTCGACGCGGCGGTCTTCTACTACCGGGCCAACGACCTGCAGATCACCGCGGTCGGCGGCGGCGCGAACTTCAACCGCCTGCTGAACGCCGACAAGGCGACCGGCTACGGCTTCGAGTTCAACGCCGAGCTGGAGCCGATCGACCGGCTCGAGCTGACCGCGGGCCTGTCCTACAACAACACCGAACTGCAGGACGAAGACCTGTTCACCCAGCCCTGCGGCGGCGGCTGCACCGTGCTGGATCCGGCCGGCCCCATCGCCGGGACCGTGCGGATCGACGGCAACAGCCTGCCGAACGCGCCCAAGTGGATCGCCAACGTCACCGCCGGCTATTCGTGGCCCGTGGGCGCGGGCGAGTTCTTCGTCTTCACCGACTGGGCCTATCGCTCGAAGGTCAACTTCTTCCTCTACGAGTCGGCCGAGTTCAGCGACGACCGCCTGCTGGAAGGCGGCCTGCGCCTGGGCTACCGCGCGCCGGACCAGCGGTGGGAGGCGGCGCTGTTCGGCCGCAACATCACCAACGACCGCAGCTTGGAAGGCGGCATCGACTTCAACAACCTGACCGGCTTCGTGAACGACCCGCGCACCTGGGGCGTCGAGGTGAAGGCGAGCTTCTAGGAACCGTTCTGCGGGGAAGATTGTCACGGGTGACCCTGGTCGCCTGGCGCACTATCTTCCCCGCATGACCGACACGCTCGACGCCGCCGCTCCAGAAGTCCTGGCCGACATCCCGCGCGAACCGACGCAGGACGGGCCGAAGATCCGCCTCTACCTGGTCGACGGCTCGGGCTTCATCTTCCGGGCGTTCCACGCGCTTCCGCCCCTGACGCGGAAGTCCGACGGCCTGCCGATCGGCGCTGTCTCGGGCTTCTGCAACATGATCTGGAAGCTGCTGGTCGACATGAAGTCGCAGGCGGACGCCCCGACGCACCTGGCGGTGATCTTCGACCATTCCGAAGAGACGTTCCGGAACAAGCTCTACGACCAGTACAAGGCCCACCGGCCGCCGCCGCCCGAGGACCTGCGCCCGCAATTCCCGCTGGTGCGCGAGGCGACCAAGGCGTTCGGCGTCCCCTGCCTGGAGCTGCCGGGCTACGAGGCCGACGACCTGATCGCGGCCTACGCCTGCAAGGTGCGGGACATGGGCGGCGAGGTGGTCATCGTCTCGTCCGACAAGGACCTGATGCAGCTGGTCGGGCCGCAGGTCTTCATGCTGGACACCATGAAGAACGTCCGCATCGGCATCGAACAGGTGATCGAGAAGTTCGGCGTTCCGCCGGAGAAGGTCGTCGATGTGCAGGCGCTCTGCGGCGATTCGGTGGACAACGTGCCCGGCGCGCCAGGCATCGGCATCAAAACCGCCTCGCAGCTGATCAACGAATATGGTGACCTCGACACGCTGCTGGCCCGGGCCGGCGAGATCAAGCAGCCCAAGCGGCGTGAGACCCTGATCGAGTACGCCGACCAGATCCGCCTGTCGCGCGAGCTGGTGAAGCTGGACTGCGACACGCCGCTGCCGTGCCCGCTGGACGAGCTGGCCGTCGACGATCCGGACCCGCAGGTGCTGGCCGACTTCCTCGAGAAGATGGAGTTCCGCACGCTCGCCCGCCGCGTCGGCGACGGCAAGGCCGGCGAGGCTGGGGCGCGTGCGCCGATCGCGACCCCGGCGCCCGAGCGGAAGCTGGAGGCCCCCAAGCACGCCCCCATCGACGTGACGACCTACGTCTGCGTGCGCGACGAGGCGACCCTGGAGGCTTGGATCGCCCGGGCCTACGAGGTGGGCGTCATCGCCTTCGACACCGAGACCGACGCGCTGTCGTCCTCGACGGCGGGTCTCTGCGGGATTTCTCTGGCCGTCGCGCCGGGCGAGGCTTGCTACATCCCCGTGGGCCACTGCGAGACCGACGGCCTGGCCCTGGAAGCCGCCGAGGACCTGACGCAGATCCCGCTGGAGACGGTGATCGCCAGGCTGAAGCCGCTGCTGGAGGACCCGGCGGTCCTGAAGGTGGCGCAGAACGCCAAGTACGACCTGGCCGTGCTGGCTCGCCACGGCATCGACGTGG
>NZ_JAPSKZ010000229.1 GCF_031181185.1 Phenylobacterium sp. | reverse complement strand
CCGCGCCGGAGGCCCCCGTCGAGTGGGGCGAAATCGAGGAGCCGCGTGTCCCGCAGCGGCTCTTCGCACTCAAGGACCGCGACACCTTCCTGGTGGCCGACAGTCACGGCGACATCTCGGGCGACGCCGACGGGCTGTTCCATGACGACACCCGCATTCTGTCGTGCTGGCGGCTGCTGCTGGGGGATCGGCCCCCGACGCTGCTGTCGGGGGCGCTCAGCGAGGACAACGTCTTCTTCACCTCGCATGGGCTGAACCGGGCCATCCCCGTGCCGGCAGGCCCGGTCGGCCCGCCCGGCGTGCTGCACCTGGAGCGCAAGCGGTTCCTCTGGGAGGAGCGGCTGTACGAGCGCATCACCCTGGTGAACTACAGCCCCGAAGCCGTCGCCCTGCCGCTGACCCTGCAGTTCGACGCCGACTTCCGCGACATGTTCGAGGTCCGCGGCGCCCGGCGGCGGCGGCGCGGCCGGCTATTTCCCCCCGAGGTGCGCGGCCAGTCCGTCGCCTTCCGCTACGAGGGGCTCGACGGGGTGGAGCGCGCCAGCGTGGTGTCGTTCTCGCAGGCGCCGCTGCGGCTGACCGAACATCGGGCCGAATACCGGTTCGACCTGAAGCCGGATGAGCGGGTGGAGCTCTATGTCGAGGTGGGCGCGGGCGATGCGCCGGCCCCGGACTGTCCGCGGTTCCGGGCCGCTGCCGCCCGGGCCCGGTTCGCCATGCGGGCCAGGCGCCGACGCGGCGCGCGGCTGCACACCAACGGGCGGCTCTTCAACGCCTGGATCGACAAGTCCCGGGCCGACATCGCGCTGCTGACCACGCCCATGCAGACGGGACCCTATCCGTATGCGGGCATCCCGTGGTTCTCCACCTGCTTCGGCCGCGATGGGATCATCACCGCCTGGCAGATCCTGTGGTTCGAGCCGGAGCTGGCTCGCGGCGTGCTGACCTACCTGGCCGCCTATCAGGCGCAGGAGACCTCGGCCTTCCGGGACTCCGAGCCCGGCAAGATCATGCACGAGACCCGGCGGGGCGAGATGTCGGCCCTCGGCGAGGTGCCCTTCGCCCGCTACTACGGCGGCGTCGACACCACCGCGCTGTTCGTGGCGCTCGCCGGCGCCTACGTCGACCGCACCGGCGACGTCGAGCAGGTTCAGCAGTGGTGGCCAGCGCTGGAGCGCGCCGCGGACTGGATCGTCCGCTCGATGGAGCGGCACCCGCTGGGGCTCCTCGCCTATGCCGCCGGGGCCGCCACAGGGCTGACGAACCAGGGCTGGAAAGACTCCGGCGACAGCGTCTTCCACGCGGACGGCTCGTTCCCTGAGGGGCCGATCGCGCTGGTCGAGGTGCAGGGCTACGCCTATGCGGCCTTCCGGGCCATGGCCATGCTCAGCGCCCGGCGCGGCGATCCGGAAGCCGCCGCTGGCTGGACGCGTCGGGCCGAGGCGGTGCGCGCCACCGTCGAAGAGCACTTCTGGATGGAGGAGCACGGCTTCTACGGCATCGCGCTCGACGGGCAGAACCGTCTCTGCCGGGTTCTGGCCTCAAACCCTGGACACCTGCTGTTCACCGGCTTGCCGACGCCTGCCCGGGCGCGGAAGGTCGCCGACCGGCTGCTGTCGGGGGCGTTCTTCACCGGCTGGGGGCTGCGCACGCTGGCCCACGGCCAGGCCCGCTACAACCCGATGAGCTATCACAACGGCTCGGTCTGGCCGCACGACACGGCGCTGGCCGCCTACGGCCTCTCTCGCTACGGCGAGCGCGACGGCCTGGTCCGCCTGACGACGGCGCTGTTCGAGGCGGCGGTCAGGTTCGAGATGCGCCTGCCCGAGCTGTTCTGCGGCTTCCCTCGCGCGGCCGGCGAGCCGCCGGTGGCCTATCCGGTGGCCTGCCTGCCGCAGGCCTGGGCGGCGGGCTCGATCTTCATGATGGCCCAGGCCTGCCTCGGCCTGAAGATCCACGGCGACGCAGGTGAGGTCGAGATCTGCAACCCCGTCCTGCCCGTCGGCATCGACCGGTTCAGCATCGAGCGCCTGACCGTCAACGGGGACACCATCGACCTGACCTTCGAGCGTCAGGGAAACCGCATCGCCGTCCACTCCAACAGCCGCGGGCCGCGCCTGCGGGTCCGGTACGCTTGAGCCTACCTCCGCGGCGTATGGGCGAGACGCAGGATATTGGCGGCGCCCGGCGACCCCATGGGCAGGCCGGCGAGGATCAGCACCCGCTGCGCCGGCCCTGCCAGGCCCGAGGCCACCGCCTCCTGGCAGGCGAGCTTCGGGATGTCCTCCGGATCGCGGATGTCGGGCACGACGCGGGGCTCGACACCCCAGGCGAGCGCCAGCTTGCGCGCGGTCGCCAGCCGCGGCGTGAGGCCAAGCGTCGGCTGCACCGGCCGCTCACGGCTGAGCCGCAGCGCCGTGGTGCCGGTGAGCGTGAAGGCGGCCACGCAGGCGGCGGACGACGCCTCGGCGGCGTGGAAGGCGGCGGCCACCAGGGCGTCGGCGTCGCCGATATCGTGCTCGGCCCGCATCAGCTCGGGCCAGCGGGGGTCCTGCTCCACGCGGGTGATGATGCGGTCCATGATACCGACCGCCTCCATGGGATAGTCGCCCGCCGCGGTTTCGGCCGACAGCATGACGGCGTCCGCGCCCTCGTAGACCGCGCCGGCCACGTCCGAAGCCTCGGCGCGGGTCGGCGTCGGCGAGTGGATCATGCTCTCCAGCATCTGGGTCGCGACGATCACCGGAATGCCCCGGGTGCGGGCGGCGCGGATCAGCTGCTTCTGGACGACGGGCACATCCTCGGGGTTCAGCTCGACCCCCAAGTCACCGCGGGCCACCATGACCGCTTCCGAGAGATCGAGGATCTCGTCCAGGGCGTCCAACGCCGCCGGCTTCTCAATCTTGGCCAGAACGCCCGCCCGGCCGTCGACCAGCTTGCGCAGCTCGGCCATGTCAGAGGCGCGCTGCACAAACGACAAGGCGACCCAATCGACGCCCTGGCTCAGCGCAAAGGCCAGGTCCTTGCGGTCCTTCTCGGTCAGTGCGGGGATCGGGATGGCAAGGCCCGGCAGATTCAGGCCCTTGTGGTTCGAGAGCCGCTCGCCGGCCTCGACAACGGTGTCGGCCCAATCTGGACCGTGGGCCGTCACTCGCAGGCGGACCTTGCCGTCGTCCAGCAGCACCAGCGCGCCTTCGCGCAGGGCGGCGAACACCTCGGGATGGGGCACGCCCACGCGGGTGCGGTCGCCCAGCGCCTTGTCCATGTCGAGCCGGAAGCGCTGCCCGGCCTCCAGCGGCGCGGCGTCGTCCTGGAACCGGCCCAGGCGCAGCTTGGGGCCCTGCAGGTCGGCCAGCACGGCGATCGGCCGGCCCACCGCCTGCTCGGCCTCACGCACGTGGCGGATCGTCTGGGCGTGGTCCTCGTGGCTGCCGTGGCTGAAGTTGACCCGAAAGACGTCGGCGCCGGCCATGGCGAGCGCCCGCACCTGGTCGAGCTCACGGCTCGCGGGGCCAAGGGTCGCCACAATGCGCGCACGTCGGGCTCGGATCATCGGTTCCGCCTGAACTTGAGGACTCTGGATGTGAGGGCGCAGACCCACGAACTCACGAAGCGAGTCGCGAGGTCCCGGCGCCAAACTTATCCAATCACGTTAAGCTCTCGTCGAGCGGAAACCGGGCGCGCCCCGCCGCCCCTGCCGCACTTACCCCGGAGTAGTCGCCTTTGACCCAGACGCTGGACCTGTTCCCGATCGGCAATTGCGCGGCCAGCGCCCTGATCGACCGGGCCGGCCGCTATGTCTGGGCGTGTGCGCCCCGCGTCGACGGGGACCCGATGTTCTGCGCCCTGCTGGGCGGCAAGGATCCGGCGGAGGAGAACGCCCAAGGGCTCTGGGCCATCGACGTCGAGGGCACGGTGGAGGTGAAGCAGGCCTACCTGCGCAACACGCCGATCCTGCGGACCGAGATCCGCAACGCCGACGGCGCCGCCGTCGAGATCCTGGATTTCAGCCCGCGCTACCGGCACTACAGCCGGCAATACCGGCCGCTGGCCTTCGTGCGCCTGGTGCGGCCGCTGGCGGGCGCGCCCCGCATCCGCGTGCGGCTGAAGCCGATGATGAACTACGGCGAGCGCCCCTGCTACCAGACCGCCGGCTCGAACCACATCCGCTACGTGGGCCAGGAGACGACGCTTCGGCTGACCACCGACTGCCCGGTCAGCCACATCCAGGAGGAGCGGACGTTCCGGCTGGAGAAGCCGCTAGGCTTCTTCTTGGGCCCCGACGAGGGCCTGGACGCCGATGTCGACACCGTCACCGGCCGCATGCTGCGCGAGACGACGGACTACTGGCGCGGCTGGGTGCGGACGCTGTCCGTGCCGCTTGAGTGGCAGGAGGCGGTGATCCGCTCGGCCATCACACTCAAGCTCTGCCAGTACGAGGAGACCGGCGCCATCGTGGCGGCGCTGACCACCTCGATCCCCGAACACCCGGACGAGAACGGCGCGGGCCGCAACTGGGACTACCGGTACTGCTGGCTCCGGGACGCCTACTATGTGGTTCAGGCGCTGAACCGGCTGGGCGCGGCCGACATGCTGGAGAACTACCTGGTCTACCTGCGCAATCTGGTGGACCTCGCCGGCCGCGGCGAGATGCAGCCGGTCTATGGCGCGACGGGTCAGCCCTCGATTCCGGGGCTCGGCCCCTCCATGGTGGTGGACCGAACCAAGGCCGGCCACGTGCAGCCGGTGTACGGCGTCGGCCTCGAGCCGGTGCTGACCGAATGGATCGCCCCGCACCTGCCGGGCTACCGCGGCATCGGCCCGGTCCGGATCGGCAACCAGGCGCACGAGCACCTGCAGCACGATGTCTACGGCCAAATCGTGCTCTCGACCGTGCAGGCGTTCT
>NZ_JAPSKZ010000228.1 GCF_031181185.1 Phenylobacterium sp. | reverse complement strand
TGCAGTAGGCTCTGGTACATGGACCAGGGTGTCGTAGATCGCCTGGTCGCCGTGCGGGTGGTATCCGCCCATGACCTCGCCGACCACCTTGGCGCACTTGCGCGCCGCCGAGTCCGGGTTCAGCCGCATCTCGCGCATCGCGTACAGCACGCGCCGCTGGACGGGCTTCAGCCCGTCGCGCACGTCGGGCAGCGCCCGGTCGGTGATGACGCTGAGCGCATAGGCCAGGTAGCGGCGCGAGAGGGCCTCGGAGAGCGGCTCGTCGATGATCCGGTCGGGCTCGGCGCCGCCCGGCGGGGTGGTGAGAACGGTCATTGGCGGTGTTTAGCAAGACGCGGGATTCGCCGCGACGCGTCAGATGCTCCCGTCAGAACGGCAGCGGCCGCAGGTCGGGCTCCACCCAGCGTCGGCGTGCCTCGACGCTGAACAGCCGGTCCTTCGTCCAGTACGCCAGCAGCCAGTCCGAGCGGCCCAGCGGACCGGCCAGCACATCGGCGAGCACATGGCTTAGGTTCGCTCCCGGCCGCGCCGCCAGATGGGCGCGGGCCCCGCGCAGCGAGGCCTGGGTGATGGTCTCATGATAGCCGGACGTGTCGGTGTTGGGCGTGCCTGTGGCCTCATTGTACGCGCGGATCAGGCCGGGCATGTCGCGGCCCGCGTCGAGATGCGGCCGCGTCAGCACCCAGAGCGCGGCGGCGAGGTGGGCGGCGTGCGTCCACTCCGGTTTCGGCAAGGTCCGGGCGATGACGCCCTCGCCAATGCGCGCGATGTCGGTGTCGGTGAACATGTTGGGCTCCAGAGGGGCCCGGCGGGGCGGCTCGCAGCAAAAACCCCGCCGGAGCGGGGTTTGCGAAGGCCGTGAGCGGAAGGGATCCTCAGGCGCGCGCAAACACCGCCGCGGGGCGGCGCTGTTGTTGCTGGGCCTGATTGAGCATCCGGATCACACGGGTTTCTAGCGCCTTGACAGCCGCGTTTACCAGCGTAAACGTGGGGCGACGGATACAGGTGTAAACGATGAAGATCAGCGCCGCCGAAAGCGTCGTGATGGAAGCCCTCTGGCGGCGCGAGCCGCTGAGCCGCGAGGAGATCGCCGCCGAGGTGGCGGGTCCGCAGGGCTGGAGCGAGGGCACGGTCAAGACGCTGATCAACCGCCTGCTGCGCAAGAAGGCGGTGGAAGCGACGCCCGACGGCCGCCGCTACCTCTATCGGCCCGCGGTGTCGCGCGCGGACTATGTCGAGGCCGAGAGCCAGGGGCTGCTGGACCGTCTGTTCGGCGGCCGGGTGGCGCCATTGGTCAGCCACTTCTCGGAAGGCGGCAAGCTGAGCCCGGAAGACGTGGCCGAGCTGAAGCGCCTCATCCAGGAGCTGGAGCCATGACCGAGGAGATCCTGTCCGCCCTGTTTCGCGCAAACGTAGCGGCCGGCCTTTGCGTGTTGGCGGTGGTCGTTCTCCGTCGCCCGGTGCGGCGGATGTTCGGCGCGAGGGCGGCCTACGGCCTTTGGGCCGCGCCGCTACTGGCTGGCGCCGCCAGCCTGTTCCCGGCGCCGGCCGCGATCCTGCCGCCGCTCGCGATGACGACCGCCGTGGTCGACGTCGCGCCCAAGGTCCCGCCGGCGCCCGGCCTCTCGCCGTCGATCCTTCTCGCATTGTGGGCCGCCGGCGCCCTGATTGCGCTCACCGTGCTGACCCGCCGCCAAGCCGCTTTCCTCGTCCAGGTCCGACAAGGCCGCGGCGGCCCGGCCGTGGTGGGCGTCATCGCCCCGCGCATCGTCACGCCGTCGGATTTCAACGAGCGCTTCGCGCCCGCTGAACGCGAGGTGATCCTGAGCCACGAGCGGGCGCACCTGGCGCGCGGCGACGCGGCCGCGAACGCCCTGGCCGCCCTGCTCACCTGCCTTTGCTGGTTCAACCCGCTGGCGCACCTGGCGGCGCGGCTGGTCCGCATCGATCAGGAACTCGCCTGCGACGCCACCGTGCTGAGCCGCGCGCCTCAGGTCCGGCGCATCTACGCCGAGGCCCTGCTCAAGACCCAGCTGTCGGGCCAGGCCGCGCCCCTCGGCTGCCACTGGCCATCCGCGGCGGCGCATCCGCTCAAGGAGAGAATCCGCATGTTGAAGTCTCCCCTCCCTGGTCGACGTCGCCATGTTGCAGGCTTCGCCGTCGTCGCCGGCGCCTGCGTCGCCGCAGGCTTCGCGGCCTGGGCGGGCCAACCCGGCTCGCGTTCGCCCGAGAGGTCTGCCCGGCCCCCGTCGTCGCCAACCCTGACCGCGCCCGATTGGGTGCAAAGGCCGGAGGGCGCCGACCTCGCCGCCGTCTACCCGCCGGCGGCCAGCGCCCAGTCGCTGCCCGGCAGCGCCCTGGTCGCCTGTCGCGTGGACGCGGCCGGGGGCCTGGAGGACTGCAAGCTCGAGCGCGAGGCGCCGACCGGTGCGGGCTTCGGTCGGGCGGCGCTGGCGCTCACGGGCAAGTTCCGGATGAAGCCGGTGGACAAGGCGGGCGTCCCCACGCGAGGGGCGTTGATCCGGATTCCGTTCCGCTTCACCACACCCCAGGCCGCCTCGTGATCGTCGCCGAAGCGCCGCCGAGCCCACCGCCGTCCGCACCCGCCGAGGTGGTGGTCAGCCGCAGCGAGGCCAGCGAGGTCGTGGCGGTTCAGGACCTGCCGCTTACGCTGGTGAAGGGGCCACGCCGCGAGGAGGCCCTGGCGCGGCGCGCGCTCTTCATCACCGCCACGGTCACCGTCGTGCGGCCGGAAACCGGGCCTGATCGCTACCGGTGGGCCTATCAGGGCTTCCTGCAGAGCCAGGTCTGCTTCAGCTCCATGACCGGTCTGTTCAGCTGCACCGAGCCGCAGTCGCGCAAGCTGCCGGAGGCGCGCGAAGGCGACGCGCCACTGCCGGCCGAGGCGAACAGCTACCCGCTGGCCGAGGAGGCGCGCGCGAAGCTGGTGGCGGACCTGAAGGCGCGCAGCGGCGCCCTCTTCGCCGCGGATCGGCGCGCCAACCTCGACCCCCTGTTCAAGGCGAGCGGCGTAGTCGTCGCCCAGGCGCCGCCTGCGCCGGCGCGCAAGCCCTAGAGCCGCCCGCTCTCCGCCAGCCGGTCGAGCAGCCACAGCCGGGCCGGCGGCAGCGGACGGTTCAGCGGACCGAAGATGAAGGCCTGCAGGAAATGGCCGGTGAGCGCCAGGCCAGCGCCTACGTCACCGGCCGCAAGGCCGGTCTGCGACGAAAGCATGAACGGCGGAAGCGTCAGCAGCCGGTCCTTGTAAGGCTCGCCCGCCTGTCGCGACACGGCGCGGCCGGTGCGTGGGCTGACGTAGACGAGATCGTCCACTGCGCCGGTGGCGGCGCACTTGGACAGGTCCAGGCCGAAGCCCAGGTCCTGCAGCAGCCCGGCCTCGAAGCGGACGAAGACCGCCGGCCAGATGTCGGGATGCGTGAGCGCCGAGGTCAGCGCCTCGAACGCGAGGTAGGCGCCGGGGTGTGGCTCGCGCTCCGGCAGAGCGCCGGCGGCCACGGCCGCAGCGGCGGCCAGGCCGGCCAGCGCAAGCGGGTCGTCGAACAGCGCCGCAGGTCCCTCACCCACGGGCTCCAGCATCGCCGAGCCCAGTTGGTCGGAGACCCGCGCCCGATACCGGGCGAGCACCTGGGCGCCGGGTTGCAGGAATGGCCGGATCTTGCGCGACGAGCCGCCGGCCACATGGGCGGCGTATTTCCCGTGCTGGGCCGTCAGGAGTTCGACGATCGCTCCGGTTTCGCCGTGCGCGCGGGCCGACAGAACAAAGGCGTCGTCTTCGAACTCCATCAGCGGACCGGCTGGCCTTCGGCCGCCGCCGCGATGATCGACCGCCACGAGGGCTCCGGCGAAAGGCCGAAGACTTTGCGCAGCGTGGTCTCTATGCCGGCGGCGTCCAGCGTCGTCTTCTGGGGCGCCCCGCCGACCGGACGGATCGTCAGTTGGTTGAACAGCAGGCCGTATCGGGCCTCCGGCGTCGTACGCGCGGCCAGCAGGTTCTTGCGGAAGTGGCTGGTGGGATGGGTCGACGTGAACCAGTTGGCCATCTCGTAGTCCCGGAACACGCAGGGGCTGAGCGAGATGTCGTAGGCGGGAACCCAGCCGGGCTCGCGCAGGACCTCCAGGCGCAAGTCCTCGCCAACAGGCGTGAGCCGATAGCTGTCATGATCGGTCATCTGCTCCAGCCCCGGCTGCAGTCGCAGCGGCGCCGTCAGCACGCAGCCACCAAAACCGACGTCGACGATCCAAGGCTCGCCTTCGGCCACTACCCGCAGGACCATGTGGGTGCGTGGCTGAGGCGGCACATCCGGCGGCATGTTCCAGCGGACCCGCGCAGCCAGGCCTTCCACCTCGAAGCCCAAGGCCTCCAGCACCCGTCGGAACAGGCCGTTGTGCTCGAAGCAGTAGCCGCCGCGCCCGCCGCGGATCAGCTTGGCGTCGACGGCCTCGGGGCTGATGTCGATCCCCCGATCGAGGAGGCAGTCGATCGCCTCAAAGGGGATCGCCGCCGGGTGCAGCGCGTGAAGCGTGCGCAGCACCTGAAACGTCGGAGCGCGCGGGCCGGTGTAGCCGATGCGGGCGAAGTAGGCGTCGAGGTCGATCATGGCCTCACACCTAAGTTTTCAAACGTCGTAATCCAGGCCCATCGGTCCGTAGAACTCGCGCTTGTCGGCCCACTTCTCGTCCACCTGGACGTGCAGGAACAGGTGGATGGGCCGGTCGAGAATGGCGCTGAGCTCCTCCCGGGCCTTCTGGCCGATCCACTTGACGGTCTGACCGCCCTTGCCCAGCACGATGGGGCGTTGGCTTTCGCGCTCGATGAAGATGGTCTGCTCGATGCGCGCCGAGCCGTCCTCCTTCTCCTCGAACTTGGTGGTCTCGACGGTGGCAGAGTACGGCAGTTCCTCGTGGATCGAAACGATTCGTGGGATCACAGAG
>NZ_JAPSKZ010000020.1 GCF_031181185.1 Phenylobacterium sp. | reverse complement strand
GCGTGGAGGTTCGACTCCTCTCATCCGCACCAGCCTCTCGCCTTGGTGGGGGCCCCGGCCATTCGTCGGCCGAGGACCAAACCTGAGGTGACAACGCCCGGCGCTCCCGGCACAAGGGCGCCATGTCGGAAGGCGTTCTCTTCGTCCACAACAACTTCCCCGGCCAGTTCCGCGACCTTGCCCAGACCCTGGTCGCCCGCGGGGTTCGCTGCTGGGCCGTCGGCCAGAACCATGCCCCGGGCGTCCTGGGTGTCCGAATCGCGCGATACGGCCTGCGCCGAGGCACCACGCCAGGCATCCTGCCGGCGGCGATCCGCGCCGAAGCGGACCTGATCCGCGCAAACGAGGCCTTGGAAGCGGCCCGCCTGCTTCGCGGCGAAGGCTGTGACCCTGCGGTTATCGTGGGTCACCCCGGCTGGGGCGAAACCCTGCACCTGGCCCAGGTCTTCCCGAACGCGCGCCAGGCGCTGTTCGCCGAGTTCTTCTATCACGGCCGCGGTTTCGACGTGGGCTTCGACCCGGAGTTCGGCGAGCCGTCTGAGGAGCAGGTCCAGGTCGTGGACGCCAAGGGGGTGACGATGGCCTACGCCTACGCCCACGCCGACGCGATCGTGACCCCTACGCGCTTCCAGGCCTCGACCCTGCCGCCCCTCTTCCAGCCCCATGCGCGCATCATCCATGAAGGCGTCGACATCGATGCCATCCGGCCGGGACCGGCGCAGCCTTTCGAGTTGCCCGACGGACGGGTGCTCGCGCCCGGCACCCCTTTGATCACCCACGTGAACAACAACATGGAGCCGCTGCGGGGCATCCACGTCTTCGCCCGCGCCCTGCCCCGCCTCCTCGCCGAGGTCTCCGACGCCCATGTGGTCGTCATTGGCCAGGAGAAGACCGCCGGCTACGGCGCGGCGGCCCCCGACGGCCTGACCTGGAAGGAATGGGCGTTCCGCGATCTGGCGATAGACCCGGCTCGCGTCCACTTCCTGGGCAAGGTTCCGCACGACCGGATGCTTGCGGCCATGCGGCTGTCGACGGCGCACGTCTACTATACCTACCCCTTCGTGCTCTCGTGGTCGCTCGCGGAGGCGATGGCGCTCGGGTGCTACGTGCTCGGCTCCGACACCCCGCCGGTGCGAGACGCGATCGAGGACGGCGTCAATGGTCGGCTGTTGCCCTTTAGCGACCATGACGCGCTGTCGGAGGCCCTGATCGCCGCCTGCCGGGATCCCGCCGCCGCCAACCCGCTGCGCAAGGCTGCACGCAACACCGCCGAAGCGATGTTCAGCCGCGCGAAGGGGCGGCAGGCCTGGCTCGATCTGCTCACGGAACTCGGGCTGAAAATCCCCTAGCCGCAGCGGATCTCCTTGATGATCCCGGTCTGGGCGTCGAAGAAGAAGTTCAGGCGGTTGGGGTTGAAGTCCAGCGTCACCGGGCACGTCGTGCAGGCCACGCGCTGCAGTTCCGGCTTCAGCGGCACGGGAATCTCGGTGCGCGGGCGGCCCACGAGGTGGCGCACCGCATCGGCGCCGCAGGTGTCGGCGGGCTTCGGCGGCTCCACGACCGGCGGCGGGGCGGCCGCCGGCGGCGGCTCGACCGGGGTCTCGGCGGCCGGGGTCGCACACCCGGCCAGGGTCAGCACGGCCGCGAAAGCCCACCTCTTCATGCCTGCTTCTCCCAGCCTCTCGCCTGCTGCTTCCAGTAGGACACGGAAAACCCCTGGCCCTTGACCTTCGTCCACTGCGCCCGGGCCACGCTCAGCTGCTCGGGATCGCCGCCGTCGAACAGCACCACGCAGCGCTGGTAGCCGGCAAGCTCCCCGGGCTCGGCCCCGTCCACCAGGAACAGGGCGTCGGCGCCGTTCGGGTTGTCGAAGCCGGTGGTCAGCAGGATCGGCTGGCGCTCGGCCGCGGGCTCACCCGCCGGCGCATGCGGCAGGAAGCTGTCGTCCCGATAGCTCCAGAGCCAGCCGTCCAGGTGCTCGATCCGCTCGGCCGCCGGCGAGCGGACGATGGCCTTCCATCCCCGCTGGAGGGTCTTCTCCAGCAGCTCCGGAAGAGCCTGGTCCAGCCCCGTCCGCTCCAGATGGTAGAACCAGACCTCGGTCACCCTTCCGACTAGCCCTCGTACTTCTCTTGCACCATCCGGTTCAGCAGCCGCACCCCGTAGCCGGTGGCGCCGTCGGGGATGGTCGGGATGCTCGACGGCTTCTTCCAGGCGGTCGAAGCGATGTCGAGGTGGGCCCAAGGCACGCCGTTGACGAACTTCTGGATGAACAGCGCCGCAGTGATCGAGCCCGCTGGGCGGCCGCCGATGTTCTTCATGTCGGCGATCATCGACTCCAGCTGCTTGTTGTACTGCTCGGGCAGCGGCATGCGCCACAGCGGCTCGCCTTCCCGGCCGGCCGCTTCCAGCAGGTTGCCCGCCAGCTCGTCGTTGTTGGAGAACAGGCCGGCGTAATCGTTGCCCAGGCTGATGATGATCGCGCCGGTCAGCGTCGCCAGGTCGACCATGAACTTCGGCTTGAACCGGTCCTGGCAGTACCAGATGGCGTCGGCCAGCACGAGCCGGCCCTCGGCGTCGGTGTTGATGACCTCGATCGTCTGGCCGGACATGGAGGTCACCACGTCACCGGGCCGCTGGGCGTTGCCGTCGGGCATGTTCTCCACCAGGCCCAGGATGCCCACCGCATTGACCTTGGCCTTCCGGCCGGCCAGGGCGTGCATCAGCCCGGTGACGGCGGCCGCGCCGCCCATGTCCCACTTCATGTCCTCCATCCCCTCGGCGGGCTTGATGGAGATACCGCCGGTGTCGAAGCACACGCCCTTGCCGATGAAGGCGACCGGCTGGGCGCTCTTGTCGTCGGCGCCGTTCCACCGCATCACCACCAGCTGGCTCTCGCGGACGCTGCCCTGGCCGACGCCCAGCAGCGAGCCCATGCCCAGCTTGGCCATCTCGGCTTCGCCCAGGATCTCGACCTCGAGGCCCAGCGCCTCCAGCTCCTTGGCCCGGCGCGCGAACTCGACCGGATAGAGGATGTTGGCCGGCTCCGAGACCAGGTCGCGGCTGAACGCCACCGCGTCCGCCAGCGCGGCCAGCGGCGGGAAGGCCGCGAGCGCCCCGTCCGGATCGGCCGTCGCCACCTGCGTCTTGACGATGGACGGCTTCTTCTCGACCGGCTCCTTCGTCCGGTACTTGTCGAAGCGGTACGAGGCGAGCCGCACGCCCAGAGCCGCGCGGGCGGCCAGTTCGGTGTCGCCGTTCGGCGTCTCGATCCGCAGGACCTCCAGACCCGAGGTCTTCACCGCCGCATAGGCCGAGGCCGCGGCATGTTCGGCGGCCAGGGCGTCGAAGGCGTCGCGCTTGCCCGCGCCCACCAGCACAAGGCGAGCGGCCTCGGTCCCGGCCGGCGCCAGGATGTCCAGCGTCTGGCCCTTGCCGCCCGTGAAGCGGCTGGCGGACGCCGCCTGGGCGAGAGGACCGTCCAGCGCCTCGCCCTCGAACACGATGCGCGCCAGCGCGGTCTTCGGGGCGACCGCGGCTGAGGCGGCGACGAACTCGATCTCCATGGACACTCTCTCGTTGGCTTCGACGTGATCGGCGCCCCGCGGGCGGCGCCCTGCGGTTGTCTGACGCAGCGACGCATGATTTAGAACACCTCCGCGGCCGGGGCAGGCCCTAATCTGCGGGCCCGCCCATTTTCGCAAGCCAATGCGCCTGATCGACCGATATCTCCTGCGTCAGCTCCTGGGCCCCGTGGTCCTCGCCACCCTGGCGCTGACGGGCGTGGCGTTGCTGAGCCAGACGCTGTCCGGGCTGGACCTCATCGTGAACCAGCGCCAGAGCGCGCTCGTGTTCCTGAAGGTGACGCTGCTGGCGATGCCGCAGCTGATCAACATGGTCCTGCCGATCGCGGTCTTCGTCGCCGCGCTCGTGGCGCTGAACCGCCTCCACACCGAACAGGAGATCGTCGTCTGCTTCGCCGGGGGCATGAGCCGCTGGCGGGTGATCTCGCCGGCCATGCGCCTGGCCTGCACAATCGCCTTTGTGGCGCTGGTCATGAACCTCTGGGTCCAGCCGGCCGCCTACCGCGAGATGCGCAACGAGCTGTTCCAGATCCGCACAGACCTGGCCTCCACCCTCGTGCGCGAAGGGGAATTCACCGAGCCCGCGCCAGGCCTGACCGTCTATGCCCAGGGCGTGGACGGCGCGGGCAACCTCGAGAACCTCTTCATCCACCAGATGAAGCCCGACGGCTCGGCTACGACCTACACCGCCGAGCAGGGCCGCGTCGCCCGCAGCCAGGG
The DNA here is from genome assembly GCF_031181185.1 of Phenylobacterium sp. GTDB lineage: Bacteria > Pseudomonadota > Alphaproteobacteria > Caulobacterales > Caulobacteraceae > Phenylobacterium. Next base: position 28,411 of record NZ_JAPSKZ010000020.1, on the reverse strand, counting down.
CCGCCCGGTGCTGGTGATGAAGAACGGCTCCAACCAGGAATTCTCGTCCAAGGGGGTCCTGAACTACCTGACTTTCGACGAGTACATCTTCGACCTCTCGGCGCTGACCAGCGGGGACGAGCTCGTCCACTACAAGCCCTCCGACCGCTACCTGCACGAGCTGTTCTTCCCGGACCTGCAGCAGGACTGGGAGCGACGGAACCGCCTCGACCTCCTGGCCGAGGGCCACGCGCGTATCGCCACCCCGCTCTACAACATCGCCTTCATGGCCATGGCGCTGTCGGCGATCATCGGCGGCGGCTTCTCGCGCCTGGGCTACGGCCGCCGGATCGCGATCACCGGCGCGGTGGCCGCCGTCGTCCGCATCTTGGGCTTCCAGGTCCAGGCGGCTGCCGAGGACGAGGCCTGGCTGAACGTCCTGCAGTACGTCGTGCCGCTCGCGGCCACGGCCTTCGCCTTCCGCAGCATCTTCAAGCAGAGGGTCAGCCGCTACATCGACATCACCCGCCGCCCCGCCCGCATCGCCGGAGCCGCCGCGTGACGGGCCTCGGCCGACTCGAACGCTATGTGATGGGCCGGATGCTGGGCGGCGTCGGCGCGGCGCTGGCCGTGATCGCGGCCGTCATCCTGCTGATCCAGTTCGTCGAGCTCTCCAGCCAGGTCGGCACGCGGGCGGACGTCGGCGCCTCGTCGATCTTTGCGCTCACCCTGCTGCGCGCGCCCTCGCTGATCCAGATCCTGCTGCCGTTCTGCTTCCTGTTCGGCGGGATCGGCGCCTTCGTGGGCCTGAACCGTAAGAGCGAACTCGTCGCGATGCGCGCGGCGGGCGTCTCGGCGTGGCGCTTCATCCTGCCCTCGGCGGCCCTGGCCGCCGTGCTGGGCGTGCTGGCCGTGGGCCTGCTCAATCCGGTCGCGGCCACGCTGAACGCCCGCTTCGAGTCGGAACGCGCGCGGCTGATGGAGGACTATCTAGGCGACCAGCCGCAGGACGTCTGGATCCGCCAGGGCGACGACCGCACCCAGATCGTCATGCACGCCAAGGACCGCGAAACCCGCGCCGGCACGGTCATCCTGCGCGGCGTCTCGGTGTTCATCTACGAGAAGACGCCCAAGGGCGCCCCGGAATTCCGTCGCCGGCTAGAAGCCGCCGAGGCGCGGCTGATGCCCGGCTTCTGGCAGCTGCGCGACGTGGCCGAGGCCGGGGTCGGCGAAAGCTCGATCCGCTCGGAAAGCCTGTCGATCCGCTCCACCCTGGACGCCGAGGCCGCCATGGAGCGCTTCGCCTCGCCCGAGGCCATCGCGTTCTGGCGCCTGCCCGCCGCCATCCGCCTGACCGAACAGGCCGGCTTCTCGGCCGCCGGCTACCGGCTGCGCTTCCAGCAACTGCTGGCCACCCCGGTGCTGTTCGCGGCCATGTCGATTCTCGCCGCGGCGTTCTCGCTGCGCCTCGCGCGGCTGGGCGGCCTGGCGGGCCTCGCCGGCGGCGGCGTGGCGCTGGGCTTCATCATGTTCTTCTTCAACCAGTTCGCCGGCGCCCTCGCCAAGGCCGACATCATCCCCCTGGCGGCGGCGGCCTGGGCGCCGGTGCTGGTCGCGCTGCTCGCCGGCGTGACCCTGCTTTGCTACACCGAAGACGGTTGAATCATTGGCGGGCCCGGCTATGCATCGCCGCTTAGGCCAGGCTTGAACGCGCGTCGTCGCGAGAGGGGAAACGGAAGCTCGATGAGTCCGCGTCGGCTTACGCCGCTGGCAGGCAAGCGCGCCCTCATGGCCGGCGCGGCGATCGCCATCCTGTGGGGCGCCCAGGCCCACGCCCAGGCGCCGGCCCCCGCCGCCGCCGCCGCCGCCCCGATTCCGCCGCCCACCCGCGACGGTCTGCAGCAGGGCGAGCTCTACATGGAGGCCGACGAGGTCGTCCGCGAGGACGAGATCGGCCGCACGACCGCCAACGGCGATATCGAGGTCCGCTACAACGGCCGCACGCTGCGCGCCGACCGGCTGGTCTATGAGGAGAAGACCGGCGTCATCCGCGCCTTCGGCAACGTCGCGGTCGTGAACGCCGACGGCTCGGCCGAATTCGCCGATGAGATCGTCCTGGACGAGGACATGCGCGCTGGCGTCGCCCAGGGCTTCTCGGCCCGCCTGCCCGAGAACGTGAAGGTGGCCGCCGCCACCGCCGTCCGGCGCGACGAGAACATCCAGGAGCTGAACCGGGCGATCTACACGCCCTGCGAGATCTGCAAGACCGACGGGAGCCCCAAGAAGCCCACCTGGTCGATCGCCGCCGAGCGCGTCGTCCAGGACAAGAAGCGCCGGGTCGTCACCTACCGCAACGCCCGGTTCCGCCTGTTCGGCGCGACCGTGATGTACCTGCCGGTTTTCTGGCACGCCGACCCGCAGGCCGGGCGCTCGTCGGGCTTCCTGACGCCCAAGGCCTCGGTCTCCGACCGCCGCGGCGTCTCGTACGAGCAGCCCTACTACTGGGCCATCTCGCCCTACTCCGACCTGATCGTCAGCCCGCAGATCAACTCCAAGATCGCGCCCTTCCTGAACGGCCAGGTGCGCAAGCGATTCTACTCGGGCGACGTCGACATCCGCTTCGGCTACACGCACGCCCGCGACTTCGACGGCCAGGGCAACGAAATCCCCGGCACCAGCACGAACCGCAGCTACATCCTGGGCAGCGGCGCCTTCCAGATCGACGAGAAGTGGCGCTGGGGCTTCACCGCCGAACGCGCGTCCGACGACCTGATCTTCGACAAGTACGAAGTCGGCAAGGTCTACATCAGCCGCGGCCCCTACGTGGCCGACGACCGGCGGCTGATCTCCCAGGTTTACGCTATCCGTCAGGACGAGCGGTCCTACTTCTCGGCCGCGGCCATGACCATCCAGGGCCTGCGCCCGGTCTACGATCCCGAGGAGGAGCGTGGCTTCGGCGAGAACGACCGCATCTTCCCCGTCATCGGCCCGCTGGTCGAAGGCCACTACGAGCTGCCCAGCACGGTCGCCGGCGGCCGGCTGCGGCTGCACACCAGTGGCGTGGTCCTGTCCCGCGAACAGTCGCCGATCATCCCGGAGGAAGGCGGTCGCCTGCCCGGCCTCGACTCCGCGCGGGTGACCGGCGAGGTCGACTGGCGGCGCGACTTCACCTCGGCGGCCGGTCTCCGGGTCTCGCCGTTCGTCAACCTGCGCGCCGACGCTTACCGCATCCAGGACATCCTGCGGCCGGACCTCACCGCCACCTACAAGGACGAGCTGGTCCGTGGGCTGGCCACGGTCGGCGTCGACGTCTCCTATCCGGTGTTCAAGCGCACTTCGAACGCCACCATCGTGCTGGAGCCGGTGGCTCAGGTGGTGGCCTCGCCCAACGCCAAGCAGGTGGTCATCGGCCGCGACGCCGACGACAATCCGATCTACCTGAACGAGGACAGCGTCGCCTTCGAGTTCGACGAGACCACCCTCTTCCGGCCCAACAAGTTCCCCGGCTACGACCTCTACGAGGACGGCGTGCGCCTGAACCTCGCCGGCCGGGCGATGGTGCTGTGGGACGACGGCCGCCGGGCCAACCTGCTGGTCGGCCGCTCGTTCCGGACCGAGGAGAACCGGGTCTTCACCGACCGCTCGGGCCTGCGCGGCAAGAGCTCGGACTGGATCGTCGCCGCCGACGCCCAGCCCATGCGCGGCCTGTCGATGTTCGCCCGCGCCCGTCTCGACGCCGACAACTTCGACATCCACCGCCTCGAGGCCGGCGCCAACGTCTACAATAAATACGGCAACGGCTTTGTCCGCTACCTGAACGACGACTTCGACATCAACGGCGAGCGGCGCGAGAACCTCGACCTCGGCGGCGAGGTCTATGTCACCAAGAACTGGGGCGTCAGCTTCTACGGCAACCGCGACCTGCACGAGAAGGCCTGGGTGATCCGCGACCTCGGCGTCTTCTACCGGGACGACTGCCTGCGGGTTGATGTGATCTATCGCCGCGAAGACACGATCATCGGTCGTCTGCTACCCAGCGAGTCCGTCTCGGTGCGCCTAACGCTCGCCACATTGGGCGGAACATCTAATGGCAGGTAGGATGCCGGGCCGGTTGCGCCTCGTTAAGGAAACGATCTCGTCCATGAAGTCTCTCGTCACGGGCCACTCGGCGCGTCGCGCGGCCTTGGCCTGCGCCCTCCTCGCCGCCGGCTCGTCGCTCGCGTACGCCCAGGCTCAGGCGCCGGCCGCCCCGGCCCCCGCCGCGCCGCCCGCGGCTCAAGGCCAAGCCCAGGCGCCTGCGCCGCGCTCGGGCATGTCGGAGTCCGTCGCCGCCATCGTTAACGACGAGATCATCTCCACCTACGACCTCGGCCAGCGGATGCGCCTGCTGATCGCCACCTCCGGCGTCCAGCCCACCGAACAGACGCTGCCGCAGTTCCAGCGCGAAGCCCTCGTCAGCCTCGTCGACGAGCATCTGCAGTTCCAGGAGCTGCGCCGCGTCGAGCGCGAGCAGAAGATCGAGATCGTCGCCAGCGACGAGGAGGTCGACGAGGAAATCGCCGGCATGGCGCAGTCCAACAACATGAGCCGCGAGCAGTTCCTGCAGTTCCTGCAGAGCCGCGGCATCGGCGTCGACACGCTTCGTCAGCAGATCCGCGCCCAGATCAGCTGGGCCCGCTGGATCCGTGGCCGCTACGGCTCGCGCCTGCGCATCGGCGACGACCAGATCGCCGCCGCCCAGGCGCGGATGGCCGCCGCCGCCGCCAAGCCGCAGTACCAGATCTCGGAAGTGCTGATCGACGCCAACCGCGTCGGCGGCATGCAACAGGCCATGCAGGGCGCCCAGCAGCTGGTCGCCCAGATGCAGCAGGGCGCGCCCTTCCCGGCCGTGGCCCGCCAGTTCTCGGCCTCGCCGACCGCCGCCGCCGGCGGCGACGCCGGCTGGGTCAGCCAGGGCGAGCTGCCCGCCGAGGTGGAGCAGGTGCTGGAGCAGATGCGTCCGGGCCAGCTCTCCCAGCCAATCCCGGTGCGCGACGGCGTCTACATCCTCTACCTGCGCGACAAGCGCGCCGGCGGGGGCGCCACGCTGGTCAACCTGAAGCAGGCCGCCGTCGCCCTGCCGGCCGGGGCCGACGAGGCCGCCGCCCGCGCCAAGCTCGAGCAGCTCAAGCCGCAGATCACCAGCTGCGAGACCCTCGAGGCCGCCGCCGCCAAGGTCGAGGGCGTGGTGGCCAGCGACCTGGGTGAAGCCGAGCTCGCGGACCTCGCGCCGCAGTTCCGCGACGCCGCCGAGAAGCTCCAGGTGGGCCAGGTCTCCGACCCGATCCGCACCGGCGCCGGCCTCCACCTCGTGGCGGTTTGCGGCCGCCGCGTCGCCGGCGGCCAGAACATGGAGCGCGAGGCCATCGAGAACCGCCTCTACGGTCAGCAGCTTTCGATGATCGCCCGGCGGTACATGCGCGACCTGCGCAACTCCGCCACCATCGAGACGCGGTGACGAGCGGCCCGCTCGCCCTCACGCTTGGCGATCCCGCGGGCGTCGGCCCCGAGATCGTCGCCAAGGCCTGGGCGGCGCTGCGGACGACCGGTCCGGCCTTCTTCGTCGTCGGCGACGCCCAGGCCGTCGCCTCGGCCCCCGGCGTGGGCGCCGGGCCTAACGGGGTAACGGTCCGCGCCATCCACACGCCCGACGAGGCGCTGCGCGCCTTCCCCGACGCCCTGCCGGTGCTCGACCTGCCGCTGAAGGCCGCGGTCGTCGCCGGCCAGCCCTCCGCCGCCGCCGCGCCCGCCGTGATCCGCTGGATCGAGACCGCCGTGGGCCTGGCGTTGTCGAAGACGGTGTCCGGCGTCGTCACCGCCCCCATCGCCAAGGCCCCGCTTTACGAGGCCGGCTTCAAGTTCCCCGGCCACACCGAGTTCCTGGGGGAGCTCACGTCCAAGGCGCCCTTCGACGGCGCCCGCGGGCCGGTGATGATGCTGACCGCCGCCGACCTGCGCGTCACCCTCGTCACTGTCCACGAACCCATCGCCCGCGTACCGGCCGCGCTCTCCATCGAGAAGATCGTCGCCGCCGGCCTCGTCACCGCCCAGTCGCTGCGCCGCGACTTCGGCGTCGAGGCGCCCCGCCTGGCCGTCGCCGGCCTCAACCCCCACGCGGGCGAAAGCGGGGGCATCGGCCGAGAGGAGATCGAGATCGTTGAACCGGCGGTCCGCGCGCTCAAGGACCTCGGCGTCGACGCCCGGGGCCCCTATCCGTCCGACAGCCTGTTCCCGGCCGAGATGCGCGCCACCTATGACGCGGCGCTGTGCATGTTCCACGACCAGGCGCTGATCCCGGTCAAGATGCTCGACTTCTGGGGCGGCGTGAACGTCACGCTTGGCCTGCCCATCGTCCGCACGTCCCCCGACCACGGGACCGCCTTCGACATCGCCGGTCGCGGGATCGCCCGACCCGACAGCCTGATCGCCGCCATCCGTCTCGCCGCCCAGATGGCCGACAAGCGCGCCTGAGGCCGCGCGGAACGAAACCCCGCCGCGCCGTGTTGCCAAGCCTGGGCTTGGGAGAACTGGCGCCATGCGCGACGACCTCGATCGCTATCCGCGGAGCCGGGCGTCCATCGCCGGCCATCCGCTGCACCCGATGGTCATACCGTTTCCGATCACCCTCTTCGTGGCTGCCTTCGCCACGGACGTCGGCTTCCTGGTCACCGGCCGCGAGGGCTGGGCCGCCGCCTCCGTCTGGATGCTGGGCGCCGGCCTGGCGATGGCGGCCCTGGCGGCCGTCCTGGGCCTGATCGACTTCATGGGAGACCGCGCCGTACGGGGCATGCGGCCGGCCTGGCTGCACATGCTGGCCAACGTGATGGCCGTGCTGCTCGAGGCGGTGAACCTCTACATGCGCACGACGCAAGGCGCGACCGAAGCCGTGGCGCCGGCGGGGATCATCCTTTCCGGCGTGGTCGTCCTGCTGCTGGTCTACAGCGGCTGGATGGGCGGCGAGCTGGTCTACAAGCGGCGGGTCGGCGTCGCTGAGCCGTAGCGCGCCACCAGCAGCCCCAGCACGGCCGCGGCGGCGGTGAGGCCCAGCGTCGCGGCGACCCCGGTGCGCGCTCGCCTCGTCATCCGCCAGCCGCCGCTTAGGCGGTAGGCGTCGTAGCTGGGCGCAAACAGGTTGCCGGCGCTCGGCGCCGCCGCCCTGCGCTCCAGCTCCATGCTGTCGGCGGCCGCGCGCACCACCTTTTCGGCGAGCGCGGGAGCGAGCGCGCGACCCGCCACAGCCGGCCGCGCCGACCAGCCGGCGTAGGCCTGCCGCCGTGGACGTTTCGCCAGCCGCACGACCGCTCGACCCACCGTCTCAGGCGGGTGCAACACCCGGAGGGGCCGCACAGCCCGGCCGGTGTAGTTCGCCGCCCGTTGGTAGATAGGGGTGTCGATCGCCGCCGGCAGAACCTCGCACACCCGGATTCCGGGCTGGTCCGCGACTTCGCCCCGCAGACTCTCGGTGAGACCCCGCCCGGCGAACTTCGAGGCCACATAGGCGGACGTATACGGGTGGCCCAGCGCGCCGAGGATCGAGTTGACGTTGATCAGCACGCCCTCGCCCGCCGCCCTGAAACGCCGCAACGCTTCGCGCGAGCCGTTGAGGTAGCCGATCAGGTTCGTGCGGATCACCTGCTCGACGATCTCCGGCGGGGTCTCATCCAGGCGCCCGAACTGCAGCACGCCGGCGTTGTTCACCCAGACGTCGAAGCCTCCGAACGTCCTCACCGCCTCGTCGGCCAGCCGCGCAACGCTGTCCGCGTCCCCGACATCCGTCATGACCACGACGGCCTCGCCGCCCAGCGCCCGGCACTCGGCCGCAACCTCGGCCAGGGCGGTCTCACGCCGCGCCGCCAGCACCAGCCGCGCGCCCTGCCGCGCGAAGTCGTGGGCGATGGCGCGGCCGTTGCCGCTGGAGGCGCCGGTAATGACGACGACGGCGCCGTTCAGGCGTGCGGCACGATTTCTGGACATGGACTCACAACGCCGCGCGGCCGGAACGGTCGCTTGTGATCGCGCGCGCCCTGGGCTTTATCTGCGCCCGCTCCAGACTACGGGAACCGCCGCTTGCCCCTCGACGACCTGCCCACCCTGCGCGAGGCGCTCGAGGCGCATGGCCTATGGGCCAAAAAGTCCTTCGGCCAGCACTTCCTGCTCGACCTCAACATCACCCGCAAGATCGCCCGCCTGGCGGAGGTCGGCGACGGCGATCTGGTGATCGAGGTGGGCCCTGGCCCCGGCGGCCTCACCCGCGCCTTGGTCGAGACCGGCGCCCGCGTCGTAGCCGTCGAGAAGGACGAGCGCTTCCGGCCGCTGCTGGAGGAGGTGGTGCAGGCCGCCGACGGCGGGCTCCACCTGGTGTTCGATGACGCCGTGACGGTCGACGAGGCCGCCTTGGCGCAGGGCCGGCCGGCGCACCTCGTTTCCAATCTGCCCTACAATGTCGGCACGCCCCTGCTCATCAAGTGGCTGACCGGGCCCTGGACGCCCGCCTCGCTGACCCTGATGTTCCAGAAGGAGGTCGCCGACCGCATCACCGCCCCGGCGGGCGACGACGCCTATGGCCGCCTCGGCGTCATCGCCCAGGCGACCTGCGTGGCCCGCCCGGTGCTGGACGTGCCGGCTCGCGCCTTCACCCCGCCGCCCAAGGTCGATTCCGCCGTCGTCCGGCTCGAGCCCCGCGCTGACCGCCCCAGCCCCGAACGCCTGGACGCGCTACAGAAACTCACCGCCGCCGCCTTCGGCCAGCGCCGGAAGATGCTCCGCTCCAGCCTGAAGGTCCTGGGCGGCGAGGCCCTCGTCATGACCGCCGGCCTCGATCCCGCCGCCCGCGCCGAGGTGATCCCCGTCCACGGTTTCCTCGCCCTCGCCGACGCGTGGCTGGCGCAGCGCTAGTCGTTCTCCTCCGGCTCGTCGTGGCCTGGCGGCGTCCAGGCGGGCGGGTCGCTGGCGGGGAAGCTCTCCTCGCCCGCCTCTTCCACGATGTCGAAGTCGTCTTCGTCGTCAGGGATCTTGGGTCCGGTCATGACCCGAGAGTACGCCGTTGCCCTTGCGGGCTCCACCCGATCCAATGGCCGGCAGAATCGGTCGGGGAGCCCGCATGCTGACCCTCCTGGGCGTCGTGGTGGTCGTGGTGGGCTTCGCCGCCCGCCTTAATCCGCTGCTGGTGGTGGTGCTGGCCGCCTTCACCACGGGAATCTTCGCCGGCCTCTCGCCGGTTGAGGTGTTGGAAGCCTTCGGCAAGGCCTTCAACGAGAACAAGTTCATCACCGTCGTCTATCTGGTGCTGCCGATGGTGGGCGTCCTCGAGCGCGCCGGCCTTCAGGAGCGCTGCCGCGCCCTGATCGCGCGGCTGCGCGGCGTTTCGGTCGGGCCCTTCCTGATCGCCTACCTCGCCTTCCGCCAGATCACCTCCGCCATCGGCCTGCACTCCATCGCCGGCCAGGCCCAGAGCATCCGCCCCATCGTCGCCCCCATGGCCGAAGGCGCCGTCGAGGCTCGGCTGCCCGAAGGCGCCGAACTCGACCCCGACACCCGCCAGGCGGTGCGCGCCCAGGCCGCGGCCACCGACAACGTCGGCCTGTTCTTCGGCGAGGACATCTTCATCGCCATCGGCTCGATCCTGCTGATGGTCGGAATCCTGGCCTCCAGCGGCATCACCGTCGACCCCCTGCACCTGTCGCTCTGGGCCATCCCGACCGCCATCGCCGCCTTCCTGATCCACGGCGCCCGCCTGGTCCTCTTCGACCGGCAGATGAAGCGCCGGGCGGGAGACCCGGCATGATCAAGCTCTCCGCCGTCTATGTGCTGGCCGGCCTGCTGTTCGCCGCCTTCGCCGTGCTCAGCGCCGCCGACCGCGCGAACGCCAAGCGGATCGGCAACGCCCTCTTCTGGGGCCTGGTGGCGCTCAGCTTCCTGGCCGGCGATCGCATCGGCGATCTCGGCAACGGGATCCTCGTCCTGGGCCTCGCCCTCCTCGCCGGGTTCGGCCTGCTCGGCCGAAGCGCGCCGGCCACCACCTCCCCCGAGACCCGCCGCGCGCTCTCGGAGCGGTTCGGCGCCAGGCTGTTCATCCCGGCGCTCACCTTGCCCCTGATCGTGGGTCTCGGCGTCTTCGTCATCAAGCAGGTGGAGTTCGGCGGCCAGCCGCTGCTGGACCCGAGACAGGCCACCCTGATCTCCCTGGCCCTGGCCGCCGTCGTCTCCCTCGGCGTCGCGCTGGTGTTGCTGCGCCAGCCGCCGCTCGCCGCCCTGCAGGAGGGCCGCCGTCTGATGGACACCGTCGGCTGGGCCGCGCTGCTGCCGCAGATGCTCGCGGCCCTCGGCGCCGTCTTCGCGCTGGCCGGTGTCGGCGAGCTGATCGGCCAGCTCGTCACGGCCTGGATCCCGCTGGACACGCGACTCGCGGCGGTCGCCGTCTATTGCATCGGGATGGCGGCTTTCACGATGATCATGGGCAACGCCTTCGCGGCCTTCCCGGTCCTCACCGCCGGCGTCGGATTGCCGATCCTTATCAACCGCTTCGGTGGAGATCCTGCGGTGGTCTGCGCGATCGGCATGCTCTCGGGCTTCTGCGGCACGCTGATGACGCCGCTCGCCGCCAACTTCAACCTGGTGCCGCCCGCCCTGCTCGAGTTGCCCGACCGATATGCCGTCATCAAGGCGCAGATCCCTACGGCGCTGCCGGTGCTGATCGTCAATGTGGTGCTGATGCATGTCCTCGCTTTCCGCTGAGCTGGCGTCGTCCTTCGCCCGCATCGCCCTGGGCCACGTCGGCCGGGAGTATCCCAACAAGCTCGACCACGTGCTGGAGGGCCCGCAGGACGCATTGGGCCCCCGCGCCCTGCACCCGATCTTTTACGGCAGCTTCGACTGGCACTCCTGCGTGCACGGCTATTGGACGCTGGCTGTCTGCCTGCGGCTGTTCCCGGACCTCCCCGAGGCGCCGGCGATTCGCGCCCGGTTTGAAGAAGCGTTCACGCCGCAGAACGTCGCCGCCGAGGTGGCCTACCTCGCCCGCCCGTCGTCCCGCGGCTTCGAGCGTCCCTACGGCTGGGGATGGCTGCTCAAGCTGCAAGCCGAGCTGCTGGCCCACGCCGCGCCTTGGGCCGCCACCCTGCAGCCCCTCGCCGACGCCTTCGCCCAGCGCTTCCGCGACTTCCTGCCCGTCGCCGGCTATCCGATCCGCACCGGCGTCCACTCCTCGACCAGCTTCGCCCTCGCGCTATCGGCCGACTACGCCCGCGTGGCGGACCCCGCGCTCCTCGACCTTTTCGCCGCGAAGGCCCGCGCCTGGCACGGCCACGACCGCGACGCCCAGGCGTGGGAACCGTCGCTGGACGAGTTCCTGTCGGCCACTCTGGTCACCGCCGAATGCCTGCGCCGCCTGCTGCCGCCGGACGAGTTCAAGGCCTGGTTCGCCGCCTACCTGCCGCACATCGCCGAACGCCGGCCGGCGACGCTGTTCACGCCCGCCGTGGTCACCGACCGCACCGACGGCAAGATCGTCCACCTCGATGGCCTGAACCTGTCGCGGGCCTGGTGCTGGCGATCGCTCGCCCCGACGCTCTCAGGCCCCGCCCGCGCCGCCGCCGAAGAGGCCGCCCACGTCCACTTGGCCGCCAGCCTGCCCCACGTCGCGGGCGACTACATGGGCGAGCATTGGCTTGCCTCCTTCGCCCTATTGGCCCTCACCGCCTAGCACGGCGTGGGCGGCCTCGGTCAGCGCCCAGCGCGAGCGGCACGAGGCGTCCGCCGCGAGGCGACCGTCCCAGCCGACGAACGCCAGCCAGCCGCGCTCGCCCAAGGCGAAGCAGCGCCGCTCGCGCTGGAAGCCGTCGTCCCGCCGCTCGCCGGCCTCGTACAGCACATTGATCAGCTGCCCCCCGGGCAGCGCCTCGGTCAGGAGGTCCCGGTTCGGGGGCGAGAGGTCTTCGACATTCACGGCCGTGTCCTCGTCTCGCGATGATGCGAGGCGGCAGGAAGCCTTAACCAAACCGTCACGGAAAGCCCCGCTGCAGCACGTCCTGTGGATCGCGGCCCGTTGGCTGGGGATGAAGTCGGAACGCCGCTACTGCAGCGACAGGATCACCGGGAAGGAGCCCTTGTAGGTGCCCGGCGCCGCCGCTTGCGGCACGCCCACCGCGCCCTGCACGGCGACCGAGCCGGTGGCGCGCGCGCCGTAAGCCCCGGGCAGGATCGTCATGGCGCCGGAGGGCGAAAGCTGCAGCACGACCTCCTCGGTCCCGCCGCTGCGCACCAGCTTCAGGCTAGACGGCATGGCGATGTTGAAGCTGTCGCCGGCCACGCCGCTGATCTCGTAGCGCCCGTCGACGGCCTGGGCGGTGAGGCCCGCGGCGCCCGGTCGCATCACCGGACCCACCGACAGTTCGGCTTGCTGGGCCAGCGCGCGCGGATCGATGATGGTCACCGAACCCCGGGCTTCCGCCGATGCCTGCGCCTGCGCGCAGGCCTGGCCCGCCCACAGGCTGACCGCCGCCGTCGCCAGGATCCGGAACGCCCCCATCATACCTTGAGGCTAGCCGTTACGTATTAATACGACAATGACGCGGAACGCCGCGCCCCATATTGAGTTGGTCCGGCCGTTGCAAAGCTTCCGTCACGTCGGGTATCAGGCGAAGCCGCTGTACGTTTTTGGCACAGATCGTCTGGTCAAAACAACTTCAGCTAAGTCTAGGCGCGTCCGGTACCCGTTTAGATAGAGTTTTACTGGGGGTTTCCGTGATCCGGTTTCGGCACATCTTGATGGGAGCGCTTTCGGCCGCGGCCGTGGCCGGTTTCGCCGCGAGCGCGCATGCCCAGGCTTCGGCCAGCCAGTCGACAACGGCCAGCGTCACCATCTTCCGCCCGATCCTGCTCACCAAGGACAGCGATCTGTCCTTCGGCACCATCGTCCGTCCGCTCGCCGGCTCGGGCACGGTGGTCATCTCGCAGACGGACGGCTCGCGCTCGCTGACCGGCAGCGGCGCCCTGCTCAACACCGGCGCGCCGAACACCCAGGCCGCGCCCGGCCGTGCGACCTATACTGTCAGCGGTGAAGGCGGCCAGACCTTCGCGATCACCGTGCCGCCGACCTTCAACATGACCCGGGCGGGGGGCTCGGAGACCATCCAGGTCGACCTCACGCCGACCGCCACCACGGGCACGCTCAGCAATGCTCTGGGTCAGGCTGGGACGGCCACCTTCGGCGTCGGCGGCCAGATCCTGGTCGAGTCCACCACGCCCAGCGGCGCCTACTCCGGCACGTTCACCACGACCGTCGCCTACAACTGACCGCGATGCGTGCGGCCTCCGCGATGCTCACGGCCGCCCTGGCTCTGGGCGGCTGCGTGACCTCGTTCGAGGGCGAGCGCCCGTCCAGCCTCTATGGCCAGCACACCGACGCCGCCGTGGCGCTCTACGGCCCCTGGGACGAAGCCGTGACGCTGGAAGGGAAGCGCTACTACATCTGGCGCCGTCAGGCCGAGACCGCCCAGGGCGTGCGGGTCTGCGAACTGCGCCTCGAGATCACGCCCAGGCACCTGATCGCCCGGCGGCTGGTCCGCGGCTATCCCGAGGCCTGCGACCTCTTCACGGCCCGCTTCGTCCCGGACAAGCGCTAACCGCCGATACGCCGCCGCGAGCCCAGCAGGTCCGTCCAGCGCCAGGCGGCCTGCCCCAGCACCACGCGTGGCGCGCCCGCGCCATCGGCCATCGACAGCAGCACCAGGCCGCGCATCGGCTCCTCCCGGCACGCCTCGGGCGCGAAAGCCACCTCCATGACGATCGCCTGGCGCACGCCCGCTAGGCCCTTGCCCTCCTGGTCCGGACTGCGGATCCAGTCGCCGTTCCAGACCAGCACGGCGCGGCCGCCGGCCCCCGCCTGCCGATGCGCCTGCCCGATCGCGGCCCGCACCTCGGGATCGCGCCGCAGCGCCGCCTGCAGGCGCCTGACCATGTCGCAGCCGCCGCCCTGACCGTCGCCGGCGCCGCTGCCCGTCCCGGCTCCCGCCCCTGAACCCGCCGTCCGCGCGCCGGCCAGCTGCCCCTCGCTGAGCGACGGCATCGGCTGCGGCGCGGGCGCCGGCGCCACGGCCACCCGCAGCGCCTCCACGTGAGGCGGCGGCACGGGCGTCGGCCGCGCCCGCGCCTTCGGCGGCGGCTTGGGCTCGGGCGCAGGCTCGGGCGTCGTGGCGGGCGCCCCGCCGGGGGCCTCGGCATCCTTCGGCTCGGGCGGCGGCGGTGGGATCGGCGGCGGCGCCAGGCTGACCACGATGGGCTCCGGTTCGATCCGCAGCGGCGGGTCGGTCTGGCTCGCGATCAGCACGAACGGGATCGCCGCATGCGCCGCCAGGCTCAGCGCGATCGCCGCCGCGCGCCTTCGCCGCCTCTCCGTCCGTCCGCCCATGCCAGACCCTCACAGCCAGGTTCGGCAGGATCGTGGCGCAGCTCATGGCCAAGTTGCCCTGTTCTCGCCACGGTCGCGTCATGGCGAGGCCATGCGCGCACCTGCACCTTGGCGACGGCGAAGCGCCGTGGGGTGGGGCCTTGCCTAGAAGGAATAGAGATTTGAAAGACGGGAAATTCAGGGCGGTCGCGCTGGGCGGCGCCCTCATCTTCGCGGGCCTGGCGGCCAGCGGCTGCGCCAGCCACCGGTTCGTCCGCGACCAGGTGGGCGTGGTCGACAACCGGGTCACTCAGGTGGAAGGCACCGCCGGCGAGGCCCTCGCCCGGGCGAACGCGGCCCACAAGCTCGCCGAGGGCAAGTTCCTCTACCAGGTCGTCCTGTCGGACGACTCGGTGAAGTTCCCGGTCGACCGGCACGCCCTGTCGCCCGAGGCCGAGGCGCGCCTCAACGAGTTCGCCGAGCGGCTCAAGAGCGAGAACCGCAATGTGTACCTCGAGATCCAGGGCCACACCGACGCCACGGGTCCCGAGGCCTACAACGACCAGCTGGGCGAGGCCCGCGCCGAAGCGGTCCGCAAGTACCTCAGCAAGGCCGGCGTCGCGCTGAACCGCATGGGCACGATCTCCTACGGCGAGGAAGCCCCGGTCGCACCGAACGACACGGCGGAAGGTCGGGCTCAGAACCGCCGGGTGGCGATCATCGTCCTGAGCTAGGCCGCGCGCGGCGGCTCCTCTCAGCCGGGGCCGCCGCGTGTCCGTCGCTAGGCGACGCCACGGGCGTCGCCGTCCTCCGCGTGGTTGCGGCCGTCGCCGTCCAGCGCGTCGGCCTGCGCCCGCAGTTCGGCGGCGCGCGCGGTCAGTCGCGCCTTGTCCGGCGCGTAGCTGACGATCTTCGCCAGGAATTCGGCGGCCGCGGCCTGTTTGCGGAGGTCTTCTGGGGTCACGGCTGCCACAACCGCCCCGTGCGGCCCGTGGTTCCTACGGCCCCGCCGCCGCTCATTCCCCCTCCTGGAAGCTCCGCCGCTCCCCCGCCACCTTTAGCTCGGTGTGATAGCCGCTCTCGCGCAGGGTCTTGGCGGTCTCGCTCGCCAGCGCCTCGGCGTCCCGCTTGCGCCTGGCCAGGGCCATCACCTCGCCGTCGGCGCTCACGCCCCACTGTTTGCCGCAGCGGACGACCGAGAGGCTGACCTGAGGCATCGTAGCTCCTGGACCTGGCGGAGCCGGTCTCGGACCCGCCCGCACCAACCGGAGGCGGCGCCCCGTGTTCCCGCTGCCGGCGTGTTGTCCACAGGGCGACACCACATGTCTCCGGCCTGCGTTGCGCAGATCCTGGCAACGCGAAGAGGCTCCGAGCGCCCGGTGGCGGCGTCGCGGACGCTTCACTCCGCGCCCCTGCTGATCTTCGCCGCGGACTGGCGCCGCGCACGCCTTCCCTATAGAGCCGTGCCCGGGGGGACCACGTGCCACAGACTGAGCTGCCGGCGAGCTTCACGCTCGATGCGAACCTTCGCTTCCTCACCGCCAACGACGCCCTGCTCGCGATCCTCGGCAAGGACCGGGACGAGCTCATCGGCCGGCGGTACGACGAACTGTGGCCGGACGCCGTCGGCTCCGAGGGCCACGAGACGCTCCTGCGCGCGCTGCGCACGCTTCAGCCGCAGAAGGTGCGGATCTTCTCCACGCCGCTGCAGCGGCAGCTCGACGCCGAGGTGCACGCGCTCGCCGGCGGGCTGCAGGTGATGTTCCTGCCCGTCTCGGAAGCGGCGGACTAGGCCTCCGGCCGCCGCTGCTCCTCTTCCTGCTCGCCGGCGATGGCCAGCTCGGGATGCTTGCTGATCAGCGCCGCGCGGTCGCGCGCCAGCTTCTCCCAGTGCTCCGCCATCTCCAGCATCTGGGCGCGTTGCGCCGGAGAGCTCATCTGCGCCGCCAGAGCGCGGCACTCCTCGGCGTGCTGCCGGTACTCGGAAGCCTTCTTCATATCGGCTCGATGCCTGAACCTGCGCGCGGCGCAAGCTTGGCCGCGCAGGAACGGCCGCTCGTGACCGTCGTTCGCGGGATTTTGGCCGCTTTTGCGCCTCCCGTCCCGCGAACCCGCGTTTGGCGTAACGCGTTCTTCCAACTGGCCGCTCAACCTGCCTCGCGGTCCATGAACACGGCCAGCTGGGCGTCGAACGCCCGCCGGTACGCGGGCCGCGCCTTCCCGCGCGCCACATAGGCCGCCAGGTTCGGGTGCTCGTCGACGAGGCTCGTGTCCTCCAGCCTGCGCAGCACCATCACTATCATCAGGTCGCCGGCGGAAAAGGCGCCGTCCAGCCACTCGGCCCCGCCCAGCCGGCGCGACAGCGCCTTCAGCCGCGTCCGCACCCGACCCTCCATCAGTGGCACGCGCGCCGCGTGCCACGGCCGGTCGCCCTCGGCGTATTCCATCTGCTCCAGCTCCACGATCGGCGGCTCCACGGTGTTCAGCGCCGCGAACAGCCAGGCGATCGCCCGCGCGCGGGCGTTCGGCTCGTCCGGCAACAGGCCCGGATGCCGCTGCGCGATGTGCAGGACGATGGCCCCCGTCTCGAACAGGACGAGCTCGCCTTCCTGATAGGTCGGGATTTGCCCGAACGGATGCCGCGCCAGGTGCGCCGGCTGCTTCATCTCGGCGAACGAGACCAGTTGCACGTCGTATGGCTGGCCCGCTTCCTCGAGCGCCCAGCGCACGCGCATGTCCCGCGCCAGCCCCCGCCCCTCGTCGGGCGAGGCTTCGAAGGCGGTGATGGTGGGGATGCTCGGCATCGTCTCGCTCCAGGCTGCTCCTGTCCCGAGGACGATTGCGACGCGCGCTTGCCGACAGTCTCCCGGACGGTTTTAGGATGGCGGCCCTTGCCGGAGTTCGCCGCGCACAAACCGATGACCAAGCACCGCATCTACACGACCAGCTTCGCCAGCGTTTACCCGCACTATGTGGCCAAGGCCGAGAAGAAGGGGCGCAGCAAGGCCGAGGTCGACCAGATCATCCTCTGGCTGACCGGCTACGGTCAGGAGCAGCTCGACGCCCGCCTCGCCGACAAGACCGACTTCGAGACCTTCTTCGCCCAGGCCCCGCGCCTGAACCCCGCCCGCGCCAACATCACCGGCGTCGTCTGCGGCGTCCGCGTCGAGGCGATCGAGGACCCGCTGATGCGCGAGATCCGCTACCTCGACAAGCTCATCGACGAACTCGCCAAGGGCAAGGCGATGGAGAAGATCCTGCGAAGCTGACCGTCGGCCGGCCGGGCGATGCGGCGCCGTTCGGTCGCGCCGACGCCGCCGCGGCTAGCCTCCGCGCAGGTGTCGCTCCACGTCTTCACTGCCGCCGATGCGCTGGCCGTCGATGAACACCTGAGGCGTGGTGGCGACGCCCTGCTCTTCCTGAAAGCGATCCACCTCCTCGCGGGTGGTCAGCACCTTGTCATCGACTTCGTAGCCGGCGTCCTCCAGCAGCGCCTTGGCGCGCACGCCAAAGGGACACGTGTGGTCCGGCAGCACCATCCGGTAGACGGTCGCGCGGTTCGGCATCGGGGGCAGCCTTCCTGATCTGGGATTTGGCAGGGTCGGATTTCGAACCACCTCCCGCCCGAGGAAGTTGCCGCTCGCCTCATTTAAGCGACCCGACGGCCGACATTTTCCCGGTCAGGACCGCCAAGCCGATCCAGCTGCGCAGCCAGCAGGCGGCGCTCTACTCCCGCAACAGCCCCTGGACGAAGCCCGGCAGCCAGGGGTTCCGGCCCGGCTTGATCCGCTCGGCGCGGTAGATGTGGCCGAGGTCGGCGTAGGCGCGGTCGAAGTTCTTGTTCACGATCACGTAGTCGTACTCGCCCCAGTGGGTGATCTCCTCGCGTCCCAGCCGCAGCCGGGCCTCGATCACCTCTTCGCTGTCCTGGGCGCGGGCCCGCAGGCGGCGTTCCAGGTCGCTCCACACCGGCGGAAGGATGAACACGCGCACCGCGTCGTCGGGCTGCTTCTCGGCGATCTGCTTGGCGCCTTGCCAGTCGATGTCGAACAGCACGTCGTGGCCGCCTTCCAGCGCCTCGATCACCGGCTTCTTGGGCGTGCCGTAGTAGTTGCCGTTGACGATCGCCCACTCCAGGAACTCGCCGCGCTCGATCATCGCCTCGAACTCTTCGCGAGTCTTGAAGTAGTACTCGCGGCCCTCTTCCTCGCCGGGCCGTGGCGGTCGGGTCGTGGCTGAGATGGACAGCCGAAGCTCCGAATGATCGGCCACCAGCCGTCGGGACAGCGACGTCTTGCCGGCCCCTGCCGGGCTCGAGATCAGGAGCAGCAGCCCGCGCCGGATCGTCTCCCACGGGCGCGAATGTTCGTCAGCGGCGCTCACCGGTCCCTACTCCACATTCTGCACCTGCTCGCGGAACTGCTCGATGGTGGCCTTCAGGTCCAGTCCCGTGGCGGTCAGGGCCGAAAGCTGCGACTTCGAGCACAGCGTATTGGCCTCGCGCATGAACTCCTGGGTCAGGAAGTCGAGCCGGCGTCCGACGGCGCCGTCCGAGGCCAGCAGCCCGCGCGCCGCCTCCACGTGACCCGCCAGGCGGTCCAGCTCCTCGCGGACGTCGGCCTTCACCGCCATGGCGGCGGCCTCCTGCACGATCCGCTCCTCGGTGACCGCCTCGCCCGCCAACTCCTTCATGCGCGCCTCGAAGCGGGCCTTTATCGCCGCCGGCTGGCCCGCGGCCTCGTCACCCGCGCGCGCGGTCAGTTCGGCGATGCGGTCGAGCTGGCCGGTCAGCACGGCCAGCAGCTGGGTCCCTTCCTGGCGGCGCGCGGCCAGCAGCCCCTCCAGCGCGGCCCCGATCGAGGCGGCGATGGCCGCTTCCAGCGCCGCCATGGCCTCCGGGTCCTGCTCGGCGTCATCGGCCTCGACCACGCCTTTCAGCGCCAGCAGCCCGTCCAGGCTGGGCGGCGCGGCGCGTCCGGTTTCCACTAGCGGCCGGCCGGCGTCGAGATAGCGCTCGAGCGCCTCGAGATTAATCCTCACGGCGCCCGCGGCCTCGGCCTTCTTGGCCTGGACGCCCACGGTCACCTGCCCCCGCTGGAACCGCGCCTGGGCGCCTTCCCGGGCGGCCCGTTCCAGGCCATCGAACCCGGGCGGACCGCGGAACCGAACCTCCAGGTTCCGCCCGTTGACGCTCCGCGCCTCGGCCGCCCACGACCAGGCTCCCAGCGCCCCCTCCGCCCGGCCGAAGCCGGTCATGCCGCTGATCGCCATTCAGCGTCCTCCCGCTGCGGCCGCGGCCGCCCGCTGCCGTTCCACCGCCCGCCACCGCGCCACGTTGCGCTGGTGCTCTTCGAACGTCGCGGCGAACACGTGCCCGCCCGTCCCGTCGGCCACGAAGAACAGCTCGTTGGTCTTCGGCGGGTTCAACACCGCCTCCAGCGAGGCGCGGCCCGGATTGGCGATCGGCGTCGGGGGCAGGCCGTCGATCCGGTAGGTGTTGTAGGGCGTGGCCGCCGCCACTTCCGACGCGAGCAGGCCCCGGCCCAGGGGCCGCCCCTTCGAGATGCCGTAGATGATGGTGGGGTCGCTCTCGAGCCGCATGCCCTGGCGCATCCGGTTGACGAACACCGCCGCCACGCGCGGCCGCTCGGCCGCCACGCCGGTCTCCTTCTCGACGATGGAGGCCAGGATCACCGCCTCGTCCACCGTGTCGAACGGCAGGCCTGGCTGGCGCTTGGGCCACAACTCGGCCAGCAGTTCGTCGCGCGCCTTGCGCATCCGGGCGATCACCTCGCTGCGGTCGTCGCCCCGCTGCACCTGGTAGGTGTCAGGCAGAAGCGAGCCCTCGGGCGGCGGGGTCGCAAGGCCGGTCAGCACGGGCTGGCGGTTCACCGCCTCTGCGGCCATCTCGCTGGTCCAGCCCTCGGGGATCGTGACCATGTGGCGGACCACCTTGCCCGCGCGAATGTCGGCCAGCACCTTCGCCATGGGGGCCCGAGACGCGAACTCGTATTCGCCGGCCTTCAGCTCGGAGGCTGCCCCCGTCATTCGGGCCATCACGGTGAACAGGCCGGCCGAACTGATCGCCCCCGCCTCCTCCAGCGTCCCCGCGATCTCGGACAGGCCCGAGCCGCGCTCCAGGACGACGACCGTCACCGGCCCGTCCTTGGCCGCCGGTCCGGGTCCGCGGTAGCTCCACAGCCCCGCCAGCACCAGCAGCGCCGCCAGGACCGCCGCGCCCAGCGCGGCCAGCCCCAGCGTGCGGCGGCTCAGGCGGCGGCCCCGGCTCACGCGTACTTCTTGAAGATCACCGCGGCGTTGGTGCCGCCGAAGCCGAAGCTGTTCGACATGGCCACGTCGATCTTCATCGGCTTGGCCTTGTGCGGCACGAGGTCCAGCGCGGTCTCGACGTCGGGGTTGTCCAGGTTGATCGTCGGCGGCGCGATCTGGTCGCGGATGGCCAGGATCGAGAACGCCGCCTCCAGCGCGCCGGCGGCGCCCAGCAGGTGGCCGGTCATCGACTTGGTCGAGCTCATCGCCTTGCCGGGCGCCGAATTGCCCAGCAGCCGCTCCACGGCGCCGAGTTCGATGCCGTCGGCCATGGTCGAGGTGCCATGCGCGTTGACGTAGTCGATGTCGGCCGGCTGCAGGCCGGCGTCCTTCAGGGCCGCCTTCATGGCCCGGAAGCCGCCGTCGCCGTCCTCGACCGGGGCGGTGATGTGGAAGGCGTCGCCCGAAAGGCCGTAGCCCGCCACCTCGGCGTAGATCTTCGCGCCGCGGGCCTTGGCGTGCTCCAGCTCTTCGAGCACCAGGATCGCCGCGCCCTCGCCCATCACGAACCCGTCGCGGTCCTTGTCGTAGGGCCGGCTGGCCTTCTCGGGCGTGTCGTTGAACGCCGTGGCCATGGCGCGGCAGGCGATGAAGCCCGCGATGCCCACCGGCACGACGCTGGCCTCGGCCCCGCCGCAGATCATCACATCGGCGTCGCCGTACTTGATCAGCCGGGCGGCGTCGCCGATCGCGTGGGCCCCGGTGGCGCAGGCCGTGACGACGGCGTGGTTCGGCCCCTTGAAGCCGTACTTGATCGACACCTGGCCGCTGACCAGGTTGATCAGCGCCGAGGGGATGAAGAACGGGCTGACCCGGCGGGGGCCCTTCTCGTGCAGCTCGATGGCCGTCTCGGCGATGGTGCCGAGGCCGCCGATGCCCGAGCCGATCATCACGCCGGTGCGCTCGCGGCTCTCCTCGTCCTCGGGCGTCCAGCCGGCGTCGCGCACGGCCTCGTCGGCCGCCGCAATGCCATAGAGGATGAAGTCATCGACCCGCCGGCGGTCCTTGGCCGACATGGTGGCGTCCGGGTCGAAGCTGCCTTCGACGTCGGGCCCGCCGCCGCCGCGGCCGTCCACCCGCGGCACCTCGCAGGCGACCTGGCAGGCGTAGTCGGTCGTGTCAAAGGCGGTGATCTTCCCCGCCCCGGACGTGCCGGCCAGGATCTTCTTCCAAGTCAGCTCGGTTCCCTGGCCCAGCGGGCTCAGGATGCCGATGCCGGTGACGACCACTCGACGCATGGGCGACCCTCAAATGAAAACCGCCGCGGACTCCGGTTCAGGGAAGCCGCGGCGGTCGAATTCTCGAACGATCCGAGCGCCTTAGGCGCCGAGCCGCTCCTGGATGAACTTCACGGCGTCGCCGACGGTCTGGATGTGCTCCGCAGCGTCGTCCGGGATCTCGATGTCGAACTCTTCTTCGAAGGCCATCACCAGCTCGACGTTGTCGAGGCTGTCGGCGCCCAGGTCGTCGATGAAGCTGGCCTTCTCGGTGACCTTCTCGGGATCGGCGTCGAGGTGCTCGATGACGATCTTACGGACGCGTTCAAGGACGTCGGACATTAGTTAGGTCCCTCAGGGCTTAGTCAGGTGCTTGCATCGACGACGGCGACTTCGAAGTCAACCGCCGCATTTGGTGATCAGAGTTGGCGGGGCCGTAGCATGTTCCTCACGAGTTTGGCGAGCCTCAGATCATCACCATCCCGCCATTCACGTGCAGGGTCTGACCCGTGACGTAACCCGCCTCTTCGCTGGCCAGGTAAACGCAGGCGGCCGCGATCTCGCTCCCCGCGCCCAGGCGCTGGGCGGGAATCGTCGACAGGATCTGCGTCTTCTGCTGCTCGTTGAGCGCGTCCGTCATCGGGCTCTCGATGAAGCCGGGGGCGACGCAGTTCACAGTGATTCCCCGCGTCGCCACTTCCTGGGCCAGGGCCTTGGAGAAGCCGATCATCCCGGCCTTGGAGGCGGCGTAGTTCGCCTGACCGGGATTGCCCGTAACCCCCACGACCGAGGTGATGGCGATGATCCGGCCGGACCGGCGCTTCATCATGCCCTTCACCGCCGCGCGCGAGAGCCGGAAGTAGCTCTCCAGGTTCACCTTCAGGACCGCTTCCCAGTCCTCGTCCTTCATGCGCAGCAGTAGGCCGTCCTTGGTGATGCCGGCGTTGGCCACCAGGATGTCGATCGGATTGCCCGCCGCGGCTTCCGCCGCCCCGATCAGGCCGTCCACGGCGGCGGCGTCCGAGAGGTTGGCCGGCGCGATCGACGCCCGCTCGCCCAGCGCGCCCGCCAGCTCCTGCAGCACCGCCTCGCGGGTGCCCGACAGCACCACATGCGCGCCCTGGGCGTGCAGGGCCTTCGCGATCTCGGCGCCGATGCCGCCGGTGGCGCCGGTGACGAGGGCGGTCTTTCCGGTCAGGTCGAACATCTCGTCTTTCCCTTAGAGCGTCTTGGCGAAGGCTTCGAGGTCGGCGGGCGCGTTCAGCGGGACCGCCTCGGCGTCGGGCGCGATCCGCTTGACCATGCCCGACAGCACCTTGCCGGCGCCGGCCTCGGCGAAGCGGGTCACCCCGCCCTCGCCGGCCATCCACTGGACGCTTTCGCGCCAGCGCACGCGGCCGGTCACCTGTTCCACCAGCAGCCGGCGGATCGCTTCCGGATCGTTCGTCGGACGCGCCGTGACGTTCGCGACGACCGGCGCGCGGGGCGCCACGATGGTCGCCGCCGCGAGGGCCTCGGCCATCTCGTCGGCCGCCGGCTGCATCAGCGGACAGTGGAAGGGCGCCGACACGTTCAGCGGGATCGCCCGCGCGCCCAGCTCCTTGGCCTTCTCGATGGCCTTGTCGACCGCGGCCTTGTCGCCGGAGATGACGACGTTGCCCTGGTTGTTGTCGTTCGCCACGACGCAGACGCCGGCTTCCGAGCCTGCCTTGGCCGCCTCTTCCGCCAGCGCCAGGTCGGTCTTGGGCCCGATCAGCGAGGCCATGGCCCCCTGCCCCACCGGCACGGCCCGCTGCATCGCCTGGCCGCGCAGCTTCAGGAGCCGCGCGGTGTCGGCCAGGCTGATCGCGCCGGCCGAGGCCAGAGCCGAATATTCTCCCAGGCTGTGGCCGGCCACGAACGCGGCCTTGTCCACAGCGACGCCGAACTCGCGCTCCAGCGTCCGCATCACCGCCACCGAGACGGCCATCAGCGCCGGCTGGGCGTTCTCGGTCAGGGTCAGCTGGTCCTCGGGCCCATCGCGCATCAGGGCGGACAGCTTCTGCTTCAGCGCCTCGTCCACCTCTTCGAACACTTCGCGGGCGGTCTTGAAGGCTTCCGCGAGGTCGGCGCCCATGCCGACGGCCTGGCTGCCCTGTCCGGGGAAGAGGAAGGCGAGGCTCATGAGGAGGCTCCGCTCACTGTTTGATTCCGAGGCGCGAGGGTTAGGGGATTAGGCTAGGCTGGACAAGAACGTGGCCGACAAGAGCCGCCAGCTCCGAGGGAAAACGCATGAGGGCCGTCGTCCGCCGCAACAAGCAGCTGGTCTGCGACGAGATACCGGAACTCGAGCCCGAGTCCGGCCAGGTGCTGGTGCGGACGCTGGCCTGCGGCATCTGCGGCTCAGACCTGCACGCCCTGCACCACATGGAGCACATGATCGATCTGTCGAAGCGCGCGGGCGCCCCCGACAACGGCTTCGATCCGCGCGCCGACACCGTCTTTGGCCACGAGTTCTGCGCCGAGATCCTCGACCATGGTCCGGGCTCGGCCAAGACGCTGAAGGCCGGGACCCGCGTGGTGAGCGTGCCGGCGGTGATGAGCGCCACGGGCGTCGAGCTCCTGGGCTTCTCCAACCGCCTGCCCGGCGGCTTCGCCGAGCGGATGGTCCTCTCCGAAGGCCTCGTGCTGGAAGTGCCGAACGGCCTGCCGACCGAGCACGCCGCCATGACCGAGCCCTTCGCCGTCGGCCTGCACGCCGTGGCCAAGGCGCGCCTGGAGCCGAAGTCGGTCTCCCTGGTCGTCGGCTGCGGCCCGGTCGGCCTCGCCGTCATCGCCGCGCTCAAGGCTCAGGGCCACGGACCGGTCATCGCCGCCGACTTCTCGCCTCGCCGCCGCGCGGCCGCCGAGCGTCTGGGCGCCGACATTGTCATCGACCCCGCCGTCCAAAGCCCGCACGACCGCTGGGAAGCCCTGGGCGTCCCAAAGACCCGCGCCGCCCAGCAGATGGTGCAGATGATGGGCGGAGCCTTCGCCCGTCCCGTCGTCTTCGAGTGCGTCGGGGCGCCCGGCGTGCTGCAGGCGCTGATCGAGGCCGCGCCGGCCGGCGCCCAGGTGGTCGTGGCGGGCGTCTGCATGGAGACCGACCGCATCGAGCCCTCCATGGCCATCACCAAGGAGATCGAGCTCACCTTCGTCTTCGGCTACTCGCCCGAGGAGTTCGCCCTGACCCTGCGCCACCTGGCCGAAGGCATCATCGACGTGTCTCATCTCGTCACAGGCACGGTCGGGCTGGACGGTGTGGCGGACGCGTTCACGGCCCTGGGCGATCCCGAGGCGCACGTGAAGATCCTTGTGACGCCCTAAGGCTGCCCGGCCGAGGCGACCGTCGGCGACTGGCTCCGGCGGTAGGCCTCCACCGCCTGACGGTAGGCCGGCGTGTCCTGGCCGTCGGTCGGGCCGATGTAGAAGCCCAGCCTCGCCAGCTTCTTCTGCGCCTCCGCCACCGTCGTCGCGCCGGGGATCAGCACCGTCTCCTCGACGTCGGCGCCCGGCCGGAAGCTCGTCGCCATCCGCTCGGCGCTAGCCATCTCCCGCGGCGACAGCCGGGCCTCCAGGGCGACCGCCCGCTCGCGCGCCTTCAGGTCGCCGGCGTTGGCCGCCACCTGGAACCAGCGGTAGGCCTCCACCAGGTTGCGGTCCACGCCCGCGCCCGTTTCGTACAGCAGGCCGAGGTTGAACTGAGAATCCGCTACGCCGGCGCTGGCCGAGCGCTTGAACAGCCTGGCCGCCATGACGTCGTCGCGCGGCCCCCCGCGGCCCTGCAGGTAGTAGAGCGCCAGGTTGTGCAGCGCCACCGGATCGCCGGCGTCGGCGGCCCGGGCGGTCCAGCGGCGCGCCTCCGCGCTGTCCGCCGCCACGCCCTTGCCGGTCTCGTAAAGCTTGGCCAGGTACATCTGCGCCCGCGGCAGGCCCGCCTCGGCCAGCGCGCGCAGCCGCCCGACCGCGCCCGGCTTGCCCGCCTCGGCGTCCCCGATCGCCGCCGCCAGCGCCTTCTGGGCGTCGGGACCGATCGCCGGCCCGGCCGGCGCCGCCGGCGCGAACTCGTCGGCCTCGGCGAACCTGGGCGGCGCGATCAGGATCGGCCCGCGCAGCACCACCTCCGGCCCCGCCTCGGCCGCGGGTTCGTCCCCCGCCAGCGGCGGCTCCAGCACCACGGCCAGGGTGGCCAGGCCCAGGCACGCCACGCCGGCCGACAGCAGCAGGGCCGCCGATCGCGAGCCCCGCCGCGACCTTACGGTCTCCGGCGCGGCGCCCCGCACCGGCTCCGGTCGCCGCTCGGCCGCCGCCAGCAGCCGCGCGACCTCGTCCCCGCGCCGCGTCTCGGCGGCCGCGATCTGCGCCGCCAGGGCGCCCGCCAGGCGTTCGTCCCGATCCGCCGCCGCCGCTTCCCAGCGCGCCAGACGCCCGGCCACGGCGGTCAGCGCACGCACGACCTCGGCCTCGGCTTCCGCCACCCGCGCGTCCAGCCGCGCGGCCGCATCGCGCAGCTCGCGATCGACGGCGCGCAGGGCGTCGGCTCGCTCCCGGTCCGCACGGTCGAGCCGGGCGTCCAGCCCTCGCGCCATCGCCCCGACCTCGTCGGCCAGGGCCGCTACGCCCGCCGCCGCCCGCCGCTGCTCGGCCAGCACCGTCTCGGCGCTCGCGCGCACGCGTAAAGGATCTTCTGCGGCCGTGAGGGATGCGGAGAGCTCGCCTAGCGCCGCGTCCGCCCGCCCCTCGGCCTGTGCGACATGCTGGCGCAGTCGGTCGAACAGGCCGCGCAGCGCCGCACGGTCGGCGCTGGGGCCGCCTGTCGCCTCGCTGTCCAATCCGTTCGCCAATATAGCGCCCCCGGCTCGAAGGGTGTTCGGCGGCCGCGCCGCGCCCCACGCTCCGAAAGTCTTTCAGACCCTGCGCACTATACTGCGCCCGGGCCTGCGAAATCCTTTACCACCATCCGCATGGTCCTGCATGCGGCCAGATCGTCTCAGCGTCCGCTAACCCGTTTTGAGTAGCCCCGCGCGGACTACGGCGTTCTGCAAAACCCTCCCAGCGGCTATCAACTTGGGTCGAGGCAGAGAGTCCGGCAGGTTCCCCGTCGCAGAGCCGCAGGAGAAAAACACCTATGGCGGGAATTCGATACAACCATAGCGCTTCTTTACAGCTGATGCGCCAATTTGACCCGCTGCTAATCTTGGCCCCTTGCGGCAGTTAACCGCCGGCTTACCGTATTTATACTAGTCTGACACAAAGAAGCCGGGATCAAACTTGACAGCTGGGTAGCGTGGCCGTAGAGCGGCGCCTTGGCTAACGCTCGGTTAAAAGAAGAATACAACCGCACGTTTACTTGAGGCCGGAATTGCCCGCGACGCGGGTTGGCGCCGGGTTTGCGGGACGACGTTCGGACGAGTTCCACCGCGTACCATTTCGACACACCATCCTCCCTGGGGGCTGATAAAATGAACATCCGTAATCTCCTCGTCGCTACGGCGGCGATCTCCGCTATTGCCGGCGCCGCCTTCGCTCAGGCGAGCGACACCGTCGACGCCAAGGCCAAGTTCGTTGCGGCCGGCTCGGTCACCAACGGCACTGACCTGGACTTCGGCACCCTGACCGTGCCGACCGGCGAGGGCAGCTCCGTGACGGTCGTCGCGGCCGCCGCCGCAGACGGCACGGCGACCCGCTCGGTGTCCGGCGCCGGCGGCGTGGCCTTGGTTGGCGGTACGGCCGCCGCCACGGCGGCCACCTTCACCCTCGGCGCCGTCGCGGATGCCGGTGTGACCCTGGACGTCTCGGCGACGACTACGACGGGCTACAACTTGCAGGTCGGCAACATCGTGGGCGACAGCGGTTGCCCGGACGCCGCAGACGGCGAGTTCGACATGGTGGCCGCCAGCTGCGTTGTCGCCGTGGGCGCTTCCATGGATGTGCCTGCCACCGCCACCGGCGAGGTGACGGTCGGCACCATCACGGCCGAGTTGGTCTACCAGTAAACCGATCCACCGGGCGGGCGCCTCCCGCGTCCGCCCGGCATCGCCTCTCGAGTCCTAAGCCCATGAAGCGAGCGATCATCCTGGCGGCTGCGTCCGTCGCATTCGCCGCCTGCTTCGCTCAGGGGGCGCTCAGCGCGACGGCCACGGCCCGCGCCATCACCACCTTCGTGCGGCCCGCCGGGATCACCCTTGGCCCCGGCCTGACCATGCCTGCCGTCTCGGTCGCGCCCGTCACCCCATCCCGCCTCAACGGCTCCGGCGTCGGAGTCCAGACCGGCTCCTCCTCGGGCGCCGTGGGCAACGCGCGGTTAACGATTCGTGGCCAACCTGGGGACGTAGTCTCGACGACCGTACCCGAGAGCTTTACGGTCGTCCGCAGCGGGGGCCAGGAAACCTTGATCGTCAAGACCAACACCAATGCCGAGTACCAGGTCGGCATGGGCGGC
>NZ_JAPSKZ010000227.1 GCF_031181185.1 Phenylobacterium sp. | reverse complement strand
CTCGAGCTTCAACTTCATGAGCAGCAAGTCCAACGTGAACATCGCGCCCAGCGCGCTGTTCCAAGGCAGCGGCGTCACCGACACCGGCGGCTTCCTGGTCAACTGTAACAACCCCTTCCTGAGCGGCCAGCAAGCGACGGCCCTGGGCTGTACGCCGGCCGCCATCGCCGCCGGTGAGACCGTCGACCTCTACTTCGGTCGCCGGAACGTGGAAGGCGGGCCCCGGAACTCGTTCTACGACCACACCAACTACCGCTTCGTCGGCGGCGGCCGTGGCCAGATCAACGACGCCTGGAGCTACGACATCTATGGTTCGTACTACAGCACCACGCTGGCGAGCCGGTCGGAAGGCTACCTGAGCCTGCAACGCATCCAAGACGCGCTGCTGGTCGGCGGCACGGCCGCGAACCCGGTCTGCCTTTCGGGCAACGCCGGCTGCGTGCCCTACAACCTGTTCCGCGACGGCGGCGTGACCCCGGAAGCGGCCCGCTCGCTCGAGATCCTCGGCACCCAGAGCGGCACGATCACTCAGCGCATCGTCGAAGCGACCCTGACCGGTCAGCTCGGCGAGTACGGCATCAAGTCGCCGTGGGCTGAAGAAGGCGTGGGCATCGCCATCGGCGCCACCCAGCGCCGCGACCACTTCGAATACGCGCCCGACGCGGCTTCGGCGCGCGGCGACCGGTCCGGTTTCCGCGGCGCGCAGGCCACGGTCGATCCGCACCGAGGCCTGCGCGCCGCGGAAGTCTACGCCGAAGCCCGGGTCCCGCTGGTCTCGAACATGCCGTTCGCCCGCGACGTGGTCCTGGAAGGCGGCTACCGCTACTCGGACTACTCGACCGGCATCCAGGCGAAGACCTACAAGATCGGCTTCCAGTGGGAGCCCGTGGAAGACATCCGCTTCCGCGGCTCGTACAACAAGGCGATCCGGGCTCCGAACATCCTCGAGCTGTACACGCCCGCCAGCGTGACCAACACGAGCGACGTGCCGGAAGACCCCTGCGCCCGCGACGCGGAAAACCCGGCGACCCTGGCCCAGTGCCAGAATACCGGCATCACGCCCGCCCAGTACGGCAACATCCCGCAGTGCCCGGCCAACCAGTGCGCCGTGGCCACCGGGGGCAACACCGAACTGACGCCGGAAATCGCCAAGACGTTCACCGTCGGCTTCAGCACGCGGCCGCGCTTCCTGCCCGGCTTCGTCGGCAGCATCGACTACTACCGGATCAAGATTGCCGACCAGATCGGCAACATCCCGCTCGAAATCATCCTCGAGCGCTGCCTGGAAACCGGCGACGAATTCTTCTGCTCGCAGGTGGTTCGTAACCCGGCCAACGGCACGATCTTCGGTACGACGCTCGGCGCCGGCGGCTACATCAACGGCACGACCGTCAACGTCGCCAAGACGATCAACGAAGGCCTCGACTTCCAAGCCTCGTACCAGCTGCCGCTGGAAGACTGGGGCGTGGACGGCATCGGCCGCGTGTCGTTCAACTTCAACGGCGCCCTGCTGCTGAAGCAAGACAACGTGCCGATCCCGGGCGACCCGGCCTACGACTGCGCGGGCTACTACGGCCCGACCTGCGCCACCGTGAATCCGGAGTGGCGTCACCAGCTGCGGGTCAACTGGACCCTGCCGATGGTCGACGCCACCCTGTCGGTGGCCTGGCGCCACTGGGGCAGCACGAAGTACGAGCGCCTGTCGGACGACCCTGCTCTGTCCGGCGCGCCGAACCTCTTCGTGAACAAGATCAAGGCGTACAACTACTTCGACGTCTCGGGCCTGTGGAACGTGGCGGACAACGTCTCGCTCCGCGCCGGCGTCAACAACGTGTTCGACAAGGATCCGCCGCTCATCCCGAGCGCGATCGTCGGCGGTGGTCTGCCGAACACCTATCCGATGTACGACCTGCTGGGCCGTCGCCTGTTCGTGGGCATCACCGCGAACTTCTAAGCGACACGCTCGGAAGAGACTGGAAGGGCGGCGGAGCAATCCGCCGCCCTTTTCTTTGTGAGGTCTGAGACGTCGTGGGGCCGGCGCCCAAGCGCGCGGAAGCCTCAGCCGGCGACGGGCAGGGCGTCGAAGGCGACCGTCATCCGCTCTTCGGCGGACGCGTAGGGCACGGTGCCGTGCCACATGTAGGACGGGAACAGCACGAGCCGGCCGGGCCTCGGCTGAACGAAGTGCTCGGGTCCGAGCCGGGGGCTCGTGCGGGCGCCCGGCTCGCCGAACTTGATCCAGCCGGGCCGGTTCACGGCGTCGGCGCTCTCGTCGGGGACGGAGACGTAGAAGGCCGACGAGATCCAGCCGCGCGGGTGGATGTGGTCGGCGTGGTGGCCGCTGGCGCCCAGGCGGATCGACCAGGCCCCGGAGAACTCGGCCGCCCCGGTGTTGCGCCCCCAGAAGGGCCCGCCGCGCCCGGCGCCTTCGGAAACCCGCCGGCCCACCGCCTCGCGCAGCCGCTGCAGCAGGCGCTCGATGGCCGGCTCGTGGCCGCCGTCCAGGCGAAGAGTCGCCTGGCTGCCCTCGCGGACCGATTGCGAGAACGGGTGGGCCGTGAACCGGTGCAGCCGCCTCAGCGCGTCGCGCAGCTCGGCCAGCTCGCGAGAGCCCTCGGCCGTGTCGGGGTCGATGAGGTCGTAGGCGGCGACGAGGCCGTCGTAGTCGTACAGTTCGCGGTAGCGCACGTCGCCGGTCAGCCGCCAGGCGGTCGCGAGCAGGGCGAGGGCGTACTGGTCGTGCGGCGCCTTGGCGACCGCCAGGGCGGCCTCGCGCTCGGCCGCCGCGCCGTCGCCGGCGGCGAGCTGCGCCTGGGCGCGCGCGGCGTGGGAGGACGCGTCCTGCCCGGTCACATGGGCGGCCCAGCGAAGGGCTGCTGCGGCGTCGCCGGTGACGCAGCAGAGGTCGATAGCCAGGCCCAGCAGGCGCGGATCGTAGGGAGGCTGGCCCAAGCCCGCTTCGACCGTGGCGCGCGCGGCCTGGGGATCGCCGGTGAACTGCTGCGCGACGGCGAGCGCGCGGCGCAGGCCCGGGTGGCCCGGACGGGCCGCGAGCGCGGCGTGCAGCGGCGAGAGGGCCGCGGCGCGGTCGCGGGTCCGCATCCAGATGAGCTGGGCCAGCTCGGTGTTCGGCTCCTCGTAGTCGGGCCGGAGTGCGAGCGCCTCGCGGAAGGCGGCCTCGGCCTCGTCGAAGCGGTGCAGGGCCTGCAACGCGCGCGCCAGCACCAGCCGGGTCTCGGCGGCCGCGAGGCCCAGCGCGATGGCGCGGCGGGCGGCGGCCTCGGCCTCTTCGGCGAGACCGAGGTCTCCGAGCGTGGCGGCCAGGTTGTGCCAGGTGACCCCGCTGGCGGGATAGCGCCGTGCGGCCTCGCGGTTGACGGCGAGCGCCGCCTGGGTCTGGTCGGCGGCCTTCAGCACCGCGGCGCGGGCGGCGTAGGCGCCGGCGGTCGGCAGGGGAACGGCGGTCAGGGCCGCGGTCAGCCGCAGCGCGCCCTGCAGGTCGCCGCGGGCCAGCAGATCGTAGGCCTGGCGATGGTCGCCCGCAGTCACGGCCGAGGCCTCAGCGGATCGGCGAGGGGGCCAGGACCGTGGCGCCTTCGGCCCGCAGTCGGGCCTCGGCGGCGCGTTCGATGACCGCCTCGGCGCGCGGGTCGCCCAGCACCCAGGCCGCCGCCGCCAGCGTGCGGGCCGAGGTGGCCGAGACGCCCAGCGCCCGCTCCAGCGCCTCGATCGGGCTTTCGGTCGGCGTCATGCGCCGCAGGGTCACGTCGCCCGTCAGGCCGGCCAGCGCCTTGGCCTTGGCGACCGCCTGGTAGAAGCCGCCCAGCTCGTCGACGAGCCCCAGCTGCTTGGCCTGAGCCCCGGTCCAGACGCGGCCCTTGGCGATCTCGCGCACGCGCTCCAGCGGCAGGTTCCGGCCGCGGGCGACGCGCTGGAGGAAGGCCTCGTAGATGCCGTCCATCCAGCCGGCGAAGGCCGCCCGCTGGGTGGGGGTGAAGCGCTGGCCCAGGCTGAAAGCGCCCGCGTACTCGCCGCCGAGGCCCGTCTCGCGCACATCGACGCCGAACCTGGCGAGCGCTTCGCCTAGCGCGAACTTGCCGCCGAACACGCCGATGGAGCCGGTGAGGGTGGTGGGCTGGGCGACGATCGCCGAGGCCTCCGAGGCGATCCAGTAGCCGCCCGAGGCGGCATAGGTGCTCATCGAAACGACGACCGGCTTGCCCTTGGCCTTGGCGGCGCGAATGGCGTCCAGGATCTGCTCCGAGGCCGTATCCGAGCCGCCAGGCGAGTTCACGCGCAGGACGATGGCCTTGACGTTCTTGGCCCGCGTCGCGCGCTGGATCGCGTCGGCGAGGTCGTCGGAATAGATCGCGCCGTTGCTGGAAAAGGGACTGGCGCCCTCGTCTCGGCCGGTGACGATCGCGCCCTCGGCCTCGATCACCGCGATGGTGTCGCCGCCGGTCGCGCGCCGCGAGCGGCCATCCTCGCCGTAGTCGCGGAAGTCCACGGCCTGGGCGCCCTCGCCGGCGCGGTCCAACAGCGCCTGGCGCGCTTCCCGGACCTGACCCAGGCGGTCGACCAGCTTCAGCCGCAGCGCGTCTTCGGCGCGGTAAGGACCGGCTTCCAGCGTGCGTTGCAGGGCGGCGGCGTCCAGCTTGCGGTCGCCGGCCGCAGTGGCCAGGGCCGACTGGTAGACCGAGCTCATCCAGGACAGCGTCGCCTCACGGTGGGCGGGCGTGTAGTCGCTCTGGGTGAAGGTGTTGACGGCGTTCTTGTACTCCTGCCGCTGCTCGAACTGCGGGGTGACGCCGTACTTGTCGAAGAACCGCTTGAAGAAGATGTCCTCGGTGGCGAGGCCGGTGACCTGCAGGGACGCGTTCGGCTGCAGCCAGAAGTCGCCTGAGGCGGCGCCCAGCATATAGGTCGAGGTGACCACGCCGCCGGGATAGATGCCCTGGCTGTGGGCGATC
>NZ_JAPSKZ010000226.1 GCF_031181185.1 Phenylobacterium sp. | reverse complement strand
GTTCCGCGGCAACGAGCCGGTGCGGCGGGCGATCCACTCGGTGTTCCTGTACCACGCGATCGCCGCGGGCATGGACATGGGCATCGTCAACGCCGGCGACCTGCCGGTCTATGACGACATCGAGCCCGAGCTGCGCGAGGCCGTCGAGGACGTCATCCTGAACCGCAAGCGGGCCGACGGCCGCTCGCCGACCGAGGTGCTGGTGGACCTCGCGCCCAAGTACAAGGGCGGCAAGGGCGAGGCGAAGGGGCCGGACCTGAGCTGGCGCGAGCAGCCGGTCGAGGCGCGGCTGACGCACGCGCTGGTGCACGGGATCACCGAGTACATCGAGGCCGACACCGAAGAGGCGCGACAGAAGGCCGAGCGGCCGCTGCACGTCATCGAAGGCCCGCTGATGGACGGCATGAACGTGGTCGGCGACCTGTTCGGCGCGGGCAAGATGTTCCTGCCGCAGGTCGTGAAGTCCGCGCGGGTGATGAAGCAGGCGGTGGCCTATCTGATGCCGTTCATGGAGGCCGAGAAGGAGGGCAAGCCGCGGGAGCAGGCGGGCCGCATCCTGATGGCCACCGTGAAGGGCGACGTCCACGACATTGGCAAGAACATCGTCGGCGTCGTTCTTCAATGTAACAACTACGAGGTCGTCGACCTGGGCGTGTTGGTCCCGGCGGACCGGATCCTGGACGAGGCCGAGAAGTGCGGCGCCGACATCGTGGGTCTGTCGGGCCTGATCACGCCCAGCCTGGACGAGATGGCCTTCGTCGCCAGCGAGATGGAGCGGCGCGGCTTCAAGATCCCGCTGCTGATCGGCGGGGCGACCACGTCCAAGACGCACACGGCCGTCAAGATCCAGCCGCGGTATCCGTCGGGCTCGACCACCTATGTGCTGGACGCCAGCCGAGCCGTCGGTGTCGTGTCGAACCTGCTGAGCCCGACCGAAAAGGGCCGGTTCCTGGCCGAGACGGCCGCCGACTATGAACGGGTGCGCGAGCAGTTCGCCCGCGGCCAGGGCAATCGGGCGCGGGCGAGCCTGAAGGAGGCGCGGGACAACGCGTTCACGCCCGACTGGACGGCCTACGATCCGCCAAAGCCGAGCTTCCTGGGCACGCGGACCTTCGCGCCGTACGACCTGCACGAACTGCGCCGGCATATCGACTGGACCCCGTTCTTCGCGAGCTGGGAGCTGGTCGGCCGCTTCCCGGACATCCTGACCGACGACGTGGTCGGCGAGGCGGCCACCGACCTCTTCAACGACGCCCAGCGGATGCTGGACAGGATCATCCAGGAGGGCCTCCTGGAGGCGCGCGGGGTGGTGGGCTTCTGGCCCGCCAACGCCGACGGCGACGACATCGTGCTCTACGCGGACGAGGGCCGTGAGACCGAGCTCGCCCGGCTGCACACCCTTCGCCAGCAGATGATCAAGTCGGGCGACGGGGCGAACGTGGCCCTGGCCGACTTCGTGGCGCCGGTGGGGACCAAGCCCGACTGGGTGGGTGGCTTTGCGGTGACCGCCGGCCACGGCGAGCTGGAGCGGGCGGCCGAGTTCAAGGCGGCCGGCGACGACTATTCGGCGATCCTGTTCACGGCGCTGGCCGACCGTCTGGCCGAGGCCTTCGCCGAGGCCCTGCACCGCCGCGTGCGCACGGAGCTCTGGGGCTATGCGCCGGACGAGCCGTTCGACGTCGACGCCCTGATCGGCGAACAGTACCGCGGCATCCGGCCAGCGCCAGGTTATCCGGCCCAGCCCGACCACACGGAGAAGGCGACGCTGTTCAAGCTGCTGGGCGCCACCCAGGCGGCCGGGATCGAGCTGACCGAGAGCTTCGCGATGACGCCGCCGGCCGCCGTCTCGGGCCTCTACTTCGCCCATCCCGAGAGCCACTACTTCGGCGTCGGTCGGATCGAGCGCGATCAGATCGCCGACTATGCCAAGCGCAAGGGCTGGGACGTCCGCACGGCCGAGCGCTGGCTGGCGCCGATCCTCAACTACGAGCCGGCCTGAACGCACGTAGGCCTGCCCTCCGACAACGACCGCCCCGACCCGGCGGTCCTGACCGAGAAGATCTGGTTCTTCGTCGTCGGAGCCCTGCGCCTGCCGCCGGTCGCGCCCAGTCCCGGCGGGAGTCCCGCAGGTTCCACGGAGACATCACGCCCCGGACGCGGCTCGTCCGCTATGAGGTCAACGTCCGGCAGGTCCGGCGCGGATCGACCGCCATGGGCGTGGCCAACGGCCGCCTGTATGCCGACGACGCCTGCGTCTATGTCGCCTCGGACCTGCGGGTCGCGATGATCAGACCGGCCGCTTGACGGCGGGCAGGAGACGCCCGCCTTCCGCCAGGCCCAAGCCCAAGTTCGGCTTTGGGTCGAAAGCGGACATTGGCAAGCTTACAAGATCCGGACGTTTAGCCTGGCGGCGTGACAGCTCTCCAAGCGCAGTCATCTGCGACTCGCCTTAAGCCCTGCCAGCTGTCTGACAGAGTGACTGGTGAGAAGTTCATGACTAGGCCAATTTGCAGGAGCATGGCTGGAGCGCTTGCTATGCTGCTCGCGAGCTGCAGCCCTAATTCCTCACTTCAGGTGGTCTCACGCGCTCCCTCCGGATTGGATCACCGCGCGCTGACGGCCGCGTTGCAGGATCTCGACGACGAAACAGCGGGAGAGCTGGGCGCCTGCGTCATGGACGAACGGGGCATCTCCTGTGTGAATGGGGATACCCGGTACTCGCTGCAGAGCGTGATGAAGCTATTGGTGGCGTTCGCGGCCTTTGAGGCTGCGGATCGCGGCGAACTTGACATGAACGAGACTGTCGTCGTTCGGCGGGAAGACCTTTCGCTCTACGTACAGCCTATCGCGCAGCTCGTTGGCCACACCGGGTTCCGTACCACTTGGCTTGATCTTGCGCGCAGGGCTGTCGTCGACAGCGACTCTGCAGCCACCGACATCTTGGTGCGTCGCCTCGGAGGCCCGCGCAAGATCCAAGAGACGCTGGAGCGGAAGCGGATCGCAGACGTACGAATAGACCGCGATGAACGTACGTTGCAGACGGATATCGCCGGGCTCGAATGGCGCCCGGAGTTTGTAGACGCTGCAGCATTAGATCGGGCGATCGCGGAAGTCCCGCGGGAGAAGAGAGAGGCCGCCCAACAGGCATATCTCACGGATGTGCGAGACACGGCGACACCCCGTGGGATGGCGATCTTCCTGCACCGCCTCGGAAGAGGAGAACTGCTCTCGCGCGCCTCGACGGAGGAACTCGTCGGAATTATGCGGCAGACGAAGACATTTCCTGGGCGATTGCGAGCCGGAGCAAATGGCTCTTGGGCAGTCGGTCACAAGACGGGTTCAAGTGGGTCCTATAGAGGTCTTACGACCGTCACGAATGATGTCGGGCTGTACTGGCCGCCTGGCAGACCAGCAGTCGCGCTAGCGGTCTTCCTCGCCAAATCTCCCCTCCGGGCGGACGAACGCGATGCGGCAATCGCTAAAGTTGGGCAAGCCACGACAGCTGCTTATCAGTGACTGCCGCCACGATGGAAATGAACCTCGGACCTGCCAGTAGAGTGCAGCCGCTGACTGGCCGCCGGAGCCGAAATTGATTTACGACCGGGCGATGGGTCCGGACCTGCACCTTAGGCACGCGATCGCCGAGGACGCGCCTCACCTGGAGCATCTGTATCGCGAGTTGGTTCCGGGCGACGACGCCATCTCGGTCTCGCCGCAACGCCTCGTGGATCTGACAGAGGACGCTCATAACCTCCTGCTCGTTGCAGCGCAGGATTCGGTTGTTGTCGGCTCCGCGTTCCTGACCCTTTGCCCCGATCCGATGTACGGGTTCCAGCCCTATGGTCTCGTCGAAAATGTCGTGGTGGCTCCAACCATGCGCTCGACGAGAATTGGCGACGCCATGATGATGGCGCTTCGGGATGTGGGGCTTGTGACTGGCTGCTCGAAGCTCATGCTGCTCAGCAACAGCCAACGAGCTAGGGCGCACGCGTTCTTCAGGCGCTGCGGGTTTGATGGCGACGCAAAGCGCGGCTTCGTTTTGTACCGAAGAGACTTCGCGAGCGGACGGACTCCACCGCTGATGCCGCCCGAGCCCCCGGCAGGAACCTCTGCCTAGCAAGCGTGACTGCTGGTGAGGGTGTTCCCGTGTGTAGTCGCTGCCCGGCAGCGGACCTTCCGAAACGTCCACCTCCGAACCATGGCGGACGTCGCGCTGGAACTGCGTACCTCTTGACGAACCGCGGAACGGGGCGTCGCGTGAGGCCACAAGGTCAGGACGGTAACCCGGAGTAAGGAGCACATGATGGGGTGCTCGTTGAGGCGTCTCGCCATATCGGCCGTGTCTGGCCTGGTCATTGCGAGCACGGCGCCGATGGCGCGCGCGACCCCTGAGGATGCCGCCGAGGTCGAGCGGACCGACGCGGCGATCCAGGCGGCAGTCAACGCCGGTGACGCCGCTGTGCTGGAGCAAATCGTGGCGCCCGACTTCGTCATGTTCCACGGGGGAGGCGATTGGGAGGACCGCACGGGCTGGCTCAACAAGGTTCGTCAAAGGCGGCTGTCACGGCTCCGATCCGAAGCCACCGAATACGACGCGCGTGTTCGTGTGCTCGGCGATGCCGCCATTCGAAGCTGGATCGTCCGGTTCCGCGACGCTGGACGAGGAGAGGACGTCTGGATCCGCGGCGCCCGGACCTTTGTGCGCATGAACGGCGCTTGGCGGCTGGCCGCCCAGCAAGCTTCCTTGCTCCAGGAAGGACCTCTGGCCCCGCCGCAGGACCTCGCCCCCTTCGCCGGTCGCTACAGGATCACCAGCCGGCGAGGCGGCGAGGTGAGGTTTGAGGACCGGCGCGACTATCTTCTGGCCACCTATGACACAGGGGAACATGTCGCGGTGACGCCCAGAGGTGGTTCGATGTTCGGCATGGGTGTCGGATCAACGTTGCAGTTCGACCGCACGGGCGACGGGCGTATCACGGCCGTTCGCCGGGCG
>NZ_JAPSKZ010000225.1 GCF_031181185.1 Phenylobacterium sp. | reverse complement strand
CGGCGGGCCGATGAACACCGCCTCGTCGGCCATCTCCACGGCCATCGAGTCGGCGTCGGCCTCGGAGTAGACGACCACCGTCTTGATGCCCATCCGCCGGCAGGTCTTGATGATCCGGACGGCGATTTCGCCCCGGTTCGCGATCAGGATCTTCGAAAACATTCCGTCCCTTACGCCTTGAGCCTCACGTGGGCCCGGAAGCGGAGCCCGCTTCCAAAGTCTTTCGCTTGCGAAGCGGCGACCTTAGATTGACGCACATGAGCACGCCAGCGGTCTCCCCTTCCGGTTTCGACCTCTCGCCGCCTAACGCAGAGGAACGCAAGCGCCTGGAAGCGGGCCTGACCCGCGAAGAGGCCGACGTCCTCCTGCACCACGGCACCGAAGCCCCGTTCTGCGGCGGTCTTCTCGATCAGAAGGACGACGGCGTCTACTGCTGCCGCCTCTGCGGCCTGCCGCTATTCCGGCACCGCACGAAGTTCGAGAGCGGCACCGGCTGGCCTTCGTTCTGGGCGCCCATCGACGAGGCTCACGTCAAGGGCGTGCGTGACACCTCCTACGGCATGGTCCGTATCGAGACGCGCTGCGCCCGCTGCGACAGCCACCAGGGGCACGTCTTTCCCGACGGTCCGCCGCCGACGCGCCTGCGCTACTGCATCAACTCCGTATCCCTGGAATTCGTCCCGGCCGGACAGCCGCTCCGGGACCCGCTCGGCCGCGGCGACGACGAACACCTGCCCGCCCTCGCGTGAGTGAACGGACCCAGCGGTTCCGGGGCGCGTGGGTCCTGCTGATCCCGTTGCTGATGCTGGCGTGGGTGGCGCTGGGGAACACCGCGGAAGATGAAGGCCGTCCGTATCGCGCGTTGAAGGGCGTCGAGCCGGGAGAGGAGGCCGAGCATCTGGGGCGACTGATGGAGGAGGCGTACGGAACCCTTCGGTCCGAGGCCTTCCAGGAGAACCTGCGGGCGCTTGGCGAACGTTACCCGGCGATCTACGCGCGGCGCGGCGATCAGGACGCCACCGCCGACGATCTCGCTGACTACGTCGCCCTCGAGCGGCTGGGCGCGCGCTTCGTCAATGCCGACGTCATCCTCGTCTCGAACGCGGTGGGCTATCTCGGCATGGCCGGCCAAGGGCCCGGCGAAGGCCGCTATTCAGACATCGTGCTCGACAGCTTCGTGCTGCGCCAATGGCAGTCAGCCGACGTCGTCCGCCGTTCCTGCGCCATCAACGTGGCGGCGCACGAGTACGCGCACACGATCTCACTGATGCCCTTCGTCTATGAGCCGGCGTTTACCGATACCCGAGGCGACGAGTTCCGCATCGCCGATCGCAGGGACCGCTCCACGCCGGTCGCCAGCTACCTCATCGGGGCAGTCGCCCAGTGCACCTGGCTCCAGCGGCAGGGCCGGATCGGCCGCGCCGGCGTGCCGGCCTGCGTCCAGGTGTTCGGCGTGGCCTCCGGCTCCGTCGCCCGCTGCGACGCTTTCCCCGGCGACACGCCGGTGACCGAGCGCCCTGGCCTGCCGCCGCTCGCCCCGAGTCTTTAGGCAGACCGCCACCGGAGGTGTGGATAGAGGCCCCCTGCGACGATCCGCCCCCAAAGCGTGGCAATCGCAGCGGCGTTATCGTCGAAGCATCCCAACCGGATGCCACCCATGAAACTCACCGCCGACCAAGCCCGCGCCCACGCCGACGAGGTCCGCAAGACCAGCGTCACCATCCTGAAGGGCCTGATCCCCACCGAGACGATCGACGCCTGGAACGCAGCGTTCGGGCCGCTGCTCGCCGCCGCCGTGCGTCGCGAGGGCGACAACCCGAACCGCGGCGCTCACCGCTACTACGTCACCCTGCCCTTCCAGGACCTCTGGGCGGATCCGGGCGTGATCGACAACGCCGCCATCATGGCCGTCATCGAGGAACTGGTCGGCGCCGACGGCGTCATGTGCCAGCTCGCCAGCGACACGCCGCTCGCCGGCTCTGAGTATCAGGACCTGCACCGCGACACGCAGCTGCTGTTCCCCGAGAGCGGCGTCGAGACCCCGCCCTATCAGCTCGCCGTCAACTTCCCGCTGGTCGACGTGACCGACGAGAACGGCCCGATGGAGTACGCGCCGGGCACTCACATGCTTTCCAAGGACGAGGGCATGGCCAAGGTCGCCAGCGGCGAGATCCCGCTGGTGAAGGCCTACATGAACCGCGGCGACGTCATGATCCGCGACGTGCGCCACATCCACCGTGGCACGCCGAACCGGGTCGGAACGCCCCGGCCGATGATCGTCATCGGCTATTCGCGCCGTTGGCTGCACCGGCCCGAGGTCAACATCCGCATTCCGGCCGAAGTGCTTGTGGCTCTGCCGGAACGCGCCCGGCGGTGGCTGCGCCACAACCCGGTCTTCGAAACCAAGACCGAGGCGGCGCAGCCGGAAGAGACCTACCGGGCCTTCGCCTACTAGGTCCGGCGGGTGGTGGTGCGGGTCGAGGCGCTGTCCTCGCCCGCCGCCGTGCCACCGTTCACGTTGCCGTCGCCGCCATCCTTGCGCATCTGGGCTTCGAGTACGCTGTCGCCGTAGCCCTTGCCGGGATTGGTGAGGAAGCCGCCGGCCTCGATGCGCAGGTTATTCTGCACGTGCGTCACGCCCGAGATCTCCTCGACGCAGCGCTCCGCGCGGTGCTTGGCCTCACGGTTCTCGACCGTGCCTGACAGCGTCACCTCACCGCCCGAGACCGAGACGTTGATGTTCGAGGCGTCCAGCCACGGATCGTCCGTCAGGCGCTGGTGGGCGTCGTCGCTGATGCGCTCGTCCGAGCGCTTGTAGCCCTTGGGTCCACGGCCCCGGTGGCCGGGGTCTTCCCAGCGCGCCTCACGATTGAAGTCGGCCGAATAGCGCTGCGGGCCGCCGTCGCCGCGGTCCATTCCGCGCTCGCCCGCCAGGTCGCGGCGCACCTCGCCCACGGCCTCGCCCAGCCAGCTCTTCGCCTTCTGCAGGAAGCCGCCGCCCGAGCGGCCGCGGTCGCCCTGCTCGCGGCGGTCGTCGCCCCGCTGCCAGTCGCGCACGCCGCCGCGGTCTTCGCTGCGGCCGGCGTCGCCATAGCCGCGCTCGAAGTCGTAGCCGCCAGTGCCGCCCGAGGCCTGGTGGCGCATCTCGCGGGCGTAGCGACGCTCCATCTCGCGGTCGGCGTCATAGCCGCGCGGGACCTCGCCGTACTCGCGTCCGCCCTGGCCGTACTCCTGGCGGTAGATCGGCTGGCGCTGGTCGTCGCCGTAGAAGCGGCCGCCGCGGGTATAGTCCTGGGTCTCGAACCGCATGCCGCGGTTCCGCTCCAGGTCGTACTCGTTGTTCTCGTAGGCGGGGCTCACGCCCGTGTAGTCGCGGTCCTGCCACTCAGGCCGTTCATCGCGGCCACCTCCGAAGCTGCGGCTGCGGTAGTCCTGGCCGCCGCCCTGCCAGTCGCGGCCGGCGCCGGCGCCCTGGCCATAGCTCTGGCCGCCGCCGTAGGAGCCGCCCGCGCCATACGCGCCGCCGCCGGTCCGGACGTTCGAGCGGTTGTACTCCGCGCCCGTGTCGCGCTCGCCGAACACCCGATCACGATCGTGACCTTCGAAGCGCGCGGCATAGCGGTCGCGGCTCGTGCCTTCCGCGCCCTCATAGCGGCCGTAGCCGCCGCGGCCCTCGTCGTCGAAGCTGCGGTTCTCCTGCCAAAGCCGCCCTTGCCGCGGCTCGTCGCCGCCGCCCCGGCCGTAGGCCTCGTTGCGCCAGTTCCGCTCGCGCATCCGACGCTCGCGCTCTTCCATCCACCGATCGGGCATGGGGAAACCTCCTGTTCCGCAGGGCCTGCGGGCCTCAGCCCGCCTCACTGGCAGAACAAGGGGCGGTGAAGGTGGTTCCGGCGCCCTACAGTGGAATGTTGTCGTGCTTCTTCCAGGGATTCTGGAGCTGCTTGCCCTTCAGGCTCTTCAGTGCCTTCACGATCCGGCGGCGCGTGCCGTGGGGCATGATCACGTCGTCGATGTAGCCGCGTGAGGCCGCCACGAACGGGTTGGCGAAGCGGGCCTTGTATTCGGCTTCCCGGGCGGCGATGGCGTCGGGGTCGCCGATTTCGGCGCGGAAGATGATCTCCACGGCGCCCTTCGAGCCCATCACGGCGATCTCGGCCGTCGGCCAGGCGTAGTTCACGTCGCCGCGGATGTGCTTCGAACTCATCACGTCATAGGCGCCGCCGTAGGCCTTGCGGGTGATGACGGTGATCTTCGGCACGGTCGCCTCGGCGTAGGCGAACAGGAGCTTCGCGCCGTGGCGGATCAGCCCGCCCTGCTCCTGCTTGGTCCCAGGCATGAAGCCCGGCACGTCCACGAAGGTGACGATCGGGATCTCGAAGGCGTCGCAGAAGCGGACGAACCGCGCGCCCTTTCGGCTGGCGTCGATGTCCAGCACGCCGGCCAGCGTCTGCGGCTGGTTGGCGACGATGCCCACCGTCTGCCCGTCCATCCGGGCGAAGCCCACCACGATGTTCTTGGCGAAGTCCGGGCTGATCTCGAAGAAGTCGGCCTCGTCCACGACCTTCAGGATCAGCTCCTTCATGTCGTAGGGCTTGTTCGGGTTCGCCGGCACCAGGGTGTCCAGGGACGGCTCGTCCCGGAACGGCTCGTCGAAGCTCTCGCGGACCGGCGGCTTCTCGCGGTTGGACAGCGGCAGGAAGTCGACCAGCCGGCGCACCTGGGTCAGGGCCTCAAGGTCGTTCTCGAACGCCCCGTCCGCCACGCCGGACTTCAGCGCATGGACCCGGTAGCCGCCCAGCTCCTCGTGGCTGACCTCCTCGTGGGTGACCGTCTTCACCACGTCCGGGCCGGTCACGTACATGTAGGACGTGTCCTTCACCATGAAGATGAAGTCGGTGATGGCCGGCGAATAGACGTCGCCGCCCGCGCAGGGGCCCATGATCACGCTGATCTGCGGGATGACGCCCGAGGCCAGGGTGTTCTCCAGGAAGAT
>NZ_JAPSKZ010000019.1 GCF_031181185.1 Phenylobacterium sp. | reverse complement strand
GGGCCGCCGGATACCTCCAGACGCCCGTCGACGCCGAACGGCGCAAGGATCCGGCTGACCAGTGTCCCGAGCTCGGCGCCCCGGACTTGGTCCTCCAGCAAGAGGACCTGAGCCTCGGCCAGCGCTTCCAGGCGCTCGGCGAGGGCTG
Organism: Phenylobacterium sp.; assembly: GCF_031181185.1. Classification (GTDB taxonomy): domain Bacteria; phylum Pseudomonadota; class Alphaproteobacteria; order Caulobacterales; family Caulobacteraceae; genus Phenylobacterium. Next base: position 32,821 of record NZ_JAPSKZ010000019.1, on the reverse strand, counting down.
CTTCGAATTCCCTCACCCCCTGGGTGGTGCGCGCCGTCTGCCGGGCGAGCGCCTGGGCGATGGTGACGATGTTCTTGATGCGGTGCTGCAGCTCGCCGCGGATGACTTCGAGGTGGTCGTTGGCCACGGCCTCGCGCCGCAGCGCGCGGCTCATGCCGTCGCCGACGATGATGATGAAGACCGAGGACGCCCAGAAGGACATCAGCGCCCACAGGTGTCCGCCCTCGATGTCGATGGCGCCCGCGTCGCCGACGAAGGTCACGTTGGCCACGAGACCGCCGGCCAGCATGGCGGTCACCCCTGCCGTGCGGCCGCCGCGCATCGCCGCGACGAGCACCGCCGGCACGAAGAACGCATAGGGACTCTCGTCGCCCATCACCGGCGACATCGAGGCGCGCGCGGCCCAGGCGAGGCCGGTGAACAGCAGGCCGTTCAGCACGCGGTGCCACTGGGCGATGGGCCGCCTCGCCAGCCAGGCCCGCACCGGTCCCCATCGGACGGCCGCGCCCAGGCCCGAACGAGTGGCCAGCCGGAACGCGTTCCGGGCGAGCGCCAGCCGGAACACCAGCCCATGGCTGGCCTGGCGAAGCGCAGCGCCTGCGCCGCGCAGGCTGAACGGGCCTCCATGCGCGCGCGCCGCCTCCCGCTCCTCCATGGCCCGCACGAGCGCCACGGCGAGGGCCGCGGCGTTCGCCACGGTCTGGAGCAGCTCCACCTCCTCGGCGCTGAACTGCCGGACGCGCCCCCAGTAGGCGGCGATGGCGGCGATCGGCTGCTCCTGGCGCACCGGGGCCATGATCAGGCTGCGCACGAAGGTCGGCCGGTAGGCGTCGTGGGGGACGCGGTCGTCCTGGTAAACGTCGGGGATGGCCACCGCCTCCCCGTGCTCCATGCACCAGCCCGAGATGCACGCGCTCGAGGGAAAGCGCTGGCCCTTCCACAGCGGCGAGGTCGCGTCTTCCTCGGCATAGTGGCAGTGCTGGCCGTCGCGCAGGACGAAGGAGACCCCGTCGGCGCCCAGCAGATTGCGGGCCGCCTTGGTGACGATCTCCATGATCTCGGGCGTGGAGCGGGCGATTGTGAGCCGCCGGATGACGGCGATGAGGCCCGCCACCTTCGGCGCGTCCCGGTCGAACAGCGGCAAGGCGGTGACGCTCGCCATCGGTGAGTCGGACGCAGCCATGGCGACCCCAGCCGATCCGCCGCCCAGCCCGGCTGGCTGGACGGAGACCGCTGTTCATCAACGCATGAAAATGCGTTCCGTTACAGGGGCTTAATCGCGACCTTGGATTGTGGACGCCCGCGCGCGCCCGACTAACGGGAGCGTGGCCTCAGTCGGTGAAGACCACGGTCTTGCGGCCGTTGAGCAGGACGCGGTCCTCGAGGTGCCAGCGCACCGCGCGCGCCAGCACGCGGCGCTCGATGTCGCGGCCCTTGCGGATCAGGTCGCGGGGGTGGTCGCGGTGGCTGATGCGCTCCACGTCCTGCTCGATGATGGGGCCCTCGTCGAGGTCAGCGGTGACGTAGTGGGCGGTGGCGCCGATCACCTTCACCCCGCGCGCATGAGCCTGGTGATAGGGCCGCGCGCCCTTGAAGCCGGGCAGGAACGAGTGGTGGATGTTGATGCAGCGGCCCTCGAGCTTGGCCGACAGGTCGTCCGACAGGATCTGCATGTAGCGGGCGAGCACCACGAGCTCGGTTCCCGTTTCCTGGATCAGCTTCCAGAGCCTGGCCTCCTGCTGGGGCTTGGTCTCGGCGGTGATCGGCAGGTGGTGGAAGGCGATGCCGTGCAGGTCGGTGTGCGGGTAGGTGGACGCCGGGTGGTTCGAGACCACGGCCGCGATGTCCATCGGCAGCTCGCCCTGACGCCAGCGCCAGATGAGGTCGGCCAGGCAGTGGTCCTGTTGCGAGGCGAGGATCATCACCCGGCGGCGCTCGCCGCGGGCGCGCATCTGCCAGGTCATGGCGTACTGCTCGCCAAGCGGGGCGAAGGCGGCGCGCCAGTCCTCGACGCTCGCCTGGCCGGGGTCGAAGACCACGCGCATGAAGAACCGGCCGGTCTCCTCGTCGTCGAACTGCTGGGCGTCCAGGATGTTGGCGCCGCGCTCGAAGAGCAGGGCGGAAACCCGGGCCACGATGCCGGGCTGGTCGGGACAGGAGAGCGTCAGGATCATCGCCGGGGGCACGTCGCAGGCGAAGCGGCGGCGGTCAAGCTCGATGCGGCCGGTTGCGGCGGGCGAGCACCGGTCTAAGGTGCGGCCATGAGCTATGTGGAAGGCCGCTTCGCCAGTCCGCTCGCCAAGCGCCGCGCGTTGACCGCGCTCGCGCTCTTGAGCCTGGCGAGCTTCCTGCACGGCATGTTCCGGGACGTGGAGTTCCATCTGCCCGGCTGGCGCCGCGAGGCCCCGCCGGCCGCGGCCCAGGCCCCGCAGGCGCCCCCGGTCGGGCCGCCGGCAGGCGCGGCGGCGCAGGCCGCCGCCGAGGTTCCGCCGGAGAAGGCGGAGGAGGAGGAGGAAGACGAGACGCCGGCGCCGAAGGCCGATGCCGCCGAACCGGCGCCCGCCGCCGCCGAAGCCGATCCCGAGCCTGCGGTCCCGGCTGCGGCGCAGACGCCCGCGCCGAGCGAAGCCGCGCCAACGCCCGCCCCGGCGCCGACCCAGGCGCCCGCCACGCCCGACGAGCCGCCGACCTGACCGCTATCGACCCGCCCGCCGATATCGCTTAGGCCTCTGGCGGCCGGGGACATGGCGGAACTGGTAGACGCAAGCGACTTAAAATCGCTCGGGCCTCGCCCGTCTGGGTTCGATTCCCAGTGTCCCCACCAGCCTCAGACGATTGCGGGCGCCGGCTGCGGCCCGCTGCGGACAAGTTGGCCGACGGTGCGCAGGGCCTCGGCCAGCACCGCGCGCTTCGAGGCCGCCCCCAGCGAGATGCGGACGCCGTCCGGCGCCTCTGGCGACACGGCGAAGGCGTCGGCGGCGGTGAGCGAGAGGCCGCGAGCCTGGGCGGCCTGGCGCAGGCGGTCGGCGGAGGCGCCGCGCGGCAGCGGCAGCCAGACGTGCAGGCTCTCGGGCGCGCCAACTGCGCCGGGCAGGGCTTCGGCGGCGAGGGCGCGGCGGGCGACAGCCTCCGCGCGCACCGCCTTCAGCAGTGTCTCGGCGGTTCCCTCGCGGATCCAGGTGGTGGCGACAGCGGCCATCAGCGGCGCGGTCATCAGGGCGGTGGCGCGCAGGGCCTCGGCGATGCGGCCGGCCTGACCGTCGGGCGCCGCCACATAGGCGATCCGCAGCCCCGGCGTCAGGCACTTGGCCAGGGTGGCGATGTGGAATGTCCGATCGGGCGCGATGGCGGCCAGTCCCTGGGGCGGCGCTTCGCAGAGGCGGCTGTAGGGATCGTCCTCGAGGAGCCAGACGCCGCAGCTGGCGGCGATGCGGGCGACCTCGGCGCGGCGGGCGGCGCCCATCGTCGAGGCGGCCGGGTTCTGCATGGTCGGCACGACATAGATGGCCGCCGGCCGGTGCTCGGCGCAGAGCCGCTCCAGCGCCTGGGGCTCGGGGCCTTCCTCGTCCATCGGGCAGGCGAGGACGCGCAGGCCGAGTTGAGCCGCCACCGCGCGGAAGCCGGGGTAGGTGAGGGCTTCGGCCACCACCGCGTCGCCAGGCTTGCAGATGCACGAGAGCACGGCCGCCAGCGCCGCCTGGGCGCCGGGGCCGACCAGCACCCGCTCGGGCGAAACCTCGCCCAGCACGGGCGCGAGCCAGCGGGCGCCGGCGATCCGCTGGCCCAGGGCTCCGGCGCCGGGGTGGTAGGCCATCAGGGTCGCGGCGTCGGTGCGCTGCAGGATGGCGGCGCTGGTTTCCTGCAGCAGGCGGCCCAGCGACAGCCCCTCCGGCGGCGGCGGCAGGTTCATGGAAAGGTCGACGACGCCGGTCTCGTCCTCCTCGCGGCGGGCGCGCACGAAGGTGCCGCGGCCGACGGTGCCTTCGACCAGGCCGCGGTCGCGGGCGGCGGCGTAGGCGCGGGTGACGGTGGTCAGGTCGACGCCCAGGCGGTCGGCCACCGCCCGCTGCGGCGGCAGACGGTCGCCCGGCTGAAGCTCGCCGGCGCGAACGGCTTCGGCCAAGGCTTCCAGGATCGCGAGGTAAACCGGCCCGCCCGAGCGCACGCGGCCGAGCCACACGTCAGCGGATTTGTCGGCCGCCATGCTTGCTCTCCCCCACCGCGATCCATACATTATGCGCAGATTGTATGGACATCAACCCGGATTGTATGGAGGGTCGTCGATGACCCAGTTCAACACGCCGTCCACGGTCGTCGCCGGCCTGCGCTGTCGCTGCCCGCGTTGCGGGGAAGGACGCGTCTTCAAAGGCTTCCTGAACGTGGCTCCGCGCTGCGAGGCCTGCGGTCTGGACTTCAGCTTCGCCGATCCGGCGGACGGACCGGCGTTCTTCGTGATGAGCGGCGTGGCCATCGTGGTCACGACCTTCTGGGGCGTCTGGGCGGTGATGGCCCAGCCGCCGATCTGGGCGCAGTTCGCCGTGGTGTTCCCAGCGCTGATCGGCGGCTGCCTGGGCGCGCTTCGGCCGGTGAAGGCCTGGCTCGTCGCCGAGCAGTACGTGCACAAGGCCGAGGAGGCCCGCTGGTCCAGCCTGGGCTCCCACGGCAAGCCGCCGGAAGGTTACAAGCGCAACGGCTGGTAGCCGGTCAGCCGGCGGGCGGCTGTTCGGGAATGGCGATCAGTTCGATGTCGAACAGCAGCGCGCTTCCGTTCGGGATCGGGGCGCGGTTGCGGTCGCCGTAGGCCAGGTCGGCGGGGATGGCGAACAGCCAGCGCTCGCCCACCCGCATCATCGGCACGCCTTCCTGCCAGCCCTTGATCAGCCGGCCGAGCGGAAAGGTGGCGGGCTCGCCGCGGTCGCGGGACGAGTCGAACTTGCGGCCGTCGATGAAGGTCCCGGTGTAGTGGATGGTCACGGTCGCGCCCGGCGCCGGCTTCGGCGCGGAGGCTGGCGCCTTCTTCAGCACCTTGTACTGCAGGCCGCTGTCGGTGGTCTTCCAGCCCGGCCGCCGGGCGTTCCAGGCGAGATAGGCGGCCTGACCCTGTTCCCAGCGCGCCTGCGGGTCGGCGGCGGGCGCGGTTTCGGGGGCGGGCGCTGGCGCGGTTGCGCAGGCGCAGAGCAACAGGCTTACCGCGAACGCGGCGGCTTGGCGGATCATTCTTCCCCGACTCCCTGGAATCTTGGCGAACACGGTCGTGCTTACGGCCGTTGCGCGCAAGCGTCCGCTTGCTACCAATGACGCCGCCATAAGAGGGGGCGTCCATGAAGTCCAAGCTTGCGTTGTTCGTCGCTGCGTCCATCGGGATCTCGCCCGCGGCCGCCCAGCAGCCCGCCCCGCCGCCGGTCCAGGCGACCCAAGGCCCGGAGGACCAGGCGGCCAATCCGGACGCCCGCCGCGATCTTCCGAAGCCGACGACGCCTGCGGCCGGCGCCGCGGCCCAGACGGGCAAGCCGCCGAAGTGGGACGTGAACAACCCGCCGACGGTGGGCCAGATCCGCCAAGTCCCGATCAATGTGGACGAGGGCACCTGGATGGACCTGGACGTCAGCCCCGACGGCCGAACCATCGCCTTCGCCCTCTTGGGCGACATCTACGTCATGCCGATCGCCGGCGGGACCCCGACCCGGATCGCCGAGGGCCTGGCCTGGGAGGTGCAGCCGCGATTCTCGCCGGACGGTCGGCGCATCGCCTTCACCTCGGACCGGGGCGGCGGCGACAACATCTGGGTGATGAACCTAGACGGCTCCGACAAGCGCCAGGTGACGAAGGAGGAGTTCCGGCTGCTGAACCAGCCGACCTGGAGCCCCGACGGCCGCTTCATCGCCGCCAAGAAGCATTTCACGACAGGCCGTTCGCTGGGCACCGGCGAGGTCTGGCTGTACCACGTGTCGGGCGGCGGCGGCGTGCCGCTGGTGAAGAAGCCGAACGAGCAGCACCAGAAGGAGCTGGGCGAGCCCACTTTCGCGCCCGACGGCAAGTCGATCTACTACACGCGCAACGTCACGCCCGGGCCGATCTTCGAATACGCCCAGGACTCCAACACCGACCTCTTCAACATCGAGCGCTATGAGCTGGCGACCGGCGAGGTCTCGACGGCCGTGGCCGGCGCGGGCGGTTCGGTGCGGCCGGCGCCGTCACCGGACGGCAAGAAGATCGCCTTCGTGCGCCGCGAACGGACGAAGTCAGGCCTGTGGGTGAAGGACCTGACGTCCGGCGAAGAGCGAAAGATCTACGCCGAACTCGATCCCGACATGCAGGAAACCTGGGCGGTCGTCGGCCTCTATCCGAACCTGGCCTGGACACCGGATTCCAAGAGCCTGGTGTTCTGGGCGGGCGGCAAGATCCGCCGAATTGGCGCCGACGGCGGCGAGGCCCAGGTGATCCCGTTCCGGGTGAACGACACCCGGCCGGTGATCGACGCGCCCCATCCGAAGGTAACTGTGGCGCCGGACCGGTTCACCACCCGTATGACTCGCTTCGCCGCGGTCTCTCCCGACGGCCGGCAGGTGGTCTATGAAAGCCTTGGCAAGCTCTGGGTGAAGCCGATGGCCGGCGGCCAGGCCCGCCGTCTGACGCGGACGAACGACGACGCCTTCGAGCTGTTCCCCGCCTGGTCGCGGGACGGCCGCACCGTGGCCTTCGTCAGCTGGACCGACCGGGGGCTAGGCCGCATCAAGACCGTGGCGGCGTCGGGCGGCGCGCCCAAGGACGTCACCAGCCAGCCGGGCCACTACGCCCGGCCGCAGTTCTCGCCCGACGGCAAGACGATCGTCTTCGAGAAGAACGAGGGCGGCTTCCTGACCTCGCGCGCCTGGTCCGAAAACCCGGGCGTCTACCGTGTGGCCGCGAGCGGCGGGGCGCCCGAGCGCATCGCCCGCAATATGGGCTCGCCGCAGTTTGGCGCCGCCAACGACCGCGTCTTCATGGTGGGCTCCGACAAGGGCAAGCAGCAGCTGGTCTCCACCGACCTGAACGGCGAGGCCAAGCGGGTTCACGCCCAGGGCGAGCTGGTGAACGACTTCGCCGTCTCGCCAGACGGCCAGTTCTTCGCCTTCCGCCAGAACCACGAGGCCCACGTCATGCCGCTGATGCCGGGCGGCCAGGAGGTGGCGGTCGACCTCAAGGGCGGGCCGATGCCGGTGACGCGCGCCAGCTACGGCGGCGCCAACTGGATGCACTGGTCGCAGAACGGCGGCCAGCTGCACTGGAGCGTGGGCCCGACGGTCTACACCGCCTCGACGTCGGCCCTGTTCCGCCAGGCGCCGGCGGGCGAGGACGCGACGAAGTTCGAGCCGCCGAAGACCGGGGTGTCGCTGGCGACCGAGGTGGCGGCGGCCAAACCGACGGGCACGGTGGTGCTGACGGGCGCCCGCGTCGTCACCATGGCGCGCGAGGACGGCGGCGTCATCGAGGACGGGGTGATCGTCATCGAGGGCGATCGCATCGCCGCCGTGGGGCGCCGGGGCGAGGTCCAGGCGCCGGCCGGCGCGCGCACCGTCGACATGGCCGGCAAGACCATCATCCCGGGCCTGGTGGACGCCCACGCCCACGGCCCCTACGGCGTCGATGAGCTGACGCCGCAGCAGAACTGGTCGCTGCTGGCCAACCTCGCGCTGGGGACGACGACGATCCACGACCCGTCCACGCGGGCGGCCGAGGTGTTCGCGGCCCAAGAGCTGCAGCGGACCGGCAGAATCGTGGGGCCGCGCATCTTCTCGACCGGCGAGACGGTCTACGGCGCCCGCTCGCCGCGGAACTACGCCGAGATCAACAGCCTGGACGACGCCCTGGCCCACGTCCGGCGGCTGAAGGCCCAGGGCGCCCACAGCGTGAAGAACTACAACCAGCCGCGTCGCGACCAGCGCCAGCAGGTCGTCGAGGCCGCCCGCCGGGAGGGCATGCAGGTCGTAGCCGAGGGCGGGGCGCTGTTCGGCCAGGACATGACCCTGGTCGCGGACGGCAATTCGACGCTCGAGCACAACATCCCGCAGATGCGCCTCTACGAGGACGTGCTGAGCTACATGGGCCAGAGCCGCACCTACTACACGCCCACTCTGGTGGTGACCTTCGGCGGCCTGGCGGGCGACCCCTACTGGCGGGCGCACACCAATGTCTGGGAGCAGCCGGTGGTGAAGGCCCACACGCCGCCGGCGCAGCTCGCCGCCGAGACCGTTCGACGGCCGATCGCGCCGGAGGGCGATTACGTCGACGACGACAGTGCGCGCGAGGCCCACAAGCTGGCCAAGCGCGGGGTGCCGGTCTCGATCGGCGCCCACGGCCAGCAGGCGGGGATCGGTCCGCACTGGGAGCTGTGGTCGTTCGTCCGCGGCGGCATGACGCCAATGGAAGCGCTGCGCGCCGGCACGATCGTGCCCGCCCAGTCGCTGGGCATGGCGGCCGACGTGGGCTCGCTCGAAGCCGGCAAGCTGGCCGACCTGGTGGTGCTGGACGCCGATCCCACGACCGACATCCGCAACTCCGAGAAGGTGCATCGGGTGATGGTGGGCGGCCGGATGTACGATCCTCTGACCATGAACGAGGTGGTCACGGGGGATCGAAAGCGCGCGCCCTATTGGTGGGAGTGAGCTGAAATACGGCTGCAAGGTTGAGCCCGGACCTTCCCGGCGAGGCGCCGCACCGATAGGCGTCCGCTGGGAGGACTGACCATGTCGAAGATCGCGTGGGGCGCGGCGGCCGCTGTGCTGGGGTTCTGGACGGCGCCCGCCATGGCCAAGGACGTCGGCGGGGTGGCCTGCACCTCGCCGCCGCCGGCGCGCTGCGTGGGCGAGGCGTGCGCCGCGGGCGGCGACCTGGCGAATCTGGGGAACGCAACCGACGCCAAGACAGGGCGCAAGTTCTGGCTGGACTACCCTTGCGACCTAAAGCCGGGCGAGAAGGTGGTGTTCGTCCTGAACCTCCACGGAGCAGGCTCGATCGGCAACTGGCAGCGGCACTACTTCCCCGTCGCCGACTACAAGGAGAAGTACCGGCTGGTGGTGGCGACGCCGACCGCGGCGACCGCGACGCCGGTGCGCCGGTGGGATGGCGCCGCCGACGACGCGCACCTGCAGAACATCACCACCTGGGTGTTCGACACCTTCGGCCAGAAGAACATCCGGTCTTTCTGGCTGGCGGGCCACAGCCAGGGCGGCCTCACGTCCAGCCGGATCGTCTGTTCGGACTTCTTTAAGGACAAGGTCGACGGCTGGCTGAGCCTCTCGGGCGGGCGCGTGGGCCAGGCGCCGTTCGTGGCCGCCTTCGGCCCGCCGAAGCCGGACGGCTCGCCGCCTGATCCTCGTCCGCGGCCGCCGATGCCGGCGGGAAGCGGCCCCGCCTGCGACTTCTCCCATGTCTTCACCGTGGGCGAGTACGAGATCGAGCACCTGCCCGAGACCTCGCCGCTGGCCGAGCGGTTCGGCTGCGCCGCCCGGGTGCGACGCAAGGACATCGTCGACGACAGGCCAGGCTACGTCTGGGACTACCAGCGCGCCGGCTACAAGGTCTGGGGCACGAAGGCGCGGCCCGGCGTGGCTCAGGAATGGGTCTATGAGAAGTGCCGCGACGGGCGCGTGGTCGCCGACGTCGTCCGCATGGACAAGGGGCACACCGAAGGCCTCGAGCCGAAGGTGACCGAGGAGCTCGTCAAGCTGATGGTCCAGGCCAGGGGCGGCAAGGCGCAGGCCGCGGCCGACTAGCCTCCGAAGCCGATCGTCAGCATTGCACGTACGGTCGGCGGGGTGATCGGCCACAGCAGACCGGACGGCGAGCCCCAATAGCCGTCCGCCCCTGTGATGTTGGACGCCAGCACGCGCAGCGTGGCCGGCCGGCCCTGAAGCTCGAAGCGACGCCGTGCGCCGAGGTTCACCTGCACCTGCGCGGGCGTCTTGAACGTGTTGCGCGTGTCGGCCCAGCGGTCGCCCGAATAGGTTAGCTGGGCATCCACCGACCAGCCGGCGCCCAGCTGGCGTTCGACGCTGGCGTTGGCGACGACGCTGGAGATGCCCGCCGCCCGTTCGCCGACAACCCCGGCCTCCACCAGAGGTCCCGTGACCTCGGGCTGGAAGGCCACGGCGCCGAGGACGATGCTGGTCTTATCGTCCAGGCGGCCGGCCAGCGAGCCCTCGACGCCGCGGTGCGCCACCTCGCCGACAAAGGCGAAGGAGCCGTCGGCTCGGAAACCCGTGGTGGGCTTGGACACCTCAAAGAGGGCGCCAATGAAGGTCAGGCCCGAAGTCACCGCGTGCCGGACGCCGACCTCGTACTGCTCGGCCTCGACGGGCGCGAGCACCTCGTCGCGGTTGGTGGCGGTCTGCGGCGCGACGCCCGACTCCTCCAGGCCCGTAACCCAGCTGGCGAACAGCGCGGTCCTCGACGTCACGCTCCAGACGGCGGAAGCGTTGTAGAGCGTGGTCTGGTCGACGCCGCGGGTGCGGGCGCCGGAGAGCGTGTCGACCGTCTTCTCGTAGCGGGTGCGATGGGCGCCCAGCCGCACCTGCAGTCGGTCGGCCCAGACCAGGCCGTAGCCCACCGAGCCGGTGACTTGCTCCACGACGTCGAGGCCGCGGGTCCCGGACCAGACCGGCTCAGACGAAGGGGCGACGACAGTGTCGAGGGTCAGGGCTCCCAGCGGGACGAAGAGCGTGCTGGCGAGCTCCACCTCGCTCTTGCGGCCGCGTACCGAGGCGCTGAGCAGGTGGCTGAACGCGCCGACCTCGAACACCCGGCTGAGGCGGGCTTCCGCGGAGTCCGAGGTGTTGGTCTTGGCGGGGACGATCATGGCCGTGGCCGTCGCGCTGCCGTCGGCGCGGGTCTCGATCAGCGTGAAGTCCGAGCGCCCGAGGTCGAAAACCGACCGGAAAGCCGACAGGTCGACGGACCAGCCGTTGAAGCGTCCGTTGTACAGCGCGCCTAAGTTGGCGCTGGTGGCTTCTACGCGCGCCCACTCGGGCGAATAATTCCGGCGCTCCTGAGCGTCGGGCGGAAGGACGCCGTCGGCGGAGTGGAAGGCGAAGTCGCCGTCGTAGTGGCGGTCGTACGTCGTCGCGAACGCGCGCAGGGTTTGGGTCTCGGAGATTCGCCAGCGGCCGACGATGCCGACGTCCACCGCCTCGCCCTCGGTGCCGGCGCCCCAGCGCGCTATGGGCCGCCAGACCGCTCCGCCCGCCAGGCTGAAGCGATCGGCCTCGTCCTTCCACGAGCCGTTGAACTCAATGGTGGGAGTCCCATAGTCGCGCAGGCCTGCGCCGATCGTGAAGCCATTGCGGGGGCCGGGCTCACGTAACCGGTAGTTCACGACGCCCGACGGAGCGGGGTAGGCGAGGCGCGCGGCGTTCACGCCCACCCGTACGCCCACCCCGGCCAGCACCGGGTCGTTGAGGGGCGCGGCGCGGCTGAAGTAGGCGTCCTCGATCCGATAGGCGCCCGACGCATTCAGGTCGAAGCCGCGGACCTGGCCTTCGTTGTAGAGGCCGATCTGTTCGATACCCACGCGCTCGCCGAACGCGTCGGCTGCCGAGCGGACGGCGCTATCCTGAGCGGCGGCCGGGCTGGCGGCGGCGCAAGCGATAGCGAGAACGGTGATACGTGACATCGCGGTAATCCCGGAGAACTGGGCTGTTCAGACGGGGCGCTTTGTCGGATGTTCGAGTGGGGACGACGTGGCTGTGGGCGTGATTTATTCGTGATGGTTTCGCGATGAACGAGCATGTCGCGCTGTGGCCGAAGCTCTCGCTGGCCCGCGAGCTGCCCTTCATGCTGGCGGGGACCCAGGTGCGGCCGTCCGCCTTGGAGGTCGAGACCGACGGGCGGCTGACCATGCTGGAGCCGCGGGTGATGAAGGTGCTCGTCGCCCTGCACCGGGCGCGGGGCCACCCGGTGAGCCGAGACGAGCTGATCGACCTGTGCTGGGACGGTCGGATCGTCACCGAAGGCGCGCTCAACCGCTGCGTCGCGCAGCTCCGCAAAGCGCTGTCCGACAATCCGCGCATCCGCCTCGATACCATCCCAACCGTCGGGTACCGGCTTAAGGCGGTCGGCGAGGTGCGGCGCATGACCCCCGTCGCCCCGGCCGTGACGCCGGCCGAGGAGACTGCGGGCAAGGCGCCGTCCAGGCGCTGGCGCTGGGCGGCGGGAGGCGTGGGCGCGGCGGTGGCCGCGAGCCTTGGCGCCTTTGCGTTGCTCGGGCCGCGCGAGGTGGCCTGGACGGCGCAGTCGTACCATCCGCTCACCGCCGAGCGCGGGCTCGAGACCCATCCGGCGATTTCGCCCAACGGCGAGCAGATCGTCTATGCGCAGCGGCCGGACTCCAGCGTCGGGCGTGACCTCTACATCCGCGGCGTGGATCAGGGCACGCCCGTTCGGATCACCACGCACCCGCATGACGACCACAGCGCGGCCTGGTCGCCTCGGGGCGACCGGATCGTCTTCGTGCGCACGGCGCCGACAGGGCCCTGCCAGCTGGTAGTGGCGCCTGTGCCGCTGGGTCCGGAAAGGGTGGCGGCGACCTGTCAATCGTCGACGCACACGCGCGTGGGGTGGCTGGACGAAAACACCCTCGCGATCGGAGACCGACCCGCGGCAGACGCCTTGTGGCGGATCCGGGCCGTCGACCTGACCAGCGGCGCGGTGCGCGACCTGACCGCGCCGCCGGCCGACACCTTGGGCGACAGCGACCCTGCAGTCTCGCCGGATGGCCGCTATGTCGCCTTCCGCCGCACGCTGCTGCACGGCGCTGACGACCTGTTCCTCAAAGATCTGCGCACTGGGAGAGAGCGCGCGCTGACCACCGACGGGTGGAAAGCGGCGGGTTATGTGTGGTCGGCGGACAGCCGGCACATCTTCTATTCGTCCAACCGAGGCGGGGAGTTCGGCCTGTGGACCGTAGACACGGCCCGCGATGCGCCACCCCGGCGGATCAGCCTGGGATTCGGACAGCTGACATTCAGCCGCATGTCCATCGACCGGCGCAACCGGCTCGCCGTCGAGCTGCCGCGCGGCCGGACCAACATTGCCGCGGTGACGCCGCCCGGCGCGGTCCGGCCGGTGACCAACGCCGCGAGCTCGGACTGGGAGCCGGACGCCGCTGCCGACGGGGCGGTGGCCTACGTCTCGAACCGCAGCGGGTCGTCCGAACTGTGGGTGACCCATCCGGGCGGTCAGTCGGTGCGGCTGACGAACATCGTCGGCTCTTACGTCAACTCGCCGACGTGGTCGCCCGACGGTCGCCGGCTAGCATTCGTGGCCGTGAAGGGGCGCAAAGCTGAGGTGTATACCGTGGAGCGCGACGGTTCGCGCCTGCGCGCGGTGACCTCCGACGGCCGGGACAAGCTCGATCCGGTCTGGTCGCCCGGGGGCGACCGCATCCGCTACCTGGAGCGCCGGGGCGGGGCCTACCGGATCATGCAGGTCGCCGTCGCGCCGGGCGCCAAGCCTGAGGTCCTCTTCGAGCGGCCGTGGCGGGAGCTGCGCGCGGCGCCCGACGGCCGACTGTTCGGACTGCCTGTCGGGGGCGAGAGGGTGGAGGCGGCGGGAGGAACCGCGCCACGCGTCGAGGTGGCCGCCAACGACGCCTGGACGGTGGGCCGCGACGGAATCTATCTGTTCCTAGTGCGGCGGGACGCGCCGCCCGCGGTGTGGCTGCACCCGTGGAACGGCCCGCCGCGCAAGCTGGCCGAGGTGCCCGCCGGCACGGGCGAACTCGGGGTCGCCCCAGACGGCCGTCTGCTCGTCTCGCAGAACCTAGACGAGCAGACAGACCTGGGGCTCTTCGAACTCAGCGCGGCGCGCTAGGCGCCGCGCCGGCGCCGCCGGAGGGGGCGTCGCGCTCGGGGGCCGGGTAGCGGAAGGGCTGGCCCTGGCCATTGGCCGCGGTCAGCTGCGCCTCGACGAAAGCCCAGTTCACCGCCTGGTCGAACCAGCGCTCGATGAAGCCCTTCCGGTCGTTCTTGTAGTCCAGGTAGTAGGCGTGCTCCCACACGTCGCAGACGAGGAGGGGAACGCCGTCCTCGTGCACGATGGGACTGTCGCCGTCGTGATACGAGGTCACCTTCAGGCCGTCGGCGCCCGCCAGCAGCCAGGCCCAGCCCGAGGCGAAGTGGTTCACGCCTTCCGTCACGAAGGCCTCCTTCAGGCCGGCGAGCCCGCCGAACGCGCGGTCAATCGCCTGGGCCAGCTCGCCGGAGGGCGGCTGATAGTCGGGCGTCATGCATTCCCAGAAGAAGGCGTGGTTCCACGCCTGGCCCGAGTTGTTGAACAGCTTCTGGTCGCCCGTGCGCCTCGCCTCGCGCACCACCTCCTCGAGCGGGCGGCCGGCGAGCCCGGCCTTGGCCGAGAGCTCGTTCGTTTTGTCCACATAGGCCTTGTGGTGCTTGCCGTGGTGGGTGCGCAGCGTCTCGGCCGAGACGACCGGCTCGAGCGCATCATGGGCGTACGGAAGCTCTGGCAGAACGTACATGGACTGATCCCCTGGGAAGTTGAGGGCTAAGCGCGCCTGTCGGCGCACCAACACAGGTGGAGACCAACCGTTCCGGTCTCAAGTTTTTGCGATTGACTTGCAACTGCACCGCTCTATGAGCCTGCGAGACATTCGCAAATGTGGAGCGGGTCTGAGTGCGGACTTTTGGCAGGGCGTGGTTGGCCGGCGCGGCGTTCGGGGCTCTCATGGCGGGGGCGGCGCGGGCGGAGGAGGCTCCGACCACCGATCTGGACGAGGTGGTGATCACCGCTCTGCGCGTCGAGCAGCCGCGGGCGGCGACGCCGGCCACCGTGCAGGTGATCGGCAGCCAGGAGCTCGTCACCCAGCAGACCCTGTCGCAGAGCGCGGTCGAGGCGGTCGCGGCGCTGGTTCCGTCGTTCTCCCCCACCCGCCAGAAGCTGTCGGGCGCCGGGGAGACCCTGCGCGGCCGCTCGCCGCTCTACCTGGTGGACGGTATCCCCCAGTCGACCCCGCTGCGGGACGACAGCCGGGACGGTTTCACCATCGATCCGTTCTTCATCGACCGCGTGGAAGTCGTCTTCGGCTCGAACGCCATTCAGGGCATCGGCGCCACGGGCGGTGTGATCAACTACGTCACCGTGCCCACGCCCGACGAAGCCGAGGGCTGGGCCGGCAAGGTGCTGGGCCAGACGACCTTCGACGACAGCGGCGAGGGCGACAGCCTGGGCTACAAGGCCGCCGGCATCGTCGGGCGGAATTTCGGCGCGTGGGACTTCACCGTGGGCGCGGCCTATGAGGCGCGCGGCGCCTTCTACGACGCCGACGGGCTGCGGATCGGGCCCGACAGCACCCAGGGCGACATCCAGGATTCGGACAGCTGGTCGCTGTTCGGCAAGGCCGGGTACGACCTCACCGAGACGCGCCGCATCGAGGTGATGGTCAACCACTTCGAACTGCAGGGCGACGGCGACTACCTGGTCGTGAACGGCAACCGCGCCACCGGCGTGCCCACCAGCGGCCGCCGCGGGGCCCAGCTGGGCGAGGCGCCGCGCAACAAGGTGAGCTCCATCGCGGTGGCCTACCGGGACCGTGAGCTGCTGGGCGGGGCGTTCTCGGCCCAGGCCTTCGCGCACGACTACCAGGGCACGTTCGGCGGCGGCTTCGAAGGCACCTTCCAGGATCCGCGGATCGCGCCGGTGGGGACGCTGTTCGACCAGTCCGAGAACAACTCCGAGAAGCTGGGCTTCAAGCTGGATTACGAGCGCGGGATCGAGGCGCTGCCGGGGTTCAAGTTCCTGATCGGCCTGGACGGCCTCAAGGACAAGACCTACCAGGCGCTGATCCTCACCGACCGCAACTGGGTGCCCGAGACCACCTACGAGAGCCTCTCGCCGTTCGTGCAGCTGCGCCAGGCGCTGTTCGAGGACCGCGTGCACCTCTCGGCCGGCGTGCGCTACGAGAACGCCACGCTGAAGGTCGACGACTACACCACCATCTATGCCGCCGGCGGCGGCGTGCAGGTGGCCGGCGGCTCGCCCAGCTTCGAGAAGACGCTCGTCAACTTCGGCGGCACGGTGCGTCTCGTGGACGGCGTAACGGCCTACGCCTCGTACGCCGAGGGTTTCACCATGCCCGACGTGGGCCGGGTGCTGCGAGCGATCAATACGCCGAACCGCGACATCGACACCTACCTCGACGTCGAGCCGGTGGTCTCGGACAACGTCGAGGTGGGCCTCGAGGTGAACCTCGATCGCTGGCGCGGGTCGCTGGCCTATTTCGAGTCGAAGTCCGACCGCGGCGCGCTCCTGGTGCTGAACTCGGGCGGCACGTTCGACGTGCAGCGGCAGAAGACCAAGATCGACGGCTTCGAGGCCACCCTGCGCTTCCAGGCTACCGACTGGCTCGCCGTCGGCGGCGCCTATTCCAAGCTGGACGGCCGCACCGACGGCAACGGCGACGGGACGCTGGACCGCGACCTGAACGGCGCGAACATCTCGCCGGACCGTTTCACCGCCTTTGCCGAGGCCACCTGGGGTCCGGCGTCGCTGCGCATCCAGGGCCAGAAGTACGAGGGCCGCAGCTTCGAAGGCGAACCGGCCGCCAACAGCTTCGGGGGCTACACCCTGGTTGATGCGGTCGGCACCTGGCGCTTCGACGTCGCCGATGTCAGCCTGGGCGTCCAGAACCTGCTGGACGAGCAGTACATCACCTACTTCAGCGACACCCAGAACCCGACCGACAACGTCCGCTTCTTCGCCGGGCGCGGGCGGACGATCACGCTGACCGTGGCGAAGTCGTTCTGATGGGCTTCCTCAGGACCCTGCACGCCTGGGCCGGCGCGATCCTCGCGCTGATCCTCGTCGCGCTGGGTCTCAGCGGCAGCCTGCTGGTGCTGGAGGACCCCTGGATCAAGCTGAGCGTGCCCGAGGCGCGGGCAGGCCTTCAGCCCACGCCCCAGGCGCTGGGCGCCTCGCTCCAGACGCTGGAGGCGCAGACCGCGGGCGAATTGCGCAGCGTCGTCTTCGGCGGCGCCGGCATGGGCGTCCACCGGGTGTACTTCGAGGACAAGGACCTGGGCTACGCCACGGCCGACGGTCGGCTGCTGACCCGCTTCGAGCCCACCGATCGCGTCGAGGGCTGGCTCTTCGAGCTGCACCACCGGCTGCTGGCGGGCGAGACGGGCGACTTCGTGGTCGGCGTCGCGGGCCTTGCCGGCGCCGTCCTGGTGATCACCGGCGTCGTCGTCTGGCTGCCGGTGTGGCGCAGCTTCGGCGCGCGGGTCTGGCCGAAGACCATCAGCCGGCGCGCGGACCTCTTGGGCTCGCACCGCAACCTCGGCATGATCACGGCGGTCCCGGTGTTCGTACTGTGCCTGACCGGCGGGGCGATCATCTTCAACGAGACCTCTCAGAAGCTGATGACGCAGGCCGCGCCGGGTCCCGCTCCGATGAAGCCGCCGAAGGCCGAGGAGGGGGAGGTCAACTGGATGCGCGCTCTCTCGGCCGCGCAGGCGCAGTTCCCAGACGCTGTCCTGCGCACCGCCGCCGGCCCCGCCAAGCCCGGCGCGCCGGCGTCCATCCGCATGAAGCAGCCCGGCGAATGGCACCCGAACGGCCGCACGGTCGTCTATATCGATCCGTCGGACGAGCGCGTGCTGGGCGTCGTCGACGCCATGGCGCTGGGGACGGGCCAGCGGGCCTACAACGCCTTCTATCCCGTACATGCGGGCAAGGTAGGCGGCTTCGCCTACGAGGCCGTGGTCTTCCTTTCGGGCCTGGCGCTCGCGGGCCTGGGCGGCTTCGGCCTCTGGTCGTTCCTGATCAAGCAGACGCGCCGCAGGCCGGCCCGCGGGAAGCTCGTCGCTCCGCAACCTGCGGAGTAGGGGCTCGCCTGGTGTAGGGTGGCGCATGGTCCGACGCGTCGCACCGCTCCCGTCGAGATAGCTCGGCGCCTCGCCAGGATGCCGGCGGTGGGCCTCCTCAGGCCTGCGGCGCCGCTTCGCCGGCGGCGTCGGGCTGTCCGCCGCCGTAACCGAAGCTCTCGGACAGCCGCCGCACGAGCTCGCGCGCAGCCATGGTGACGGCCTTGTCCATCTGGCCGGCGGTCTCGGTCACGGCGATCGTCTCGCCCCGGTGCGGCGTCGCCTGGATCGTGCAGCTTCGCGGCCCTGGCGAGCCTATGCCGCTCTCGTCAGTCAGGTAGACCTGGACGTCCGAAAGGTCCCGGTCGAAACGCGCGATGGCCCGCCGCACCCGTTGCTCCGCTTCGCCGGCGACGCCGGGAACCTCGCTGTCGAAGTGCACCTGGACCGGGGTGCCGTGACCTGCGTCCGGCGCGTCGGGCGATCCCGCCTCGTGACCGTCGCCCGCCCGGAAGCTGCGGGGTTCGCCGGTGTCTTCAGACGAGGCCATCTCGGCCGCGCGATCGTGGCGCGACCGGTTGCGCCGCCAGTCGTCGCTGGACGTCGGACTGGGCGTGCCGGTGGTGTGTGACTTCGAGCTGCGCAAGGCGTCGACGTGGCTGTGCTTCTCGTCGCGCTCGCCGCCGCCGCCGGACTCCTGGCTAACTCGAGGATTGGTGCTTGCCGCGCCCTCGGGCTGGCCCGGCTGCGGCCGCGGCATCGGCTTGGTGCGGTCTTCGTGGCTGGCGCCGGGTCCGCCCCAGCGGACGGTGTTCGGGTGCTTATCGGGCATGGCCCTCTCCTCAAGCGCCGCCGGCGCCAGCGGTCTCGTCAGGACCGTCATCGACCTGGCTGCCGGCGCCGAACTCGCGGCCCGGCATCACGGAGTCGGCCCCGGGCGCGTCGGCGCTCGAGCCGCGGTCCCGCGCCTTGCCGTTCGGTGCGCCCTGAGCTCCGTGTTCGGCGTCAAAGCTGCGGTCCTCCTCGGACCGGTCGCGGGGGACGTCCGAGCGGTTGTTGGAGTCTGCTTCCGACATGTTCCTCTCCGGCATCTGGTTCAGGGAGCCAACCAGAGGCGGAGGACGCCTGTTCCAGGCTTTCGCAAAGGAGGGGTCGATTGTCGGGCGAGGCTACTGCGCCGCCTGCTCCTGGGCGTAGCCGAGGTGCTCGTTCAGGCGGTCCAGGACCTCGATAGCCGCCTCGGGGATGACGGTGCCGGGCGGGAAGATCGCCGCCACGCCCATCTCCTCCAGCGCCTTGAAGTCCTCGGGCGGAATGACGCCGCCGACGAACACCAGGATGTCAGGACGCCCCAGCTTTGCGAGCTCCGCCTTCAGCTCGGGCACCAGCGTCAGGTGGCCGGCGGCCAGGGAGCTTGCGCCGACGGCGTGCACACCGGCCTGGACGGCTTCGGCCGCCGCTTCGGCCGGCGTCTGGAAAAGGTCCCCGATCTCGACGTCGAAACCCAGGTCCGCGAAGCCGGAGGCGATCACCTTCTGCCCGCGGTCGTGGCCGTCCTGGCCCATTTTGGCGACCATGACCCTCGGCTTGCGGCCGTCGGCCTGGCGGAAGGCCTCGGCCATGGCGCGGGCGCGGGCGGCCGCCGGCGTGTCGCCGGACTCGCGGAGGTACACGCCCTTCACGGCATCGGCCTTGGCCTTGTGCCGGCCGAACACCTTTTCGAGCGCGTAGGAGATCTCGCCCACCGTGGCCTTGGCGCGGGCGGCGGCGACCGCAAGCTCCAGCAGGTTGGCGTTTCCGGCGGCGCCGGCCGTCAGCGCATCGAGGGCGGCGGCGACCGCCTCGGGATCGCGCTCGGCCTTCAGACGGTTCAGCTTGGCGATCTGGGCGTTGCGGACCGCCGAGTTGTCGACCTTCAGCACCGGGATCTCGTCGGCGACCGCGGGGCGGTAGCGGTTCACGCCTACGACGGTCTGATGCCCGCTATCGATCCGCGCCTGGGTGCGGGCCGAGGCCTCCTCGATGCGGCGCTTGGGCAAGCCGTCCTCGATCGCCTTGGCCATGCCCCCTAAGGCTTCCACCTCCGCGATGTGGGCGAGCGCCCGCTCGGCGATGGCGGCGGTCAGGGCCTCGACGTAGTAGCTGCCGCCCCAGGGGTCGACGACCCGGGTCTGACCGCTCTCCAGCTGGATGAACAGCTGGGTGTTGCGCGCGATCCGGGCCGAGAAGTCGGTGGGCAGGGCCAGCGCCTCGTCGAGGCTGTTGGTGTGCAGGCTCTGGGTCTGGCCGCCGGTGGCCGCCATCGCCTCGATCGCCGTGCGGGCGACGTTGTTGAACACGTCCTGGGCGGCCAGCGACCAGCCGGACGTCTGGGTGTGGGCGCGCAGCGATAGCGAGCGCGGGTCCTTGGGCTCGAACTCTTGCTTCATGAGCTTGGCCCAGAGCAGGCGGGCGGCCCGCTGCTTGGCGATCTCCATGAAGGCGTTCATGCCGGCGTTCCAGAAGAAGGACAGCCGCGGAGCGAACTGGTCCACGGTCATGCCCGCCGCGACGCCGGCGCGGACGTATTCAATGCCGTCGGCCAGGGTGTAGGCCAGCTCCAGGTCCAGCGTCGCCCCGGCTTCCTGGATGTGGTAGCCGCTGATCGAGATCGAGTTGAACCGCGGCATCTCCTTCGACGTGTAGGCGAAGATGTCCGCGATGATCCGCATCGAGGGACCGGGCGGATAGATGTAGGTGTTCCGGACCAGGAACTCCTTCAGGATGTCGTTCTGGATCGTGCCGGTCAGCTTCTCGTGCGGCACACCCTGTTCCTCGGCGGCCACGATGTAGAGCGCCAGGATCGGCAGCACCGCCCCGTTCATCGTCATCGACACGCTCATCTTGTCGAGCGGGATGCCGTCGAACAGCGTGCGCATGTCGAGGATGCTGTCGATCGCCACGCCGGCCATGCCGACGTCGCCGGGCACACGCGGATGGTCCGAGTCGTAGCCGCGGTGGGTGGCCAGGTCGAAGGCGATGGACAGGCCCATCTGACCGGCCGCCAGGTTGCGGCGGTAGAAGGCGTTGGAGTCCTCGGCCGTGGAGAAGCCCGCGTACTGGCGGATGGTCCACGGATTGGTCGCGTACATCGTCGGGTACGGACCGCGGACAAAGGGCGCGAGCCCGGGATACCCGGCGAGCCTGGCGAAGTCCTCGGCGTCGGCCGGGCCGTAACCCGGTCGGACGGGGATGCCCTCTGGCGTGTCCCAGGCGGCGCCGGTCACGGGCGGGACGCCTGCGCGTTCGGCGTCGAAGGGCAGGGCGGAGAAATCTGGGAAGCCGGTCATTGGGCGGCCTCGTACTTTTCGGAGAGCCGCATGGGCTTGAGCGGCGAGCAGCGGCTGTCAGGGCCGGGCAGGCGCACGGACGGCGCTTCCACGGCCTTGGGCGTGGCGCGCTCCACTTCGACCGGCGCGTCCTCGGCGGGCGGGAAGGCGGTGACGCCCACGATCTTCAGCTCGCCTCGGGCAGCGTTGGCGGCCTCCACCTCGCGGGCGACCTCGCCGGTCTCGAGCGCCTTGATCAGGCCGCCGGCGGCCTCGATCGCCTGGAACTTCGCCCAGGCGGCGCGCGCGATTTGGTCGGTCAGCCCCTCGATGTAGCCGGAACCCGCGGCCGGGTCGGCGACGCGGCCAAGGAAGGCCTCTTCCATCAGCACCAGCTGGGTGTTGCGGCTCTGGCGGCGCGCGAACGCGGTCGGCAGGCCCAGCGCGTCGGTGAACGCGCCCAGTTGGACGGCATCGGCCCCGCCCACGGCCGCGCCGAAGCCGGCGGCGGTCAGGCGGATCATGTTGGTGAACGCGTCCTTGGCGGCCAGCATCCGGCGCGAGGAGCGAGCCTCGATGCGGGCCTGCGGGCTGGCCTCGCAGGCGCTGGCGATCCGCGCCCAGACCACCCGAGCGGCGCGCAGCTTGGCGATGGTCACGAAGTAATCCGCGTCGGCGGAGAGCCCCAGGGTGATGCGGGCGAAAGCCTCGTCCATCGCGACGCCCGCGCGGACCAGCGCCTTGGCGTAGGCGACCGCGGCGGCCGCGGCGAAGGCGACCTCGAGCGCCTCGCCTCCGCCGGCTTCGTGGACGACACGGCCGGAGGCCAGGAACAGCTGGGCGTGCGGATAGGGCTGCGCGAGCCGCGCGGCGACGGTGGCGGCGCTGACCAGGTGGCTCTCGATCGGACCCTCGCTGCCGCCGGCCTCGGCGAAGGCGCTCAAGGGATCCAGGTGGAAGTTCAGCTTCGCGCCGGGCGAGGACTTGGCGAAGGCGTGCAGCCAGTCGGCGGCCCTGGGCCCCAGGAAGCCCGCGTCGAGCCCCACCGGCGCCAGTTCGACGATTACATCCTTGAGCGCGGTCGCGAGACCCTCGGCCGAACCCACGGCGACGCCCGTTTGGCCGGCCGGATCAATCTTCAGCGTGACGGAGGCCGCCCCAGCCTCCAGGTCGGCCAGCAGTTCGAGGTTGGCGCGCGCCGGATCTGGATGGGCGGAAACCGCCCGGATGTCCCAAGGGCGCTCGGCGTCGAACGGGCGCGGCGGGAAGGCGGCGGGCTGCGGCGCCTGGGCGTAGAGCGGCTGGATCGCCAACCCCTCGACGGTCGATTTCACCAGGCTGTCGAACGGCTTGTCGCCCAGCGTCTTGGCGACGAGCGCGCGCCAGGCGTCCTCGCCCGCAGGGGTGAATCCGGGGTCCAGGAGGCGTGTGTCGGACATGGCGGCACATGGGCCCCCGCGCCCGCGCGCGTCAAGTTCACCCAGCGTGATCGCGGGCCGGGCCGATTCATGGCTATGCTGGGCCTCGAAGACCGGGAGGACGCCATGCCGACGCTCGACTATTACCGCAGCCAGCAGATGATGATGGACTGGGGCCCGCGCATCGCCATCGCCATCGTCATCCTGATCGCCGCCCACTTCCTGGCGAAGGCGGCGCAGTGGGGCCTGGCGCGGCTGATCGATCGCATCCCCGGCGTGAAGCAGCACAACGCCGGCGCCGACCCGAAGGAGACCGTGGGCTACCAGCTCGGGCAACTGGCCTACTGGCTGGTGCTGCTGATCGGTCTGATCGGGGCCCTGACGACCCTGGAGCTGACCAGCATCGTGGCGCCGCTGAACGGGCTGCTGCTGGAGGTCGCCGCCTTCATCCCGAACCTGATCGGGGCGGTGGTCATCTTCTTCGTGGGCTTCATCGTCGCGACGCTGGCGCGGCGGGTCGTGGAGGCGGGCCTCGCCGCCGCGCGGCTGGACTCGTGGCTGGAGAAGGCCGGCCTGTCGCGGGTGACGGGCGCCTCGGGCCTGTCGCGCACGGTGGGCACGCTGGTCTTCGTGCTGATCATCATTCCAGTGACCATCGCGGCCCTGCAGCAGCTGGGCGTCAGCGCGATCTCGGATCCGGCCGTCGCGGTGCTGGCGACCGTGCTGGACGCCCTGCCGAGAGTGCTGGCCGCCGCCATCGTGCTGGCCATCGCCTTCGTGATCGGCCGCTGGGTGGCGAGCCTGATCGAACAGCTGCTGCCGTCGCTGGGCTTCGACCGCAGCCTGCAGGGGCTGGGTATCGGGCCTGCCGCCGAAGAGCCGCTCGAGGCCGACGCTGCGGCTCAGCTGTCGCGCATCACGCCGTCGAAGGTGGTGGCCCGCCTCGCGCTCGTGGCGATCATGCTGTTCTCGGCGGTCGAGGCCGCGCGCCTGCTGGCCTTTGCGGCGATCGCGGTGATGCTGGCGGAAATCCTCGAGCTTGCCGGCCATGTGCTGTTCGGCGGGGTGATCATCGCCATCGGGGTGATCACCGCCAACTTCCTCGCCGCCCTGATCGACCGCTCAACCAACGGCGCCGACGGCTTCGCCTCCGACATCGTGAAGTGGGCGACCATCGCGCTCGCGACCGCCATGGGCCTGCGCTTCATGGGCATCGCCGACGAGATCGTGATCCTGGCGTTCGGCCTGATCCTGGGCTCGGCGGCCGTGGCGGCGGCGCTCGCCTTCGGCATCGGCGGCCGCGACGCGGCGGCGCGGCTGCTGGAAAAGTGGACGAAGAAGCCGCCGCAGTAGTCCCCTCTCCGAACGAAGAGGGGTCGCGCGGACATCACCGTGCGACCCCTCATCCGTCACCCTTCAGGCGACACCTTCTCCCGCAGGGGGAGACGGTGAGCTAGACCCGTTCGACGATGATCGCCGGGGCCATGCCGCCGGCGGCGCACATGGTGACCAGGCCGCGCTTGAGGTCGCGCCGCTCCAGCTCGTCCACGATGGTGCCGATCAGGATGGAGCCGGTGGCGCCGATCGGGTGGCCCAGCGCCATGGCGCCACCGTTCACATTGACCTTCTCACGGTCGAGCTCGAGGTCGCGGATGAATTTCTCGGCCACGACCGAGAAGGCCTCGTTGATTTCCCACAGGTCGATGTCGTCGGGCGTCAGGCCGGCCTTCTTGAGCACCTTCTTCGCCGCCGGGACCGGGGCGTTCAGCATCAGGGTCGGGCTGTCGCCGACATTGGCCATGGCGACGACGCGCGCGCGGGCCTTCAGGCCGTTCTTCCTGGCGTACTCGGGCGAGGCCAGCAGCACCGCGGCCGCGCCGTCCACCACGCCCGAGGAGTTCCCGGCGTGGTGGAAGTGGCGGATCTTCAGGTCCGGATAGACGCGGTTGATCAGGCCGGCCAGCGTCGTGCCCTGGTCGTCAAGCGGCGCGTTGGCCATCGCTTCGAAGGAAGGCTTCAGGGCCGCGAGACCCTCCAGCGTCGTCTGCGGACGGGGGAATTCCTCGCGATCGAGGGCCACTGTGCCGTCGTCGCGATAGACCGGCACGACGCTGCGGTCGAAACGGCCTTCCTTGATCGCCTTGTCCGCCCGCTGCTGGCTGACGTAGGCCAGCTCGTCCAGGGCCTCGCGGCTGATGCCTTCCAGGGTCGCGATGGCGTCGGCGCAGACGCCCTGGTGCGACTGCGGGTGCTTGGCGCGCAGGCGGGTGTTGCCGGAATCGATCAGGGCGGGGCCGCCGTCCGGGCCCTGCATGCTGGCAGTGGCGGCGGTGTAGGACATCATCTCGGTGCCGCCGGCGATGACCAGGTCCTCCATGCCCGACATGATCTGGGCCGCGGCCAGGTTCACCGCGGTGATGCCCGAGCCGCAGAAGCGGTCCAGGGTGACGCCGCTGGCGCGGGTGTCGTAGCCGGCGTCGAGGGCCGCCATCCGTCCCATGTCGCCGCCCTGCTTGCCGCGCTGGGAGGAGGTGCCCCAGATGATGTCGTCGACTTCCTCGGTCTTCAGCTGGTTGCGCTCGGCGATCGCCTTCAGGACCGTGGCGGCCAGGTGCTGGGGGTGGAAGTCGGCCAACGCCCCCTTGCCGACCTTGCCGATGCCGCGCGGCGTGCGGCAGGCGTCGATGATCAGAGCTTCGGGCATGTGGTTGTCCTCCCCTGGAAATTAGACGAAGCCTCCTAGGCGGCCGTAGCGTCAGTCCAGCGACAAATGCGTCTTGCCGGCTGCGGCGCTTTTACATACGTTGTAAATCTAACAACTGTTCGAGGTAGCCATGGCCCTGCCGCCCGTTCTTCGAGACCGCCTGCGCCTGCCGGTGATCGGCAGCCCGCTGTTCATCATCTCGGGGCCCGACCTGGTGATCGCCCAGTGCAAGGCGGGCATCGTGGGCTCGTTCCCCGCGCTGAACGCGCGGCCGGCCAGCCTGCTCGACGAATGGCTGCACCGGATCACCGAGGAACTGGCCGCGTGGGACCGCGACAACCCGGATCGGCCCTCGGCGCCCTTCGCCGTGAACCACATCGTCCACAAGACCAACGACCGGCTCGAACACGACCTTGAAATCTCGACCAAGTGGAAGGCGCCGGTGGTCATCACCTCGCTGGGCGCGCGCGAGGACGTGAACGCCGCGGTCCATTCGTATGGCGGCGTCGTGCTGCACGACGTGATCAACGACCGCTTCGCCCGCAAAGCGATCGAGAAGGGGGCGGACGGGCTGATCACGGTCGCCGCCGGCGCGGGCGGCCACGCCGGCAAGCTGTCGCCGTTTGCGCTGGTTCAGGAGGTGCGCGAGTGGTTCCAGGGCCCGATCGCGCTCTCGGGCTCGATCGCCAACGGCCGCGCCATCCTGGGCGCCCAGGCCATGGGCGCCGACCTGGCCTATGTCGGCTCGGCCTTCATCGCCACTCAAGAAGCCAACGCCGAACAGGCCTACAAGGACATGATCGTGGCCTCGGGCGCCGACGACATCGTCTATTCGAACCTTTTCACCGGCGTGCACGGCAACTACCTGGCGCCGTCGATCCGGGCGGCCGGAATGGACCCGGACAACCTGCCGGAAAGCGACCCGTCGCGAATGAACTTCGGCTCGGGCGGCAACCAGAAGTCCAAGGCCTGGCGCGACATCTGGGGCTGCGGCCAGGGCATCGGCGCGGTGAAGGACGTGCCGTCCGCCGCCGAGCTGGTGGCCCGCTTGGCCGAGGAATACGAGGCCGCCAAAGCCGAACTGGCCGAGAAGACCTCGTTCACCGCCGGGCGCGCTCTACTGGCCGCGGAGTAGGGTTTAGAATTTCTGCATAGGCTGAGAGTCTAATCCTACTTCTCTCATAGGATTTAGCGGAATAGCTTCGCCTCCGACATCACGGAGGGGAGAGGCATGACCGCGCCTGGACGATCGAAACGGATAGGGGAAAGCCTCGCCCTGGCGGCGTTGCTTTGCAGCGCTGCGCCCTCGGCGATGGCGCAGGCGGTCGCGACGGCCAACGGCCAGCCGACCGGCATCAGCCAGGAGCAACTGCTGGCCCTGATCGGCCGCCTCGATGCGCTGGAACGGCGCAATGACGAGCTCGAGCAGCAGATCCTGGACCTCAAGG
The DNA here is from genome assembly GCF_031181185.1 of Phenylobacterium sp. Classification (GTDB taxonomy): domain Bacteria; phylum Pseudomonadota; class Alphaproteobacteria; order Caulobacterales; family Caulobacteraceae; genus Phenylobacterium. The sequence continues at coordinate 6,088 of NZ_JAPSKZ010000019.1, read as the reverse complement.
CGCAAGGGGCGGCCTCGGACCAGGCCATCCGCGACCAGGTCGCCGCCACGACGGTGTCGATCGCCAACGGCCGGCCGACGATCGCCTCTGGCGACGGCGCGTTCACCGCCTCGCTGCGCGGAATCGTCCAGCTCGACGCAGCCCACTACGACCAGCGCAGCGCCGGCCCGCCCGGCAGCGACTTCCGCCGCGGCTCGGTGGGTGACGCGGCCGAGGCCGATCGGGCCCGCGACTTGGCGGACGGCACCAACTTCCGGCGCGTGCGCTTCGGCATCGAAGGCAAGGCGTTCAGCGACTGGAACTACAACCTGTTGTTCGACTTCGGCGGCTCGGGCGTCGAGGAAGCCGGCAAGATCACCAACGCCTACATCGAATACGCTGGGCTCAAGCCCCTGCGCTTCCGGGTGGGCGCGTTCGCGCCGACCACAGGCCTCGAGGACGCGACCTCCAACACCGCGTCGCTGTTCCCGGAACGGGCGGCGGTGGCCGAACTCGTCCGCGGCTTCGCGGGCGGCGACGGGCGGACGGGCGCGGCGGTGCTGGCCAACGGCGAGCGCTGGTCGTTCGGCGCCAACGTCACCGGGAACACCATCGGCGTTTCCAGCTTCGACGAGCAGCTGGGCGCCGTGATCCGGGCGACCTATGTGCCGTACAAGACGCTGGACAGCCTGATCCAGGTCGGCGTGAACGCGAACCTGGTGATCAATCCGGCGGCCACGGGCGCGGACATCCCGCCGGGCGGGGCGGCGACGCCGGTGCGCCTGCGCGAACGCCCCGAGCTCCGCGTCGACGGCGCCCGGCTGGTCGACACCGGCAGCATCGACGCCGACGGACTGACGGCGCTGGGCGTCGAAGCGGCCTACCAGTGGAAGAACTTCAGCCTGCAGGGCGAGCACTTCTGGATCGACGTGGAGCGCCGCACGGGCGCCCTGGCCGATCCCGAGTTCGCCGGCTGGTACGTGCAGGGCGCCTGGACGATCACGGGTCAGCCGCGGCGCTACAATGCGGCCAACGGCGGCTTCGACAGCCCGCGGGTGGAGAACCCGTTCAAGCTGGGCTCCGGGAGCTGGGGCGTCTGGGAGCTGGCGGCCCGCTACTCCGACCTGGACCTGAACTTCAACGCCGGCGCGCCGGACACGGCCCCCACCGCCTCGGCCGTTCGGGGCGGCGAGCAGAAGATCATCACGGTCGGGCTCAACTGGTACCCGAACAACAACGTCCGCTTCCTCGCCGACTACCAGCGCGTGGAGGTCGATCGTCTGTCGCCCGGCGGGACGGCCTTCGGCGCCGGCGCCCTCACGCCCCCCGCAGGGGCTCAGATCGGCCAGGACCTGAACATCTGGTCCTTCCGCACCCAGTACGCCTTCTGACCGACAACCCCTCGACGGGACCTGACCACGATGACGGACACCAACTTCACGCGTCGCCGCCTGCTCAGCGTGGGAGCTGCAGGCATCACGGCGGCTGGGACTGCGCCGCTCCTCCTCCCCGGGGCGGCGCAGGCCCAGTCCAAGGCCCGCGGACTGACCCTGCTCAACGTCAGCTACGATCCGACCCGCGAGCTCTACAAGGAGGTGAACACCGCCTTTGCCAGCTACTGGAAGGGCCGCACCGGCCAGAGCCTGAACATCAACCAGAGCCACGGCGGTTCGGGCCGCCAGGCGCGGGCGGTGATCGACGGCCTGCAGGCTGACGTGGTGACCCTGGCGCTGGCCTACGACATCGACGAGATCGCGCTGCGGGCCAAGCTCCTGCCGCCAAACTGGCAGAGCCGGCTGCCGAACAACTCCGCGCCCTACACCTCGACGATCGTGTTCCTGGTGCGGAAGGGCAATCCCTGGAAGATCCGCGACTGGGGCGACCTGGCGAAGCCGGGGATCAGCGTCATCACGCCGAACCCCAAGACCTCGGGCGGCGCCCGCTGGAACTACCTGGCGGCCTACGCCTGGGCGCTGAAGCAGCCGGGCGGCTCTCCGCAGACGGCGGAAGCCTTCCTGGCCAAGCTGTTCCGCAACGTGCCGGTGCTGGACACCGGCGCGCGCGGCTCCACCACCACGTTTGCGGAGCGCGGCATCGGCGACGTGCTGATCGCCTGGGAGAACGAGGCCTATCTCTCGCTCGAGGAGTTCGGGCCCAAGTTCGACATCGTCTATCCCAGCCTGTCGATCCTGGCCGAGCCGACGGTGGCGCTGGTGGACAGGAACGTCGACCGCAAGAAGACCCGCATCCAGGCTGAGGGATACCTGAACTTCCTCTACAGCCCCCTGGCGCAGGATCTGATCGGCAAGCACCACTTCCGGCCGCGCAACGAAGCCGCGCTCGCCAAGTACCGGTCCAAGTTCCGCAACATCCCGCTGGTGACCGTCGACGGCCAGTTCGGCGGCTGGAAGAAGGCCCAGGCGACCCACTTCGCCGACGGCGGCGTCTTCGACCGCATCTACAAGCGCTAGGCCTGGGATGACGATCGCCGCTCTGGCCGAACCGCCCCGACGGGTTCGGGCCCGATGGGTGCAGCCCAGCATCCTGCCGGGCTTCGGCCTCGCCATGGGCTGGACCCTGACCTACCTCGGCCTGCTGGTGGTGCTGCCGCTGACGGCGCTGATCCTGCGGCCCTGGGAGCTGGGACTGTCGGGCGTCTGGTCGGCGCTCACCGAGCCACGCGTGCTTTCCTCGCTGCGCCTGAGCTTCGGGGCTGCGGCGCTGGCGGCGCTGGCGAACGTGCCCATCGGCCTGCTCGTCGCCTGGACCCTGACCCGATACGAATTCCCGGGGCGGCGGCTCATCGACGCCTTCGTGGATCTGCCGTTCGCCCTGCCGACGGCGGTGGCCGGCATCGCGCTGACGGCGATCTATGCGCCGACGGGGATCCTCGGCGAGCCGTTCGCCAAACTCGGGATCAAGACCGCCTACAACCCGGTCGGCGTCTTCATCGCCCTGGTGTTCATCGGCCTGCCGTTCGTCGTGCGCACGGTGCAGCCGGTGCTGCAAGACCTGGACGTCGAGGTGGAAGAGGCCGCCCAGACGCTGGGGGCGACCAACCTGCAGCGGTTCTGGCTGGTGGTGTTGCCGACGCTTGCGCCGTCGCTGCTCTCGGGCTTCAGCCTGGCGTTCGCGCGGGCCGTGGGCGAGTACGGCAGCGTGATCTTCATCGCCGGCAACATGCCGCTGAAGTCCGAGATCGCGCCGCTGCTGATCGTCATCAAGCTCGAGCAGTACGACTATGCCGGGGCGGCTGCGGTGGGCCTGGCCATGCTGGTCATCTCGTTCGGCGCCCTCTTGGCCGTGAACGCCGCCCAGGTGTTCCTGGCGAAGCGGGGGCGGGCATGAGCCCGACCGTTCGCCTGCCGGGCCTCGGGCCCCTGTTCCTGGCCCTCACGGTCGCGGTGCTGGGCGTGCTGATCGTGCTGCCTCTGGCCGTCGTGTTCCAGCAGGCCCTGTCGGAGGGCTGGGCCGCCTATCTCGAGCCCCTGAAGCAGCCCGACGCCATCGCGGCGATCAAGCTGACCCTTACCGTGGCAGCGATCTCCGTGCCGCTTAACGCCGTGTTCGGCGTCGCGGCCGCCTGGGCGATCGCCAAGTTCGAGTTCAAGGGCAAGAGCCTGCTGGTCACCTTCATCGACCTGCCGTTCTCGATGTCGCCGGTGGTGTCGGGCCTGGTCTGGGTGCTGCTGTTCGGCGCCCAGGGCTGGTTCGGCGAATGGCTGATCGATCACGACATCAAGATCATCTTCGCCACGTCCGGCCTGGTGCTGGCCACGGTGCTGGTGACCCTGCCGTTCGTCGCCCGCGAGCTGATCCCCCTGATGCAGGACCAGGGCTCGGACGAGGAGGCCGCCGCGCTGACGCTCGGCGCCGGCGGCTGGACGACCTTCTGGCGGATCACCCTGCCGAACATCCGCTGGGCGCTGCTGTACGGCGTCCTGCTCTGCAACGCCCGCGCCATGGGCGAGTTCGGCGCGGTCTCCGTGGTTTCCGGCAGCGTGCGGGGTCTGACGACGACTTTGCCGCTGCATGTCGAGGTGCTCTACAATGACTACGAATTCGTCGGCGCTTTCGCGGCGGCCTCCATCCTGGCCGGCCTCGGACTCGTCACCCTGGTCCTCAAGACCGTCCTCGAATGGCGTCATTCCGGTGAACTTTCGGCCCGACGACGACACTAGCTCGAACCTGGCGCTCGACATCCGCGGGGTCTCGAAGGCCTTCGGTCGCTTCCCGGCGCTGAGGGATGTTTCGCTGCAAGCGCGCGAGAAGGAGTTCCTGGCGCTGCTAGGCCCGTCGGGCTCGGGCAAGACGACGCTGCTGCGCGTCCTGGCCGGCCTCGAGAAGCCCGACGCGGGCGAGGTGCGCTTCGCCGGCGAGGACTTCCTCGCCCTGCCGGTGCGCAAACGGCGAGTGGGCATGGTGTTCCAGCACTACGCGCTCTTCCGGCACATGACCGTCGCCCAGAACATCGCCTTCGGCCTGTCGGTCCGGAAGGGTTCGGATCGGCCGTCGAAGTCCGAGATCGCCGACCGCGTCGCGCATCTCCTGTCGCTCGTGCAGCTGGAGGGGCTGGAGAAGCGCTACCCGTCACAGCTTTCCGGCGGTCAGCGGCAGCGCGTGGCGCTCGCCCGGGCGCTGGCCATCGAACCCCGAATGCTGCTGCTGGATGAGCCGTTCGGCGCCCTCGACGCCCAGGTGCGCCGGGAGCTGCGTCGCTGGCTGCGCGAGCTGCACGACCGCGCCGGCGTGACCACCGTGTTCGTGACCCACGACCAAGAGGAGGCGCTGGACCTCGCCGATCGCGTGGCGATCCTGAAGGACGGCCAACTGGTGCAGCTGGGCACGCCGAACGAGGTTTACGAGCACCCGGCCGATCCGTTCGTCTTCGATTTCCTCGGGGCCGCCTGCCGCATGCCGGGGGTGGTCGAGAAGGACCGGCTGAGGATCGCGGACTGGGAATCGCCCGCGCCGAGCAACGCGCCGGAGGGGCGGGTCGAGGTGTTCTTCCGACCCGACGAGGTGGCCTTCGCGCCGGCGGACGGCCCAGGCCTGGCCGCCGAGGTCAAGGCGGTGGCCGCCCGCGGTCCCGACGTGCGGATCGAGTGCCTGATCGAGGGCGAGGTGGTCGAGCTGCAGGCGCATGGCCCGACGCTGCCGGCCGGGGTCGCGCCCGGCCTGGCCGTCCGCGTCAAGCCGCTGCGCCCGCAGGTCTACGCGACGTGACGCCTACTGGAAGATCCAGTCGCTGGCGGTGAGCTGGCCGGGCGCCACCTTCTCGACCTGGAAGACGTAGTTGGGCCACTGCTGGGCCGTGCCGGTCGCATCGCGGTCGAACAGCACCTTCGTGCCGCCGGCCCCGTCGTCGATCAGCTTCAGGTAGCCGGCTCCGAACGGATCGGTCCCGGTGTAGCCCACCGCGTCCAGCATCCCGCGGATGTCGATCTTGTCGACCCCGCGTTCGAAGTCGGTGATCCGCGCAGGCGCCCAGTTCTCCTTGGGGAAGACGAAGTGGTCGGCGCCGCCGGCCCCGGTCAGCACGTCCTGGCCCTGGCTGGCGTTCAGGGTGTCGGCGCCAGCGCCGCCGGTCAGGGCCGAGCCCGGGCCGGGCGAATTGATCACCTGGCCGCCGCCGCCGCCCGTCGAGCCGTCGTCGTTGGTGATGGTCCCGGTCGCCGTCGCCTGACCCAAGGTAGCGCCCGATGCGCCGGACAGGGTCACGGTGAACGCTTCCGTGGGTTCGACCGTGGTGTCGCCGACGACGTTGACGGTGATGGTCTTCGAGGTCTCGCCCGCCGCGAACGTCAGCGTCCCGGAGGGCAGGGCGCCGCCCTGGAAGTCCGCGCCCGAGGCCGGGTTGGAGCCCGAGCCCGAGACGCCCCAGTTGACCGTCGAGCTGGCGGCGGTCGAGCCGGTGCGGGTCACCGTGAAGCTGAACGCCGTCGTTCCCGAGTTGCCCTCGGCCAGCGTCAGCGACGTGGTCGTGAAGGCGAGCTGCGGATTGGTCGGCGGCGGCGGCTCGGAGGTCCCGCCACCGGCGAGCTTGGACCAGGTGAGGCCCGCCACCGGCACCTTCTCGAGCTGCAGCACGTAGTTGGGCCACTGCTGG
>NZ_JAPSKZ010000224.1 GCF_031181185.1 Phenylobacterium sp. | reverse complement strand
CGACGAGCAGCTGAACTTCCCGCACATCTACGCCTCGGGCCGCAACGGCTGGGCGACGCTCGACCTGAATCAGCCGTCGGACAACCTGGCTCCGCTGTTCGACCTGATCGTCGACCACGTGCCGCCGCCCGCCGTCGAGGCGAACAAGGACAAGCCGTTCCGCATGCTGAACGTGCTGATTGAGGCTGACCCCTTCCTGGGCCGACTGCTGACCGGCCGGATCGAGAGCGGCAAGGCCGTGGCCGGCATGGCCATCAAGGCGCTGGACCGCGACGGCAAGCAGATCGAGCAGGGCCGCATCACCAAGGTGCTGGCCTTCCGCGGCCTGAAGCGCCAGCCGGTGGAAGAAGGCGCCGAGGCGGGCGACATCGTCGCCATCGCCGGCATGTCCAAGGCCACCGTGGCCGACACGCTGTGCGCGCTGGAAGTCACCGAGCCGCTGCCGGCCCAGCCGATCGATCCGCCGACCATCTCCATGACCGTCGGCGTCAACGACAGCCCGCTGGCCGGCCGCGAAGGCGACAAGGTGCAGTCGCGTGTGATCCGCGACCGCCTGCTGAAGGAAGCCGAGGCCAACGTCGCCATCCGTGTGACCGAGACGCCGGGCTCCGACGCCTACGAGGTCGCCGGCCGCGGCGAACTGCAGCTGGGCGTGCTGATCGAGAACATGCGCCGGGAAGGCTTCGAGCTGTCGATCTCGCGTCCGCGGGTGGTCTACCAGACCGGCGAGAACGGCGAGCGCCTGGAGCCGATCGAGGACGTCGTCATCGACGTCGACGACGAATACACCGGCATCGTCATCGAGAAGCTGTCGGCCCGTAAGGCCGAGCTGAAGGACATGGGCCCCTCGGGCGCCGGCAAGACCCGCATCCAGCTGATGTGCCCGTCGCGCTCGCTGATCGGCTACCAGGGCGAGTTCCTGACCGACACCCGCGGTTCGGGCGTGCTGAACCGCGTGTTCAGCCACTACGAGCCGCACAAGGGCGCCATCGAAGGCCGTCCCAAGGGCGTGCTGGTGTCGAACACCGACGGCGAGACCGCGGCCTATGCACTGTGGAACCTCGAAGAGCGCGGGACCATGTTCGTCGGCGCCGGCGAGAAGACCTACCAGGGAATGATCATCGGCGAGAACAGCCGCTCCGACGACCTCGACGTGAACCCCATCAAGGGCAAGCAGCTGACCAACGTCCGCGCCTCGGGCAAGGACGAGGCCGTGCGCCTGACCCCGCCGCGCCGCCTCACCCTCGAACAGGCCATCGCCTATATCGAGGAGGACGAGCTGGTGGAGGTGACGCCGAAGTCCATCCGCCTGCGCAAGGAAGTGCTGAACCCGTCGTTCCGGAAGAAGCGCGCCCGCGAGGACTAGCCGCGCTTCGTCCGCCGAAAGAACCGGCAACCGAAATTTATCTTCATCGGCCTGGACGCCGGCGCCACGCGCGTGACACGTGAAGGGCGTATGGAGTCCAGGCCATGACGAATTCCACGCCCAAGCCCTACCCGCCCCGCCACTATCCGACGCCCGCCGCCAAGTGCGCCGACCTCGTGGTGCACGTGGTCGGCCTGACGCTCGCCCTGGTGGGCGGGATCGTGCTGCTCACCATCGCGGTGACGAAGGGTTCCATCAGCCAGGTGGTGGGCGTCTCGATCTACGCCGCCGGCGTGCTCGCCATGCTGGGCTTTTCGACCGCTTACAATTTCGCCAAGCCGCAGTACCGGCCGACGCTACGCCGGCTGGACCACGCGGGCATCTTCCTGATGATCGCCGGCTCGTACACGCCCTTCACCCTGGGCCTGCCCGGCGCCTGGGGCTGGGGCATGACGGCGGCGGTCTGGTCGATCGCCACGCTTGGCGCGCTGGGCAAGCTGTTCCTCAAGGGCCTGGACCGGAAGTTCTGGGTGGCCATGTACCTGGCGCTCGGCTGGCTCGTGGTGATCGCCCTGAAGCCGATCATCGACAGCCTGGCCTGGTACGCCTTCGTCCTGCTCGTGACCGGCGGCGTCCTCTATTCGACCGGCGTGATCTTCTACGTGAACAAGCGTCTGAAGTTCGCCCGCGCCATCTGGCACGGCCATGTGGTGGCCGCCGCCGGCGCCCATTGGGCCGCCGTGCTGCTGGGCGTGGTGCTGGCGTCCCAGCACTGAACCTCCAGCAGGCAGCCGTGGATCGCCAGCGTCTCGGCGACGATGCAGGTCGCCGCCCCTAGCGACGCCGGCGGCTCGGCGCCCAGCAGCGTCGCCAATCTATCGTCCATCGCCGCATAGGCCTCGGCCTGGGCGCAGCCGAACACGTCCAGGATCGCCCGCTCGTCCGCGGTCACCTCCGGATCGCCCGGCAGCGACAGCACCAGCCGCCGTCGGCCATGCAGCGCCAGCTGCTGCACGAAGGCCTCCAGCATCCGGCAGGCCTCGGCGCCCGCCCAGCCGCACGCCTGTTCGAAATGCGCCTGGGCGCCCGCGCAGCCCGACTGTCGGGCCAGGCGCCGCACCGCGCCGATCAGCAGGCGCTCGCCATGGAGCTGGGGCGAAGCATCGTCGTCGAGCATGGCCCGACGGTAATGCTATTGATAATCGTTCGCAATTAAGAACGTGCGAGCTAGAGCGGCCGCTCCATCCATACGTCGCAGCGGGCGTATTCGGTCTCGGCCGGCGCGAGGTCGCGGAAGCCCATCGCGCGGTACAGCGCAAGCGCCGGGGCCAGGCTGGAGTTGGTCTCCAGGTAGAGCCGCGGCGCACCCGCCTCGCGCGCGGCCTCGATGCAGCGCTCCATCAGCCGCTTGCCCAGCCCCGAGCCGCGCGCCGCCTCGGTGACCGTCATCTTGGCGACCTCATAGCCGCCGTCCGCCATCCGGATCAGCGCCACGCAGCCCACGGGCTCGCCGTCCTTTAAGGCCATGAAGATCCGCCCGCCCTTGTCGAGGATCTTGCCTTGCGGGTCCTCCAGCACCTCGCGGTCCTTCGCCTCCAGGCTGAAGTGCTTGGAGATCCAGGCCTCGTTCAGCGTGCGGAAGGCCTCGGCGTAGCGGGGTTCGAATTCCACGATTTCCATGACCTTCCCTCCCTCACGGTAGCGCTGGGCCGACTCTGCCGCCAAACTCGCGACGATGGCCAACCCGATCTTCTCCAGCCTGCCAACGACGATCTTCGAGGAGATGTCCGGCCTGGCCCGAACCCTGGGCGCGATCAACCTTGGCCAGGGCTTCCCCGACGATCTGGGCCCGGAGCCCATCCGCCGCAAGGCCGCCGACGCGGTCCTGAACGGCTACAACCAGTATCCGCCGATGCGGGGGCTGCCCGAGCTTCGCCAGGCCGTGGCGGGCCACTACGCCCGCCATCAGGGGCTCGATCTCGACTGGGAGGGCGAGGTCACCATCACCTCGGGCGCGACCGAAGCACTGACCGCGTCCTTCCTGGCGCTGATCCAGCCCGGCGACGAAGTCGTGCTCTTTCAGCCGCTGTACGACAGTTACGCCCCGATGATCCGGCTGGCCGGTGGGGTCCCGCGTCTGGTCCGCCTCGCTCCGCCGGACTGGCGGTTCACGCGGGCCATGCTTGAGGCGGCGTTCGGCGCGCGCACCCGCTTCGTGGTGCTGAACAATCCGATCAACCCGGCCGGCGTGGTCCTGCCCGACGAGGACCTGGCCCTGCTGGCCGAGCTCTGCGTCCGCCACGACGTCACCGCCATCTGCGATGAAGTCTGGGAGCAGGTGGTGTTCGGCGCCGCCCGGCACCGGCCGCTGATCGCCTATCCCGGCATGCGGGAGCGCACGGTGAAGATCGGCTCGGCGGGGAAGATGTTCGGGCTCACCGGCTGGAAGGTGGGTTTCCTGTGCGCCGCGCCCCAGCTGACCCACAGCCTCGCCCGCGCCCACCAGTTCCTGACCTTCACCACCCCGCCCAACCTGCAGGCGGCGGTGGCCTGGGGGCTGGAAAACTCGGACGACTGGTTCACGACCATGCCGCGCCAACTCGAGGCCTCGCGCGACCGCCTGGCCGAAGGCCTACGCCGCGAGGGCTTTGCGGTGCTGCCCAACCAGGGCACCTACTTCCTGAACGTAGACCTGCCGGCGTCCGGCGTCGCCGAGGCGGACCGCGCCTTCTGCCTGCGCGCCGTGCACGAAGCGGGCGTCGCCGCGATCCCGGTGTCCGCCTTCTATGAGGAGGATCCGGTCATCAGCATCGTGCGGCTGTGCTTCTCCAAGGCCGACGCCGTGCTGGACGAAGGCGTCCGGCGCCTGGCGAAGGCGCGCGACCTCTCCCGCCGCGCGCCCTCGCCCACGGCCTAGGCTCAGGCAGGGCCGATCATCGCCGAGCTGACCCAGCCGCGGTTGCCGTTCTCGTCGTCGACCTCCCACCAGATGCCGTTCTTCTGGCCAGTCGGATAGACCATGTCGCCGATGGCGAAGCTGCGCACCTGCGGGGCCTGGGGCGACGGGCTCTTCCGCATCACCACGGCCTGCTTGACCTTCTGGGCCTGCATGCCGGCGGCCTGCGAAGCCTGCTCGCCGGTGGGCGCGCTGCGCTGCAGGTAGCCGACCAGATCGACGAAGGCGTTGAAGTAGGCGGCCGTCACGACCTTGCCCATGGCGGTGTTGCCGTAACCGCCGCCGATCGCGCCCCAGCCGTCGTAGTAGCCGCCGCCGAAGCCGACGTCGGTCTTCTTCGACACGCCCTCGGCCACGTACAACTGCTCGGTCGTGCGCGCGTCCACCAGGGTGATCAGCGCCTGGGCCTGCTGGCTCTTCACCGTCAGGCCGCTGGCCAGCGCCCCGGCCATGCCAAGCCGGCCGCCGAAGGCGCCCACGGCGGCTCCGATCGCGCCCCCGCTGGAGTTGGCGTTGGAGTTCGCCAGGTCCGGCACGATGAAGAAGTCGGCGGCGGCCACCTGACCCTTGCCGACGTTCGAGCCCCGGCGCAGGTCGCCGCCGGCGCCCAGCTCGGCTTCCTGTGCGCGCATCGCCAGGCCGGCGTTGCGGTCCACCACGCGCAGGCAGCCCGAGCGCATGGCGAACAGCTTGATCACCGCTTCCGGGTTGGAGAGGCCCAGCCCCGTC
>NZ_JAPSKZ010000223.1 GCF_031181185.1 Phenylobacterium sp. | reverse complement strand
CCGCAAGGCGGGGCTCGGCGTCGGCGGGCTGTTCGTGTTCCAGACCTCGCTGATCTTCCTGGGCGCGGGGCTCTCGGCCAGCCTCCTGATCCGCAGCCGGTTCTGGGCGTTGGCCGCTATGGCCGCGTTCGCCGTGGCCTTCGTCGCCGTGCCGCCGATCCTGGGTGTGGCCCTCGCCCACTGGCGCGACGTGACGGTGGCGAGCTTCGCCCTGGGCAGTCTCGGGCTGTGGCTGCTGGCCGCGCAGCGTCGCAGCTGGACGCTGCTGGTCCCCGCCGCCCTGATGCTCGGGATGAGCGTCTCGCTGCGCTACAACGCCTTCCCGCTGTTCGCTCTGGTCGCGCCGCTGATGGTCTGGCGCCCGTTCCTGGAGCCGCGCCCGGGCCTGGCCTTGCGCGCGCTCACCGCCCTCTTCCTGGTCGTCGCGGTTGGCCTGGCCTGGGCCTCCTGGCAGTGGCGGTTGCCCGACTTCAAGCGCCTGCCGCCCGTCACCACCGTCTACCAGCTGCAGCTTTTCGACCTGATGGGCGTCTCGGCCTGCGCCGACCGCAACTTCCTGCCGCCGGCGGTGACCGACGGCCGCCCGATCACGCCGGCCCAGATTCGGGAGGCCTACGATCCGCGCCACGAGCAGATGGCGCACGAGCCGGGCGCCAGCGATCCGCCGATCCTCAAGACCGACGGGGCAGGCGCGGTCTCGCGCGCCTGGCGCGAGGTGATCCCACAGAACCTCGGCTGCTATCTCGACCACAGGCGGGTGGTGACGATGGAGCAGCTCGGCATGGCCAAGCGCGGCGTCTTCTATCCCGCCCACGGCACGATCGACGTCAACGACTACGGCCTCAAGCTGGCGCGCCCCAAGCTGTCGCGCCAGGTGACCGCATATGTGGAGCGCAACGCCCTGGAATACTGGCGTCGGCCGGCGCTGCTCTACGCCCTGGCCTTGGCGGTGACGGGGCTGCTGGCCCTGCGGAGGGACCCGCGGGCTCTGCTGGCGCTGGCGCTGACCGGCGGCGCCTTCGCCAACGTCGCCCTGCTTTTCCTGGTCGGGCCCGCGGCGGACGCCCGCTACATCTTCCCATCGAACCTCTTCTGCGCCTTGGTCATCGCCGCCGGGGTGGCGGCGCTGCTGGACGGCCGGATCGCCCGGGCGAAAGGACGCTGATGGCGCCGCAACGCAGCCGCGTCGGCCGGAGGCTGTCGCTGGTCATTCCGATGCACAACGAGGTCGCCGGCCTCGACGTGCTGTTCGAGCGGCTGCAGGCCGTGACCCCGGCGTTGGGCGTCGCGCTGGAGATCGTCTGCGTCGACGACGGCAGCCGCGACGGCACGCTGGACGCCCTACGCGTCCGGGCCGCGGCGGACCCACGTGTGCGCGTGGTGGCGCTCTCCCGCAACTTCGGCAAGGAGGCGGCCCTCACCGCGGGCCTCGAGGCCGCCACTGGCGACGTGGTCGTACCGCTGGACGCCGACCTGCAGGACCCGCCTGAGCTGATCGGAGAGTTCCTCGCTCTATGGGAGCAGGGCTACGACGTGGTCTACGGCGTGCGCGCCGACCGCAGCAGCGACAGCCTCGCCAAGCGGACCACGGCAGGGCTGTTCTATCGGCTGTTCAACCGGCTCTCGGACTATCCGATACCGGACAGCGCGGGCGACTTCCGTCTGATGGACCGCGCCGTCGTCGAGGCCCTGAAGCGCCTGCCCGAGCGCAACCGGTTCATGAAGGGGCTATTCTCCTGGGTCGGTTTCCGCCAGGCCGGCGTGCCCTATGTGCGGCCGGCGCGGGCGGCGGGCGAAAGCCGCTGGAGCTACCGCAAGCTGGGCCGCTTTGCCCTCGATGGCCTGACCGCCTTCACGACCGCCCCGCTGCGCGTCTGGACGGGCGTCGGCGTCGTGGCCGCGCTGGTCGCGGTCGCGGCCGCCCTGTTCCTGATCGGCCGGGTGCTGATCGTCGGGCGCGACGTACCAGGCTACGCCTCGCTGATGGTCGTCGTCCTGTTTGCCTTCGCCCTGCAGATGATCGCGCTGGGCATCCTGGGCGAGTACGTCGGGCGCATGTACCAGGAGGTGAAGCAGCGGCCGACCTATCTGGTGCGCGAGCGCATCGGCTTCGAGGACTAGCGGTGGAACGCGCCATCTACGATCGCCTGCGCGAGATCGAGCAGGACCACTGGTGGTTCGTCGGCCGCCGCGCCGTGCTGACCGCCGAGATCGCCCGCCTCGGCCTGCCCGCCGAGGCGCGCCTGCTGGAGGTGGGCTGCGGCGCGGGCGGCAACCTGGCGATGTTGCGCACCTTCGGGACGGTCTGCGCCGTCGAGCCGGACGAGCCGTCGCGCGCCTATGCGGCAGCCCGCGGCCTGGCCGACGTCCGCGAAGGCTGGCTGCCGGACGGCCTGCCCGACTTCGGCGCGCCCTTCGACCTCGCCTGCGCCTTCGACGTGGTCGAGCACGTGAACGACGACCGCGGCGCGGTGGCGGCCATGGCGGCGCGGCTTTCCCCCGGCGGCCGGCTGGTGATCACCGTGCCCGCCTATGCCTGGATGTGGAGCGCCCATGACGCCGCCCACCACCACAAGCGTCGCTATCTGCGCGGCGAGGTGCGGGAGCTGATCGAAACCGCCGGGCTGAGGGTGCGCAGGGTCAGCCACTTCAACACCCTGCTCTTCCCGCCGATCGCCGCCGTCCGTCTGGCGAAGACAGCGCTCAGGCAGGAAGGTGGCGATGACGAGGCTCTTCCGCCCGGGGGCCTCAACCGTACGCTGGCCGGGATCTTCGCGGCCGAGCGCGGCCTGTTACGCCTCGGCGACCTGCCGTTCGGCGTCTCGATCCTGGCCGTCGCCGAGAAGCCGGTGTGAAGGTGCTGGCGCGTCAGGCCGCGACGTTCGCGGCCGTGGGCCTCGCCGCCACCGGCGTGCACGTCGCTGCCGCGCTCGCCTTCCGCCACGGCGCGGAGCTGGGGCCGCTCACCGCGAACTTCCTCGCCTATCTCTGCGCCGTCGGCGTCTCCTACCTGGGCAATGCTCGCCTGACCTTCGGTCGTCCGGCCCTGCGCGGCGCCCAGTTCCTGAGGTTCCTGGTGGTCTCGCTGCTGGGCCTCGCCTGCACCCAGGGCCTCACCTGGCTTCTGGTGACGCGCCTGGGCTGGCGATTCGAGTTCGGACTTGCCGTGGTGGCGGTCCTGACGCCGGCCATGACCTTCGCCGCCTCCCGCCTCTGGGCCTTCGCGGAGCCCTACTCTAATCGCCGGTCGCGGGTGGCCTCCCAGGACGGCCGCTCCTCGTAGGGCTTCAGGCCGCCCTTCAGCAGACAATCCCAGACCGCTTCCGCCGTCTCGGCGAAGTGGAAGAGGTCCAGGTCGCCAGGCGCGATCATGCCGGTCTCCACCAGCCCCTCGAAGTTGATCACCTTGCGCCAATAGCCCTCGTCGAAGAGCACGATGGGGATCGGCGGCGCCTTGCCGGTCTGGCGCAGGGTCAGGATCTCGAACAGCTCGTCGAAGGTGCCGAAGCCCCCGGGGAAGACCACCAGCGCATTGGCCCGCATGGCCAGGTGCATCTTGCGCATGGCGAAGTAGTGGAAGCGGAACGTCAGTTCGGGGGTCGAATAGGCGTTCGGCTCCTGCTCGTGCGGCAGGGTGATGTTCAGGCCGATGGACGGCGCGCCCACGTCGGCCGCCCCTCGATTGGCGGCCTCCATCACGCCCGGCCCGCCGCCCGTGCAGATCACATTGTGACGCTCGCGCCCGCCGGCCAGGTAGGCGCCGCCCCGCTGCGAGGCGAGCGCGCCGAAGGCGCGGGCCTCGGCGTACCATCTGGGCTGCGGATCGGGCCCGTCCTCCCGCACCCGGGCGCTGCCGAACACCACGATGGTGGACTTCACGCCCCACGTCTTCAGCGCCTCGTCGGCCTTGGCGAACTCCAGCAGGAAGCGGACGCCTCGCATCGACTCGCCGAGCAGGAAGTCCTGGTCGAGGGCGGCCAGCCGGTAGGTCGGCGAAGCCATCTGGGCGGTGTTGGAGGCGCTCTCTTCGGTCATGCACCTCAAGGTGTCAGGCGCAGGCGCCGCCGTCGAGGCTAGCGCCGCCGCGCGGCCCCGATCAGCGCGGCGATCGCCCAATCGCGGACCTCGCGGGCCTCGTCGTCCGACAGCCGCAGGACGTCGCGGGTGACCACGAAGCTCTCCGTGCCGATGACGATGGCCAGCGCCGCCGTGAGCTTGTCGAGCGCCTCCGGATCAAAGGCGTCTCGCGCCGGCGCCAGCGCCGCCTCGATCAGCGGCGCCCGGCGGTTCTGGCGGGCCGGGAGGTCTTGGGCTCCGGCCCGGACGCTGGTCTCGAGGATGCGCGCCAGCATCAGGCGCAGGGGCGCCTCGTTGGCGAGGATCATGGCGTCGAACGCCGCGTCCACCTTCCGCACCCGCGCCAGGGCGTCGGCGGGCGGCGCGTCGTCCAGAATGGAAGCGTCCGGCGCGGCCACATGGACCGAGGCCTCCAACAGCAGGGCCTCGACGCTCGGGAAGTAGCGGTAGGCCGTGGCGCGGGAGACCAGGGCGGCCTCGGCCACCTCCTCCAGGCTCGGGCGGCGGCCCTCGCGCACCAGCCGGGCGGCGGCGTCCAGCAGATCCTTGCGGGTGCGCTGCTTCTGGTTCGGGCGACCGACCTTCGAGGGTTGGATCACGTCAGTCCTGCGGCAGCTGCTGGAGGATCGAAGCCAGGTCGATCCACACGTTCTCGCGCTTCATCTCCCCGGATTCGGAAAACTCCACCACGTGCAGCAGGCGAAACTCCAAGTCGCGTCCGCGGCCTTCCAGCCCGAACGGCCGCCCCACCGCCTTGCCGCGCCAGACACTGTCATCGACCAGGAAATCCTCGCCGTAGAGCCGGCGCAGGCAGCGCACTTGGCCCTCGGCAAGGTCGGCGAACAGCGCCTCATAGAATCCCCGGGCGGCTTCGAGATGCGCGACGACGTCCCGGGCGTGCTGGCCACCCTCGCCGACGACGCCGAGCACGACATCGTCGGTTGGCCCACCGGGCCCACGCGCGGCCGCGAAGCCGC
>NZ_JAPSKZ010000222.1 GCF_031181185.1 Phenylobacterium sp. | reverse complement strand
CGGCCCGCGGCATGAACCCGGCTTCGCCTTGGATGTTCCGCCACTTCCTTGTTTCCCGCCGGGTCAGGCCTGATCTAAGACGAACGCGATGGCGAAGAACCCGGAAAGTCCCCTCGAGCCGTTCAAGCGCGCGCTGGCGCACGCCGCCCGTTCGCTCGCCGAAACGCCGGACCTGGAGATCGTCTATTCCGGCGAAGGCCCGCAGCTGCAGGGCAACCGGGCGGTGCTGCCGCATCCGCCCCGGGATCTGACCCCCCAAGAGGCCTCGCGCATCCGGGGCCTCGCCGACCAGATGGCGCTCAAGATCGCCCATCATGACGCGGCCACCCACGCCCGCTCGCGCCCTCAGTCCGCGACGGGCCAGCCGATCTACGACAGCCTGGAACAGGCGCGCATCGAGGCGATCGGCGCCAACGCCATGGGCGGCGTGCGCGAGAACCTGAAGGCGGTGATGGACCAGGCTTGGTCGCGCCGGGTGTTCAACGAGGTCGAGGCCATGGCTAATCCGCCGCTGGCCGAGGTCGTGGCGCTGATGGCCCGGGAGCGGCTGACCGGCGAGCCGCCGCCGCCAAGCGCCCGGCCGCTGGTGGACCTTTTCCGCGCCGAGATCGAGGCCAAGGCCGGGTCAGACCTCGACCGGCTGATGGACGCCCTGGACGACCAGCAGGCCTTCGCGAAGGTCGCCCGCACGATCATCCGCGACCTGCAGATGGGCGAGGACCTGTCCGACGCGCCCGAGCAGGACGATCAGGACGAACTCGGCGAGGACGAGGGCGAGCCCGACGCCTCCGACAACGACGACGAAGGTGACGGCGAGAGCCAGAGCCCGCAGCAGTCGGCAATGGACGAGGAGCAGACCTCCACCCGCGAGACCGAGGACTCCGACAGCCAGCTGATGGAGGCGCAGGAGGATCCCGACGCCCAGGACGCCGAGGAGCCGCCCGAGATGGGCGAGGGCGACCAGCCCGCGAGGCCCGACCCGTCGGGCGACAACCGCGCGGTCACCTACAAGGTCTTCACCACCGAGCACGACGAGATCGTCGCCGCCGAGGAGCTGTGCGACGCCGAGGAGCTGACGCGTCTGCGCGCCTATCTCGACCAGCAGCTGGCGTCGGTCTCCAACGTCGTCTCGCGCCTGGCCAACCGCCTGCAGCGCAAGCTTCTGGCCCAGCAGAACCGCTCGTGGACCTTCGACCTCGAGGAAGGCGTCCTGGACGTGGCCCGCCTCACGCGGGTCATCATCGATCCCACCGCGCCCCTGTCGTTCAAGGAGGAGGAGGACACCGAGTTCCGGGACACGGTCGTCACCATCCTGATCGACAATTCAGGCTCGATGCGCGGGCGGCCGATCATGGTGGCCGCCGTCTGCGCCGACATCCTGGCCCGCACTCTGGAGCGCTGCGGCGTCAAGACCGAGATCCTGGGCTTCACCACCCGGGCCTGGAAGGGCGGGTCGTCGCGCGAGGACTGGCTGAAGGCGGGCAAGCCTGCCCAGCCCGGCCGCCTGAACGACCTGCGGCACATCATCTACAAGGCTGCGGACGCCCCATGGCGGCGGGCGCGGCGCAACCTCGGCCTGATGATGCGCGAGGGGCTGCTGAAGGAAAACATCGACGGCGAGGCGCTGATGTGGGCGCACCAGCGCCTGATCGGCCGGCCTGAGCAGCGCCGCATCCTGGTGGTGATCTCGGACGGCGCCCCGGTGGACGACTCCACCCTGTCGGTGAACTCCGGCCATTATCTCGAGCGGCACCTGCGCGAGGTGATCACCGAGATCGAGACCAAGAGCCCGGTGCAGCTGATCGCCATCGGCATCGGCCACGACGTGACCCGCTACTATCGACGCGCGGTGACCATCGTCGACGTGGAGCAGCTGGCGGGCGCCATGGTGGAGCAGCTGGCCGAACTCTTCGAGGAGGAGCCCCGCGCCGCTACCCGCAAGACCGCGGGCCTGCTGGCGCCGCCGCCCACCAGCCAGGGCCCGCAGGGGCCGCCCCGGCGCTCCACCTTCAAGGAAGTCCGGAGGGCCACGGCTTGAGGCCGGCGCGCGGGCTGGCGACGCTCGCGGGCGCGCTGCTGCTCACCGGGTGCCTTACGCCGACGCCGCGCCTGCCCGAGGCGCCCGTGCCGCTAGGCGCGACCATCGCGATCGACGCCCAGCCGCTGCCGCTGGATACGACTGCGCCGGAACGCTCGCGGATCGGGAACTTCATCTATGCCGGCGGTTTGGCGCTCTCGTCGCGCCAGACTTCGCGCCTGGGCGGCCTGTCGGACCTGAAGGTGACGCCCGACGGCCGCCTCATGGCGCTGGGCGACCAGGCCGACCTTCTGGAGGCCCGCCTCGTACTGGACGCCCAAGGTCGGCTGATCGGCCTGGCCGACGCCCGTATCAGCGCGCTTAAGGACCTCACCGGCGTCGATCTCTATGCCGGCGGCCAGACCCATTACGACTCCGAGGGCCTGGCCCGCTTGGCCGACGGGACCCTGGTCGTCAGCTTCGAGCAGGAGGACCGGGTGCTGGCCTTCCCGCCCACCGGGGGTCTGCCCCGCCCCGCGCCTGCGCCGGCGACCAATTTCACGGACAACAAGGGCATGGAAGCGCTTGCGGCCGCGCCCGACGTGGGGTCGGACGCCTACCGCGTCGGTCTGGAAAAGGACGGACGGCTGTTCCTCTGCCGTCTGTCGGACGCCTGCGTGCCCGAAGGCCAGGTGGACGTCGAAGGCTCGGAACTCGTCGCCATGGACAACCTGCCCGGCGGCGGCCGCGCCTACCTGTTCCGCAGCTTCTCGCCGCTCACCGGCAACGTCGTACGGCTGCGGCTCACCGGCCAAGACGGCAGGACCCTCGACTCGCTCGAGATCCGCCGCCCGCTCACGGTCGACAACCTGGAAGGCCTGGCGGCCGTCGCGAACGGCCAGGGCGGCGTACGCTTCTATCTGGTCTCGGACGACAACTTCGGCGTCTACGAAGGTCGGGCCACCGGCCAGCGCACCCTGCTGCTGGCGTTCGACTGGGCGCGGAAATGAAAAGGCCGCCCCAAGAGGCGGCCTTTCCGGAACGACAGCTTGTGTCGGGCTCTTAGGCCGCCGGTTGCTCGGCGAGCTTGGCCTTGATCTGGCGCTTCAGCTTCAGGGCGCGAGGCGACAGCACCTCGTCGCGCGCCTTCAGCAGGACGGCGTCGAGGCCACCCTTGGCGTCGACCGTGCGCAGGGCCGCGTTGGTCACGCGCAGCGTCACGTTCTGACCCAGGGCTTCCGATTGCACGGTCACCTTGGTCAGGTTCGGCATGAACCGACGCTTGGTCTTGATGTTCGAGTGGCTCACGTTGTGGCCGACCATCGGACCAACACCGGTGATTTCGCAGCGGCGCGACATGGCGCAAGAACCTTCGCGGTAAAACTTAAGGACGTGCGGACGAAGGCCGTCCGCGCGGGGAGCGGGCGATATAGAGGAAGGCGCCCTCGCGCGTCAAGGCAAGGCGGGCGCCTGGCCGATGCGCCGCAGCATTTCCCACTCCGCCCTTGTGCTCCACTACCGGCCGAACCACCACATCTCGTAGGGAACAAAGCTCGAATCGGCGCGAGTCAGTGATTCGGACACGCTTCGTTTCATCCGCGTTCCAAATGCGTGCGCTGCGCGCTTAGCCTTCGGCCTGCGGCGCCGCGTCCAGCAGCAGCACCGACATCGACGGCTGGACGTCGGCCGGCGGCGCGAACTCCGGCGGATCCGGCACCGCCGGCTTGGCCGACCAGGTCAGGGTGCTGGCCGCCAGGGTGAAGACGATCGCCGCCCAGAGCCCCGCCAGCTCATGACGCCCCTGCCCCTTGAGGGCCGCGACCCGCATCTCCAGCGGATGGACGCTGCCCCACCGGCAGCCGAACGGCAGCGGGGCGCGGGCGAGCTCCGTCTTCAGCAAGGCCTCGGCATAGAGCCGCCGCGCCTTCGGGAAGCGGCGCAGGACAGCGGCGTCGCAGGCCAGTTCCTGGTCGATGCGCATCAGCCGCACCCCCAGGTGGACCAGCGGGTTGAACCAGAAGACCACCTGCAGGGCGGCGGCCAGGGCGTTGGCCTTGGGGTCGCCCCGGCTGATGTGCTCGCGCTCATGCGCGCGGATCAGTCGGCGCTCGTCGTCGCTGTAGGGGTCGGCGTCGGGCATGATCACCCGCGGCGTCAGCACGCCGGACACGGCGGGCCCTGCACGGCCGTCGCGGGCCTCGCGCTCGAAGGCGGCCTGGGCGCGCCAGGCCAATGCAAGGCCGGCGGCCGCCCCGGCCAGCCACAACGCGGCAAGCAGCCGCACGTCGGCGGCGCGTTCGACCAGGGGGCGCAGCGTGATCTGCTCGGCGCCAGGCCACGGCGCTCCGAAGGGCCAGGGCGCGAGGCTCAACAGGGCCGCGCCGACGGGCGCCGCCCACAGCAGATACGCGGCCTGGGGACCAAAGATCCGACGCGCGGGTCCGCGGACCGTCATTACCAGCAGAAGGACAAGGGAACCCGCCACATTGGCGCGGGCCAGGGCCTCGAGGACGTCAGTCGCCATCTTCCAGCTCCGCGATGAGCCGCTTCAGCCGGGCGACATCGTCGGGCGAGAGCGCCCTGTGCTCGGCGAAATGCGCCACCAGCGGGGCTACTTGTCCGGAGAAGAGGCGGTCCAGCAGCCCCTGGCTTTCCGAGGTCACATAGTCTTCCCGCGACACCAGCGGGCGATAGCGGGTGCGGCCCTCGACGCGTTCCGACTTCAAGGCCTTCTTCTTGAGCAGGCGATTGATCAGCGTCTTGACGGTGGCCTCGCCCCACTGCTGCGGCTCGCCGACCTTACGGACCAGCTCGTCGGCCGACATCGGGCCGTCCGTCCACAGCGCGGCCATGATCTGGCTCTCGGCGGGAGAGATACGCAGCATGCAGGGAGATTACGCCTGTAACCCCACCTGTCAACGCAGGAAGCCTAGTCGGCCGCGTGGGTGTCGGCCTTGGCCACGTATTCGGCGGTGATCACGTTAGTGGCGTCGACCCGTCGGCCGCGCCGGTCGATCAGCTCAAGGTGGACGTGGTCGGTCATGCCGCCGGGGTACTTGCTCTGCAGCGAGTGGACCCGCCCGATCGTCTGGCCGACATAGACCGTGTCG